>JBDTMC010000183.1:0-13617 GCA_039934475.1 Bryobacteraceae bacterium | reverse complement strand
GAGAGCGGACCGCTGCGTCCATCGACAGGCAAGTCATTTCGATGTTTCCGAGTTCTCCTTGTCGTTTTGAATACCGCGGCATTTCCGGCGAGTTCGTCGCGACCGTAACTCGTTCGCGGGCGCTCATGATCACGCCGTTGGGCCCAGTGCCGGATCTTCGGTTCCACACGCCGGCTGAGCTAACCCATTGCGCCATCCAGGATGAGTTCATCCGTAGCGTAAGCGATGAGCTTAATTGCGTCGCCGTCGAACCGCAATTCCGTCCGGGGTTAAAAGAAACGTCGATACAGCGCATTTTGGGAATGCTCGTGGATGAACTCGAGGCGGAACAACCCTTCGGACGGCTCTACGTCGATTCGCTCGCGCACGCGCTCGTTACCAGATATCTACTGCTTGATCTCCGTCCAATCCGAATGCCAAGGTCCCGGCCAACTGCTCTTGTTCCGCGCATATTAAGTCGCGTACGCGAGAAGATCGATGCGAACCTCGGAACGGACCTGAGCCTTGAGAGCCTGGCCGAAGAAAGCGGCTATAGCCGCGCGCACTTCCTTCGGATGTTCCGGGCGGCGACCGGCTTGACTCCACATCAGTACGTGTTGGATCTCCGTTTGAGGCGAGCTCAGGAGCGCCTTAGACAAGCGGGTTCCAGTATAATTGACGTCGCTATGTCCTGCGGGTTTTCGAGCCAGTCTCACATGACCAGCGTCTTTCGACGACGTCTTGAAATGACACCGGGCGAGTTTCGGCGCAATGCCTGGATTGAACGTCGCTGTGGTCATGCGCCGGCGACATCCACGATGAGGGTCTTTTGATGGGACGACTGCTATCCGTCAACGTGGGTCTTCCGCGTGACGTCGAATGGAGAGGAGAGACGGTCCACACCGCGATTTGGAAACAATCGGTGCAGGGACGCCGGATGGTCCGGCAACTCAATATCGAAGGTGATGGGCAAGGGGATCTCGCCGGTCATGGAGGAGAACATCGCGCTGTCATGGTCTACCAGATGGAATCCTACCGTTATTGGGAGACTCACTTCGGCCGCAGCGATTTCGTGTTTGGACAGTTCGGCGAGAATTTCACAGTCGAGGGCCTGGCAGACAACGAGGTTTGCATCGGCGACCGATACCGAATTGGCAGCGCGACGTTTGAAGTTACGCAGCCACGGGTCACCTGCTATCGCGTCGGCATTAGAATGGCCGAACCGGAAATGGCCGCGCTACTCGTCTCTCACCACCGGCCTGGCTTTTATCTCCGCGTGCTCCAAGAAGGAGAAGTGGGCGCCGGTGATGAGATTACTAAGATAGCGGATGGACCCGAGCACATCACTGTGGCGGCCATCGATTCCCTGCTCTACCTGCCAAACCGCTCGCCCGACCAGCTTGAGCGTTCGTTGCGGATTCCGGCGTTAAGTCCCGGTTGGGCGAGTTCGCTACGTGCGCTGCTGAATCGCGACCCATCGGACACCGGGAACCCCGGCCTTACCGGTTCCGCAGTGCCACCACCGGCGTGGCCTGGATTCCGGCCGCTGCGAGTCGCGCGGATAGATCGGGAGTGCGTCGATGTCATCTCTTTGTCTTTCGAACCGATGGACACGTCGTCTCTGCCGCCGGCACTCCCCGGACAGTTTGTTGTCCTACGGCTGAGCATTAGTCCGGATGCACCACCACTCCTGCGGAACTATTCGATATCAGGCATGCCGGGCGCCAAAGGGTATCGGGTAAGCGTCAAACACGAAATTAACGGCGCCGGCAGTTCATTCCTCCACAACCATGTGCAAGTAGGCGATCTTCTCGAAGTGAGTGCGCCCCGTGGAACCTTTACGCTCCAGCCCGGAGAGGGCCCGGTCGTGCTTGCGAGCGCCGGAATCGGTGCTACACCCGTCCTTGCCATGCTCCACGCCCTGGCCTCGGCTGGCTCCCCGCGCGAGGTCTGGTGGCTGCATGGAGCTCGGAACAGGAATCAACATTCCTTTGCTGGGGAGTCACGCGAGTTAATCAAGAAGCTCCGCCTCGGTCACAGCCACATCGTTTACAGCAAACCTGAGCCGGGCGATTCCGCTCAAGATTACGACTCCGTTGGCCATCTGGACGTGTCGCTGCTCGAACGTCTCCGCCTAACACAAGACGCTGACTTCTACCTCTGTGGACCTGCATCCTTCCTGCGCAGCTTTTCGGAAGGGCTCAAAACCTGGGGTGCCGATCCGGCGCGAGTTCGGTGGGAAGTCTTCGGGCCGGAAGAGTCGATAACTCCCGGAATCGAGCATGCTGTCCGGCCTCCGGTGCATATCCCGTCGGGACCTCCGGGGGCTGGGCCGCAGATTTCGTTCACGCGCAGCGGACTGACGGTCCCGTGGAACCCTCGCTTCCTCAGCTTGCTGGAACTGGCCGAGGCATGCGATGTTCCCGTGCGATGGTCCTGCCGAACCGGTGTGTGCCACACCTGCGAATGCGCTCTGATCGGCGGGACGGTCAAGTATCAGCCGGATCCCTTAGAGCCGCCGGCCGCGGGCAATGTATTGATCTGCTGTTCAAAGCCGTTGGAGGACGTGGAAGTTGATTTGTAGGTTCTGATTCTATTGGATTTATCTGGTGAGCCGGGCGGGACTCGAACCCGCGACCCTTTGATTAAAAGTCAAATGCTCTACCAACTGAGCTACCGGCCCCTGGTGGGGAAACTGTCTAGATTTAGAATAACATGCGAGCGGGGTTAGAACGGGAAGTCCCGGCGCGGGGTTTGCGCGAATGCGGAACGCGCCAAATAAGGATAGGGATTCTTCGTGCGGCCATGGTCGCGAACTTCGTAGTGCAGGTGCGGTGATGTCACGCGGCCCGTCCCCCCGGACGCGGCGATGATGTCGCCACGGCGCACTTCCTGCCCTTCAATCACGTCGAAGCGGGAGAGATGCGCGTAGTAGGTTTCGAGGCCATCGCCGTGATCGATAACCACCAGTTTGCCGTACGCGCCGGAATACCCGGCAAACGCGACCAGACCGTCCGCGGTCACCCGCACGGGCGTCCCGGTTACGGCAGAGATATCGACTCCCGAATGGAAGGCATCCTCACCACGGAAGGGATCATCCCGATAGCCCCAATGGCTCAAGAGGCGACCATTCACAGGCCAGAGCGATGGCGTTGTGTTGGTCCGCCAGCGACGAACGTAGCTCCTACGAAAAGTCGAGAAGTTGGCGTTGCGCAGCGCATTGTATTCACTTACCGATTCCGTGATGGTCGGCAGGAGCTTGCCTTCGCGGGCGAGATCGGGAGAACCGTCGATGGCGCGCTTGAGCCCAAATGCCATCGAAACTTCACTGGCGTACAACTGCAGTTCGGCGAGTTGCCCTTTAGTGCGGGAAGACTCGCGCTCCAAACGTGCGTAGCGGCCGCGCAAGGTACTGATTTCGTCGCGCAGGGAATTGTAGTTCGCCACCTTCCAGGCCATGCGCACATAGCTGGTGACGATTCCGAACAAAGATACGCTTCCTAATAGGGCCAGGGCGATTACTGCATAAATAACTTGATGGGGAATGTGCAAACGGCGGAGACGACCGTGAAGCGAGTGGGCTACGACGACTATGAAGTAGTTTTGATTCACGAGCCTCTGAACCTGAAACAGCCTGACCGGAGCTGGGTGAACGAATCACTAGCGGACGCGGAAGTACGGTTTAGACCGTATCATTTTTCTAAGCGAACTATAAAACTTAACAACTCCCGCGGTGAGTGTCAAGCCGCTTTACAGGAGTTGCGCTGACGAAACCACGGGATCCAGGCGGGAGTGGTGGCACACCAAACGCGGTGCGCGACATCAAAGCGAAAGTGCAAAAGTCTGTCTTCCGCCTTCACTCGAAGTTCTGTAGCTATCCAATAGATGATAAGCGAGATGATGCCGAAGGGCCACCACGCTATTGCGACGGCTGTGGCGATGTTCATACCCAACAATCCGGTATAGACCGGATGGCGAACGAGGCTGTAAGGACCAGTCGTAATCAATTTGTGATCTGTCGTCACGACAGTGTTTACACGCCACTGCGCGCCGAGGTGATTCAACGCGTGGCGAAGGAAAATCGTAGACCCGATCGCAAGCAGAGCGGCGGCACAAATCAGCCACGTGGGGCGCGCCGGGCCGCCACGAATAAAGGCCAGGAAGAGCCCTCCTTGAAGGTAAAGTCCGAGGCGCGACGGCTTGTCTTCCAACCGGCCTTCCCACGTCTCGCCATACTGTCGCCGGTGCGCCTGGACGCGGAACCAGTTGCGAACAAAGAGGCCAATGCACCATATCCAGGCGAGGGCGAAGGTCCACCAGGCGGCGGTTCTCATTTCATCGGCCGCGCGGTGCGGCCGGCGGCCCAGTCGTAATACAACAGGGCGTGATCGATAATTCCCGTAAAATCGGCGGGGAGAAGGAGGCGATCTCCGACTAGTTGCCGCGCGGCGGCGGCGATTTTTCCGAGGTACTCATTGCGCGAGGCGTAACGCTGTTCGATGACAGCTCGGGTGAAGGGAAGGAACGAGCCGGCCTCGCCTGCGAAGTCCTCTGGCGCGCCGATGGATGGGGAGCGGTAGTTGTAGCCGCGGTAGGTTCCGAGCGGCGCGGCCACTTCGGGGAGGCGGATGCCGCCGCGCGCGTTGCCATCTTTATCGACGGCGGGAACCAGAACAGGATAAGGCTTGCCGACAACGGGTGGCTCTTTCACGGAACGGGGCCAGTCAGGGCCGAAGTCGAGACGGTACGTGACCAGCGCTGGAGTCGTGGGCGGAACGAGGGTTCCGTTCGACAGCCGGGGGAAACGGCTCGGCGGTGGGGCTATGCCTTCGGTGACCCATTGGTCCATGGCGCGGAAGAGCGCGCGGACGACGGGCGTGCGATCGAGGGGATTCAAGACCGCCTGGCCGATGAGATCGCCGCCCCCGTTCGGCGAGGGCGGAAACTGGCCTGGATAGTGCGGCCCGGCGTCGATCACATAAATGCGGGAGTTGGCGGGCGGATCAATGTCGCGGGTGCCGGTTTCATCCGTATGGATGAGGGCGCCGGCGCGGTTGAAGTATTCCGAATTCGAGAGGATGTGGAAGATCTTGGGGGTGGCGCGCTTGGGCAGCAGTTCGTTGTCGGTGAAGGGGGGCATGTCCACCGGATAGAAGATGTTGAGGTGCTGCTCGGCGTCACGTGAGGCTTGTCCGAAGCGATGGTTGAAGGAGCCACGGCCGGCGCCGCCGACTTCGTCGATTACGCCGTCGAAGACCATGCGACCCTGTTCGTCCTCGTTGAAGCCTTCGTAGAGGAAGTGGCGCAGGAAGCGTCCGCTCTGGGAGACGCCCCAGCCGTAAGCGGTCTTGATGCCGTACTCGGGGGTGTGCTTGAAGTAGCTGACGATGTCGCGTGTGCCGGCGAGGCCGCAGCCAAGGATCTTTGGATTGGCGGCGAGGTAGATGACGTCATAGATGCGGCCGGGCTCAAAGCCGCTGTCGAGCTCGACTAGGCTGGGTCCGGACCAGCGCCAGTGGGCGCGGTCGATGAGTTGAGGAGGATCGGTGGGGTGGTCGCGGACGGTAAGGGTGTCCTTGGGGCTTTGGGGATCGAGCGGGGGGTAGGCTTTGTGGGCCCGGTCAGCCACGGAGGCGGTCTTCGAGGCGGTGTTGAGGATGATGTTGCCACGGACCTGGCCGGTCCCGGCGGCGGAGGGCATATCCATGCGCATACGGCCCTCGGGGACATCCCATTGCCAGCCCATCCATAGCACAGTGTATCCGGCGTCGAGGAAGGTGCTTTCACCGAAGACATGAAGGGCGGCTTGCCCTCCACGGTTGCCGACTTCGTAGAAGAGGCGACCGTTCCCGTGGGCCGGTTTGAGGAGGGCAAAGTCGGCCGTGACCTCGCCCTTGATGGCCTTGATATCGACGATTTTTGAGTTCGCTAACGCCTTTGGATCTAGCGCTATATGAACTATTCCCTCAACCTTCTCATAAGCACCACCGCGGAGGGACTCGCGGTGGGTGACTTCCAATCGAACCACTCGCGCCTGCACGGTGGCGGACAGCAGGAGGAGCGCGGCGACTTTAGCGTACGAGAGGCGCATAAGTCTCGGGCCGACGCTCGCGGATATAGAGACTTTTCGGTTCTCCGAGTCCGGGTCCGACGGACAACCAGTAGACGCCGTTCTGCTGATCGAGGTCGATCTCAGCGACGGCGATGCCGGCCGGGGCCACTGTTTCGGCGAGGACACTGCCGTCCGGGGCAACGATGCGGCTAGGGTATTCCTGATCCATGGAGGCGGCGACAAACATGCCGTTGTCGATGGCGCGGGCGCGGGTGATGACATCCCAGTGCGGCGAGGGGTCGCCCATGATGGGGAGGAGGAGAATCTCGGCTCCCTTCAGGCGCAGGGTGCGAGCGGCTTCGGGAAACGAATTGTCCCAGCAGATGAGGAGGCCGACCTTGCCGAAATCGGTTTGGAAGACGGGGAATTCGGTTCCGGCGGAGATGCCGGCTTCGACTTCCGAGAGCGGCAGGTGCACCTTGCGGTACTTTCCGGCGACACGGCCTTCGCGGTCGAGGAGGATGCCGGTGTTATAGACTTCGTCGCCAACCCGCTCGAACATCGAAGTCGCAATCCACGTGTGGTGCTGGCGCGCCTTGGCGGCGAGGGATTCGGTGATGGGACCGGGGATGGATTGAGAGACTTCAAGGGGCGTCCCGGGGACGCCGTATTGAGGAGCGATTTCGGAGAGCAGGACGAGATCGGGGCGTTCCTTGGCAGCGCGATCAAGCAGATCGCCGAGCCGTTTCATGTTGGCCTCGACAGTGGTCTCAGACGGCAGGCGGCGGAGGCGCGTGGTGACGAGGCGGGCGATGCGGTGCTGGAGTTTGGGCGCTTCGGTGAGGGTGGCGTTGCGGAACTCCACCGCTCCGGTGGTCCAGCGGAGGCCGAGTTCCACCTTGGCGAGGGTGGCTTGTGCCGGCGCTTCGAGGGTACGCGCCAGCGATCCCGCTTCCGGTTCGGCGTAGTCGCGCCGGAGGAGGCGGTCGCCTTCGAACCAGGAGAGGATGGCGGAGATCGCCGTCGAATTCCCGACGCGATCCGGACGGCAGGCCACTTCAAAGCGATAGGTGAGGCCGCCTGTAACAGGCGTTTGGGCGGACCATGTGCCAACCGAAGTCTCGGTGCGGGCGCGCAGGGAGAGGGTGTCGTTGGTACGAGTTGCCTCAGCCGCGATGGCCGGGCGCGGAGACCAGGAGGTCCAGGCAGCCGGGGGCGGCAAAAGATTGGATACGGCGCCGAGGAGGAGTAAGGCGAGCATGTTCACCTCAGGAGGTCTTCTAACTGTACCTTTGCGTCAGTTTTGTCGTCCCGATATTTCACGATGACGGGGGTATAGAGGGACAGTCCCCATTCCCTGCCCTGGCCGCGGCTGATGGCGCGGCTGCCGGCGACGACGACGGCTTCTTCGGGGATGATCAAGGGTTGATCGTCGGTGGCCGAGTGGACGATGCCGCGCACGATGTCGTAGACGGGGGTGGAGCGATTGAGGATGACTCCACTGCCGAGGACAGCGCGGCGCTTGACCACGGTTCCTTCATAAACTCCGGTGTTGCCTCCCATGAGAACTTCATCTTCGATGATCACCGGGAGGGCTCCGACGGGTTCGAGCACACCGCCGATTTGGGCAGCGGCAGAGATATGGCAATTGCGGCCCACCTGGGCACAGCTTCCCACGAGGGCGTGCGAATCGACCATAGTTCCATCGCCGACGTACGCCCCCACGTTGATGTACATGGGGGGCATGCAGGTGACTCCTTTGCCGAGGAAGCAACCGTCACGGATGCTGGAGCCACCGGGGACGATGCGAACGCCGTCGGTCATGGCGATGCGGCGCACCGGGTAGGTGGACTTGTCGAACCAGGGCTGTTTACCCGCGTCGATGGACATGTCGATGATGCCGCCGAGACGGAATCCAAGAAGGATGCCCTTCTTCACCCAGGCGTTGACGCGCCAGCCGGTGGGGGTGGACGGGTCCGGCTCAGCGGCGCGGATGTCACCGGCGTTCAATCTGCTTTTGAACTGGTGGAACAGCGCGAAGTGCTTATCGGTATAGCGATCGGGCTTGTTGTCGAAGAGCTGTTCGATGTCAACCGGCGACATGGGCGCTCCGCGCGGCGAGAAGCCCAAGCGATTCGAGGACCATGTTGATCTTGTCCTTACTGACCTGCAGGGGCGGCACCAGGGGGAGACGCCACACCGGTTCGAGCAGACCCATGGCGGCCATGGCGTACTTCACAGGGAGAGGATTGGACTCGATGAAATTGATTTCCATCAACGGCAGATACTGCTTCTGGATGGCGCGGGCAGCGGCGAAGTCGCCGGTGCGGCAGGCGCGGATGAGGGCGGTCATCTCGGCGGGGATTTCATTGGAGGCAACGGAGATGAGGCCGCGGCCGCCGAGGGCGATCAACGGCAGCGAGATGGCATCGTCGCCGGAGAGGACCACAAAATGATCGGGCACGCGGTTGAGGATATTGGCCATCTGGGAGATGTTGCCGGAGGCTTCCTTGACGCCGTAGACGTTGTCGATGGCGGCGAGGCGGGCGAGGGTGAAGGGCTCGACGTTGACTCCGGTGCGCCCCTGAACGTTGTAGACCACGAGCGGCAGCTTGACCGCGGCGGCGATGGCCTTGTAGTGCTGGTAGAGGCCTTCTTGCGTCGGCTTGTTGTAGTACGGCGTGACGGAGAGGAGGCCGTCGACGCCCATGGCCTGGAGCTCATGAGCGAGTTCGATGACCTCGGCGGTATTGTAGCCGCCGGCTCCGGCGAGTACAGGCTTGACGCCATTGGCTTCTTCGAGAACGATCTCGACGACGCGGAGGTGCTCCTTACGAGTGAGCGTGGGGCTTTCGCCGGTAGTGCCGCAGGGCACGAGGAAATCGATGCCGGCGTCAAGCTGGCGGCGAACCAGTTGGCGCAGACAATGCTCGTCTAAGGACAGGTCATTTTTAAAGGGCGTTACTAGTGCAGTGCCGCATCCGGTGAACATGTACCACCTCCTAATCGGTCTTACCGAATAATACTTCTTTGAACTCGAAAAAGCCTTGGCGGCCGGGGAGCCAGCGCGCGGCCGTAAGTGCGCCACGGGCGAAGCCTTCGCGGCTCCGGGCGGTGTGGCGCAGGGTAATGGTGTCGGCCGGGGAATCGAAGCCGATTTCGTGGGTGCCGGGGTGAGCTCCGGCGCGGTTGGACGAGACGTCGATGTTATGGGTGTAGCCGGACTGCTTCATCTCATCGACCAGCTTGAGCAGCGTGCCGGAGGGGGCGTCTTTCTTGGTGTTGTGGTGGATCTCCCAGGCCCAGGCTCCGTAGGCGGGGTGATCCTGGAGGGAGCGGGCGGCTTCGGCTACGAGGCGGAAGAAGACGTTGACTCCGATGGAGTAGTTGGGGCTCCAGAGGAGGGCGGATTGATTGGCTTCGATGGCAGCACGGGCTTCCTCGATGTGTTCGGTCCAGCCGGTGGTTCCGACGACCACGGGGATTTTTAGGGGGGCGAGGGCTTTGATGTTGGGGAGGACAGCGTCGGGGATTGAGAAGTCTATGGCGACGTCTACGCCGGAGA
The DNA here is from genome assembly GCA_039934475.1 of Bryobacteraceae bacterium. Classification (GTDB taxonomy): domain Bacteria; phylum Acidobacteriota; class Terriglobia; order Bryobacterales; family Bryobacteraceae; genus JBDTMC01. The sequence continues at coordinate 4,021 of JBDTMC010000183.1, read as the reverse complement.
GGTTGGCCGCGGTGATGCCGGCGGCGTGTTGGTTGTCGGCTATGTCGAGTGTTCGGGTGACGGTGAGGTTGTATTCGGGCGCGAGCTGGGCGATGAGGCGGCCCATCTTTCCGTAACCGATGATGGCTAGGTTCATGGGTTAGTTGTGGCTCCGTTGGGCAGTAGGGTCGGGGCAAAGGGGGACACCCGTTTGCACTTTACGTTGACTAGTGTCGAAGACGAGGGGGTCGAGTTCGGTGAAGAATTCGGTGTGGAGGCGTTCGACGGCTTCCTTCAGATCGGCGGCGTCTACTACCAGGGTTAGGTTCAGGAGGGAGGCGCCTTGGGAAATCATTCGGATGTTGATGTTGCGGAGGGCTCCGAAGGTGCGTCCGGCAATGCCGGCGGTGCCGCGGACGTTTTCGCCGACTAAGCTGATGCTGGCTTGATCCTTTTCGACGGAGATTTCGGCGATGCGTTCGAGGTCGGCTCGGATGTCGTCGAGGTGGTCGAGGCTCTCGATCGTTAACGAGACGCTGACCTCGGATGTGGTGATCACGTCGACGGGCGTCCGGTAGCGGTCGAAGACTTCAAAGATACGATGCAGGAAACCGTAGGCCATGAGCATTCGAGCGGAGCGGACGTTGACGACGGTGACGTTGGCCTTGCAGGCAATCGCCTTCACCGGATTAAGGCTGGGGACGGTTTCGGCGACGATTCTTGTGCCCTCCCGTTCGGGGTGGCGGGAGTTGAGGATGAGAACGGGGATGTTCTTATCGATGGCCGGAAGGACGGTGAAGGGGTGGAGGACTTTGGCTCCGAAGAAGGCGAGTTCGGCGGCTTCGGCGAAGGAGATGGTTTTGACGCGATGGCCTCCGGGGAGGATGCGCGGGTCGCAGGTAAGCATGCCGTCGACGTCGGTCCAGATCTGGATCTCTTCGGCGTCGATGCCGGCTCCGACGATGGAGGCGGTGAAATCGGACCCTCCACGACCGAGGGTGGTTGTGATGCCGTCGGCAGAGGAACCGATGAAGCCTCCCATGACCACGACTTGATTTTCGGCGAGGGGCGCGACCACTTCCTTGAGACGGGAATAAGTGCGGCTATAGAGAGGATGGGCCTGGGTGTGGCGGCTGTCAGTGATGATGACAGTGCGCGAATCGACGTGTACTGCGTCGAGACCGGCGCGGCGGAAGGCGAGGGTGACGATGGCGCTGGAGAGGCGCTCGCCGAAGGCGCAGATGGAGTCAGTGAGATCGTAGGGCATCTCGCCGTTTTCGGCGACACGGTCGAGTTCGCCTTCGAGCTCGGCGAAGTGAGTGTCGAGGAACGCGGAGAGGGCCGGCAAGTCTTCGGCGGCGACGGCTTGGGTGGCTTCGGTCCAGTGGTAGTCCTTCAACTCGCGAAGGCCCTGGGCGGCGGCGGGGCGATCTCCGTGGGCGGTGTGTTTGCCGATGGCGAGCAGACGGTTAGTGGTCTTGCCCATCGCACTGACTACGACGACGGGATGGCGGTGGCGATGTGCGGCGACGATAGACGCGACGCGCTGGATGGCTACGGCGGATTCAACCGAGGACCCGCCGAACTTCATGACGATCATTTCAGTCGAGCAACCCTTCCGAGTACATTAACTCAGCATTTAAGACGGCGGCTCCAGCGGCTCCGCGTACAGTGTTGTGGCCGAGGGCGATGAACTTGAAGTCTAGTACCGGGCACTCACGGAGACGGCCGACGAAGACTGTCATGCCACGGTGGCGTTCGACGTCGCGGCGGGGCTGGGGGCGGTCCTTTTCCGACATGTAGATGATGGGATAGGGGGGCGCGCTGGGCAGGTTGCGCTGCTGGGGAAGGGCGGTGAAGCCGGAGAAGGCGGCGAGGATTTCGGCTTCCGAGGGCTTGGAAGCGAGTTCCACGGAGACGGTGATGGTATGGCCATCGACGACGGGAACGCGGTTGCAGTGGGCGCTGACGCGGGCAGCGATCGGTTCGATATGGTCTCCGGCGAAGTTACCGAGGATTTTCTGTGTTTCCTGCTGCATCTTCTCCTCCTCACCACCGATGAAGGGGATGACGTTGGCGTTGATGTCCATGGAGGGGACGCCGGGGTAGCCAGCGCCGGAGATGGCCTGCATGGTGGTGGTGATGACCTTGGTGATGCCGAACTGCTTGAGGGGCGCGAGGGCCATGGTGAGGACCACCGTGGAGCAGTTAGGATTGGTGACGATTTGGCCCTTCCAACCGCGCAGGCGCTGCTGGTGGGAGAGGAGTTTGAGGTGGTCGGAGTTGACCTCCGGGACGAGGAGAGGGACGTCCAGTTCCATGCGGTGATTCTTGGAGTTGGAGACGACGGTGTGGCCTGCTTCGGCGAAGGCGCGCTCGATTTCAGTGGCGACGGAGGCGTCCATGGCGGAGAACATGAGCTTGGGCGCTCCATTGCCGGGCTTGCACTGCTGGACGGTGAGACCGGCGGCGGCGGCGGGCATGGCGCCATCGAGCCGCCAGGAGGTGGCTTCACTGTAGAGCTTGCCGGCGGAGCGGTCACTGGCTCCGGCCCAGGTGAACTCAAACCACGGGTTGTTCTGAAGGAACTTCACGAAATGCTGGCCCACCATACCGGTGGCGCCAAGAACTCCAACTGTCATTTTTTCCGACATAAGTTTCTCTAGCTTGCTAGTAAGCTTTTCACCATGTTTTCGTAAATTGTGACCGCTGCGAGGAGCTGGTCTTTAGGAACGCGTTCTTCGGAAGTATGGGCGACGTGGATGGTGCCCGGCCCGAGGAGGAAGGGTTGTCCCCAGGCAGTTCCGAAGGCGGGGATGTCTGTGGTGTAGGCGACGACGATGGTTTCAAAACCGGGGAGCGAACCGAGGTGGATGGCGGGGATGCGCAGCACCTCTTTGAGAGTGATATGGCCGTGGAGCGCGGCGGAGACGGCGGCGTGGGTGGCGTCACCGTTGTCTACGAGGCGGATGAAGACCTCAGCGCGGGCGTAGTCGGAGATGACGTTGGGGGCTCGGCCGCCGGTGAGGGTGCCGATGTTGAGGGTGCTGGGGCCGAGGAGGGCGTCAACCGGGAGTGGGACACCGCGGAGGATCTGGAGGGCATCGAGGAGCTTGTTGATGGCGGAATCGCCGAGTTCGGGATAGGCGGAGTGGGCCATGCGGCCTTCGCCGATCAATTCATAGCGGAGGGCGCCTTTGGTGCCGAGGGCGAGTTTGTTTTCGGTTGGTTCGCCGTTAATGATGAAGCGGGAGCCGCGAGGCTGGGTGGCGGCGACGTAGGCTCCGGCGCTGTTGCGCTCTTCGCCGACTACGAAGAGCAGGCCGAAGTTGCTGACGTTCTGCGCGAGGAGGCTGCGGGCGGCGGTGATCATGGCGGCGATGATGCCTTTGACGTCGCAGGCTCCGCGGCCCCAGATGAACTGGTCGTCTTCGCGGGACGGGAAGAAGGGGGGCACGGTATCCATGTGAGTGGAGAGCGTGACCACGGGGGTACCGAAGGAGGCGAAGACGTTGAAGCGGTTGGGAGCCACGGCCTGGGTTTCGATGTGGCCGTGGTAGGTGGCCGTTAGTTCGGTTAGGTGGTGATAGAGATAGAGGCCGACTTCTTCTTCGTTGTCAGTAATTGACTCGATGTCGATGAGGGCGCGAGTAAGATCGAATATGTTCATAAGGCACGGACCGGGTGACTTACGGGAACGATGGCGGGCGGGTAAGAGGGAGGCACACGACGCGAGCCGGTGGATGTGCGTGCCTTCCTCGATAGCGCTCCATCCGGACCAGCTTGTCGGATGACAGTGAGCAGGGTTTAGCCTGGCTCCCCAACCGAGCCGCTGGAATTGGCGACTGCGGTTTCGGCGGTATTCCCTACGGCCCCTTTCGCCAGTGGTCCGAAATCCCTCGGAACCTCCCTGCTGGCTACTGATGGCCGCCGCACCTCTACCGGGAAGTTTCAGGATAGTGGATTGTGTGGGGGGATGGCAAATGTGAGTCTTGTCTAATACGAGATGAGCCTGAAGCCAAGGTTCGTTTCCAACACGAGA
>JBDTMC010000182.1:0-13695 GCA_039934475.1 Bryobacteraceae bacterium | reverse complement strand
AAAGAAGCGGAATGCTGTACAGTTTATTGGGTACCTGTAAAATGCATAACATAGATCCTGGCGAGAAGCGGATTTCCCTGAGCCTGAAACAGGCCCTGGGCGACCCGTGGGATGAGGCGCAGAAGAAGTTCCCGGTAGGAACTGTTGTAGAAGGTGCAGTCACCAATCTGGCGAACTTCGGAGCGTTCGTCGACCTCGGCGACGGTATCGAGGGTATGGTCCACATTGGCGATATTAGCCGCGAGAAGCGACTGAACCATCCCAAAGAAGCGTTGAATGCGGGACAGATGGTGCGCGCCCAGGTGACCGAGTTCGATCGGGAACGGCGGCGCATCCGTCTGAGCATGAAGGCTTTAGAGCCGACCAGCGTAGACCACTATATCGCCGAACATCAGCCCGGCGAAATCGTCACAGGACGGGTTGTGGACGTCAGCACGGGCCGCGTCAAAGTGGAACTCGGCGACGGGGTTTTCGCATGGTGCCGCATTGTGGCCGAGCCGGCCAAGGCACAGGCGGAAGAGAGTGCGGATTCCAAGGCAGACCTGTCATCGCTGACGGCCATGCTAAATGCGAAGTGGAAGCAAGGCCGCGACGCCAAGGGGGATGCGCCAACAGGTGACGCCTTCCGTCCGGGCCAGATTCGCTCGTTCCGCATTGCCTCATTAGACCCTGGACAAAAGCGGTTAGAGCTGGAACTCGCAAAGTAGAGGTCGAAGAGCTCGAATCGGTACATTTTCGTGTCGCCCGCGTCTATCCGAAGTGGATTACCCACGGTGACACATGAAGCTGCCAGAGCCACAGGGGTGAATTTGGCCCTCCCCATGGACGAGACGGCACTGATCCGGGCCGCGCAAGCGGGGGACCACGATGCCTTCGAGCAATTGGTTCGTTCCTACGACCAGAGTGTGCTTCGTCTCGCCATGAATCTCCTACGGTCTTCGGAAGACGCCTACGACGTCTATCAGGAGGCTTTTTTGCGCGTTTACCGAAACCTCGGACAATTCCGGTTCGACTGTAGTTTCCATACCTGGCTGTATCGCATTGTGACCAACTTGTGCCTGGACCACCTTCGGAAGCGCAAGGTGCGGCGGGAAGAGTCGACCGTAGTGGAGACCAGTGAGGGTCCAATGGATCGGATGTCCTCGGTGCCCGACGAACGTGCGCATGGCGACCCACAACGAAACCTGCTGAGCCAGGAACTGCGCGGCCGCATCGAGAGAGTCCTGTCTGGCCTCACTCCCCGCGAGCGGATGGTGTTCGAGTTGAGGCATTATCAGGGAATGCGACTGCGGGCGATCGGCGAGGTGCTGGGCACGACCGAGGAGGCGGCGAAAAACTGTCTGTTCCGTGCCACACAGAAAATGCGCGCCGCCCTGGGAGACTTCGTATGAAGTGTGCTGAATACCAGAGACTGCTGCCGCTGCTCATCTACGACGAGTTGTCGTTGGACGAAGAGAACGAACTGCACGAGCACATGGAAATGTGCGAGAGTTGCCGGGACGCTTACGCTCGGGAGCACGCATTCCAAAGAGTTTTGGAAGAGTCCGAGGCGGAAGTGCCGGCGAACCTTCTGGTGCGGTGCCGGTCTGATCTGCGAAATCGGACGGGGCATGATTCGCCCAAACCCCGCCCCCAGAGTCTATGGCGACGCCTATGGGACATGGAGGTGCCGGCCTTGGTCTGGAAGCCGGCGACAGCCCTCGCGCTGGTGGCGGCAGGATTCTTCGGCGCGCGGTTGATGCCTGCGGGCGACGGTCCGATGGCATTTTTCCAGGAGATGGGATCTGCGGCCACACCAGTGGCGCAGAAGGTTCGAACAGTGAATCGGGACGCCTCAGGCGGCGTGCAGCTGGTGGTGGAAGAGACGCGCCAGAGGACGGTGCGTGGCAACCTCACCGACGAGCCGATTCGAGCACTGATGGTGGACACATTGAGAGATCCCGATCCGGGATTGCGGGTCGAGATGATCGAAATGCTGAAGGGCCAGACGGAATCGGCGGATGTCCGGCAAGCGCTGCTATTTGCTCTGCAAAATGACGCGAATGTGGGTGTCCGATTGAGTGCTTTGGAGGGATTGAAGCGCTTTTCCGGCGATCCGGACACGCGCAAGGCCCTGGCGCACGTCTTGTTGACGGATGACAACGCGGGTATGCGGACAACGGCGATCGATCTGATGGCGCCCCAACGGGAGAGAGACTTCGTCGGCGTGATGCAGGAACTACTGCACAAAGAGGACAATCCCTATGTCCGCCAACGCTGCCAGCGCGCGTTGCGCGAAATGAACGCATCGCTGGAGACGTTCTGATGAAGCGTCCGGTCTGCCTTCTTCCCGTCGCTATCGGGTGTCTGTTTGCGCAGACCTCCGGAGTACCGAAGCGGGAAGGATCCTACTGGACGCAAGCAAGCTCAGCGACGATCGTGATAGCGCCTGGGTCCCGGTTGAAGATCGGTGTGCGAGGTCAGGTGACAATTCGCGGCGAAGATCGCGAGAATATTGTCTACACGCTCAAGAAGAGGGTAACGGCCCGCGACGCCGCCCACGCCGAGGCTCTGATGGGCGGGTGGTCAGTGAAGTCAAAGACCGCTGGGGACACTGTCTACTTGATCGTGACGGCCGACTCCAACCCAGGTAGCCCAAACCCGGAATTGGAAGTGCGTGTGCCCCGAAGCCTGAAGCTGGTTGCCGTGGAGAACCAAGGCGGTAGCGTCGAGGCGCGCGACTTGGATGGCGATTTTACGGCCGAAGCCAGTGGCGGACGTCTCTACATCGATCGGATTGGGCGGAACGTGGTGGCCCGGACCGCGGGTGGCGACGTGATGTTAGGGCGCATTGGCGGGTCAGCACGGTGTCTGTCGGGTGGCGGTTCTATTACCGTGGATAGCGTCGCTGGAGAATCGTGGCTGGAAACCGCGGGCGGCGAGATCCGCGTGCGAGAGGCTGCCGGTCCGGTGCGAGCATCGACCGCTGGGAACATCATCATCGAGCGCGCGGCCCAGACCGTGATGGCGCAATCCTCAGGCGGTATGATCGAGGTGCAGCAGGCAGGCGGCAAGGTGACGGCCGAAGCCTCTGCCGGTTCCCTCCACGTGATTTCCGCGCCCAGCGTGAGCGCCGAATTGGGAATGGGGCCGATCCGGTTGAATCGGGTATCGGGAACCATCCGGGTCTCGACGGGTTTGGGGACGGTACTGGCCGACTTACCGACCGGCGCGACGCTACGCGATTCCGTGCTCAACACCGCCAAGGGTGACGTTATCGTGAACATCCCGTCTAACCTCGCAGTGCGAGTTTGGGCGCAAAGCGATACAGCCTGCCGGGGTGGAAGGATAGTATCGGACTTCTCCGAAATTCGCGTTCCGTCCGCGGAGACACCGTGCGTGCGGCCACTAATTGCCGAGGGCGAGTTGAATGGCGGCGGGCCTCTGGTGCGGGTATCGGCCACCAGCGGCACGGTCTACCTGCGGCGTCAGCGATAAACAGATCTGCGAGGTGTTCAATATGGAATGGCGAGGAATAGTGAGATCGGCCCGTGGTGTATACACAATCGGAGCCGTTATGGCGGCTATGGCTGCGGTTCCTGGAGTGACAATTCCCTTGGCGGCACAACAGGGATGGGAGGAAAAGCGAATTCCCGCTGTTTTCCTCGGCGACGAACCGTTCATATTCGAGTTTGTCGGCGCTCAGGGCAGCTTTCTCGGAGTCGGGGTGGCTGAGATTGACGCCTCGCGCAGTAAAGCCCTGAAGTTGAATGAAGAAGTCGGCGTGGAAGTGACGCGTGTGGAGCAGGATAGTCCGGCTGAGAAGGCGGGGCTGAAGGTCGGCGACGTCGTTGTGGAATACAACGGCCAGCGTGTGGACGGTACCGAGCAATTCGTTCGTCTGGTGCGTGAAACTCCCGCCGGGCGCACCGCGCGTTTGCTGATCAGCCGCAACGGAACACAGCAAACGCTGTCGGCCGCAATTGGGGTTCGCCGGGGGATGACGTTAGGCGGGGGGGAAATGCTGCGCGCCTTGCCACGGATGGAGATGCCGGAGATTCAGATTCCCGACGTACCGAAGGCGTACATGACCTGGAGAAGCGCGCGCTTAGGCATTGACGCGGAATCCGTAGAGTCGCAACTAGCCGAGTTCTTCGGTGTCAAGGAGGGCGTGCTGGTTCGATCCGTGATTCGGGAATCTGCCGCCGAAAAGGCCGGAATTCGCGCCGGAGACGTGATTACTAAGATCGACAACTCACAGGTGACGAGTCCGCGGGACATCACCACCTTGCTGAGAGGCCTTCACGACATGAAGAGTGTGCCCGTAACCTTGGTGCGTGAGAAGCGCGAGATGACTGTAACGGTGACCTTGGAAGGCGAATCACCCGGACAATGGGATCGTATTCATGGTAAGCCGGTGAACAATCAGACCAAGCTCTGATCAAGCAACAGGCCCGCCGCCCAACTGCTGCAATTTGACGAGGAGCGCGACTTCATTTTGTGGAAGATGAAGGGTAGCGGCGATCTGATCGGGGCGATCGCCGCGCCTGTGGAGACGCAGTACTCGTGTTCGCCGGGTGTAGTTCATGGCTGCGTTGTCGGACGTGCCGTGGGAAGCGGTCTGGTCCTCCAATTCACTTTGTGTTTCCGCAAGTAGCAACTGAAGCTTTGTCAGGTCTTCCCGCAGTTTGACCTGCTCCCTGGACACGCGCGTCTTCTCACGCCAGATCTCCCTTTTCAAGGCAAAGAACTGGAGCAATGTTGCCACCGCGACAAGCGCGACAAGAACGTAGAGAAAAAAAAGGGGTAGCATAACTGATCCTGTTGGATAGATCGACTACACGAGAGTCCTCAACCGGTCTTGGCGGCTGATAATCTGGTGGATCCGCACACCGTAGTAGCCGTCGATCACGACCACTTCGCCACGCGCGATCACACAGTTGTTTACGATCACTTCTACCGGCTCGCTAATGGAACGGTTCAGCTCCACGATGGATCCCGTCGTCAGTTTGATGACGTCTTTGAGACGCAGTTGAGCACGCCCGAACGAGACGCTGACAGGTAACTCAACCTCCAGCAGCAGATCCATCGTTTTGGACCCTGGGATCATTTTGGGAGCTGGTTCCGCGCCCGTTATGGCGTGTGAAACCGACGGTGCGGAGGCCGCCGGCTGGATTTGTTCGGGCGGCGCCAGAAGCGACAGGAGCCCGGCGCTGAATCCGATCTTCAATGGCAGCGGCTTCGCGGCGCCGAGAGAGATAATGAGTTCCTGGATGTCCTTTGGCTCGGACGAGGGCGTTCCGGCACTGCAGTTCACTTCTTTGCCGAGACGCGATCCGATCGACTGTGCGAGTCCAGAAAGGGTCTGTGAGAGTATCTCCTGCCAGGTGCTTTGCATCTCGGCAGTTTCAGACTGTTCGATCCCGGCCGCTTCCAGCGTTCTGGCACCGATTTCCCGCCACGACTCTTCCGGGGTTCCGATCCAGACCTGGGTGTCGGGGCCAGTGGAGAACTGCTGTTCCCACCACAAGAGGTCGCCCGATGCATGCAATGCGCCCCGGTTAATCTCAACAGCGGCAGATTCCGCAGTCATGGCCTCCAGAGCCTGACAGAGATGACCCTGAAACTCTTTCAGTAGCCAGTTTTGCATTTCGGACATGGCACTCCTGTCGCCGCCAAGCGGCTACAAGCCCCGATCCATCGGCCAACGTTTCTCGATGAATGTACGTAGTCGCAGAATGGCCTGTGATTTGAGCTGCGAGACGCGGGACTCATGGAGATGAACTACCTTCGCAATCTCCCGCAGAGTCAGTTCTTCCCGGTAATACAGGTTGAGAATGGTTCGCTCCACCTGCGGCATCCTTTCGATAGCCGATGCCAGCAGCCGCTCCAGTTCGGCACGCTCTAGAAGCTTGGAGGGCCACTTGTCCTCATTGTCGGAAACGAAGCGCAACAGGTCCCGCCCATCCTCTTCGGGCGAGGAGGATTCGAGGCTGCCGAGGTTCACGCCCTGCACTTCGACAAGCCACCCGTGGTATTCCTCCATGCTAAGTTGCAACTGCTTGGCAATCTCTTCTTCGGTGGGCGTCCGATGGAGTTGTTGTTCGATGACGGCAATGGCCGACTCAATCTGCTTCGTGCGTTTCCGTTGCTGCCGCGGGGCCCAATCCAACCCTCGCAGGCTGTCTAGAATCGCGCCGCGGATCTTATATTCGGCATAGGTACGCAGTTTCACGTTATGGGTTGGATCGAAACGGTCGATTGCAGAAATCAATCCAACGATACCGGTGGAGATCAGATCCTCAATATTGACGCTCTCCGGCAATCTCTCGTGTATTCGCCGCGCGATAAGGCGAACCTGTGGCAAGTGCTCGAGAATCAAACGTTCTCGCTCCTCGGCCACCGATCCCTCTAGTACCTGATAAGGGTGCATCTCTTCGTTCCTGGCTCCCCGCCGTGGCTTCGTCTGCGGTACCGGGCCGTGAACAGACACACCTGTCCTGACCTTTCCCGTAAGTGTTCTTCAAAAGCGCGGCCGGAGCGAGGCCGCGAGGTATCCTGTAAGGTCCAGGCTTACGCCGCCGTTGCGGCTCCGGCCGCTTCATCGAGCACCAAGCTGAGCAATCTCTTCTTGGTGGCCGGTTCAAGGTCCTCCGGAACCGACTGCCCCGTCCCTAACCAGGAGATTGGCAGGCAGCTCCGAATCGCTGTGTTCAGGACGGATCCGTACGACACCGTCTCATCCACCCTGGTAAAAATCAATCGGTCCGGCTGGAATTGTCCATATCTTTCCACTGCACGCATTAGATCGGCGGTTTTCGCGCTGGCCGATAGGACGAGATGAACTTCGATGTCGGTTCTTTTCGCTAAAAGATCGGCGATCTGTACCGAATCCTCAATTTCGCGTGGAGCATAGCCGGGCGTGTCGATCAGGACTACCTTCTTCGCGGGACAATCATCAAGAGCCTCGGACAAGGCACTGGGCGTTTCCACGAACCGGAACGGGATACCGAGTATTGCCGCGTAAGTCCGCAACTGATCGGGTGCGCCAATGCGCAGGTTGTCGATTGACAGAATCTGAGCCGGACAGCGTGCGTTGAGGCCAAGTAGGTAAGCCAACTTTACGAGAGTGAGAGTTTTGCCCGCTCCTGGCGGACCGGCGAGCGCAATCATCCGCCGCGCGCGGACCGGACCCTCCCCTGTTTCCGAAGTCGCCAGACGCCTTGACAGTTCCGCCGCCACGGCCTGCGGTAGGGACAGAGTATTGTGTCTAGGCGCCCCTCCGGCTTGGACGGCGTCAACGATCTCCTGTGCCAGAAGCGGTTCCAGTCCGGCATCCACCAAAGCGGCGACAAGTTCACGAATCTCCAGGGACTGTGAGCCTGAATTGGTCCCGCCGCGATTGACGGCGCCGCTGATTCGCTCCATCTGCCGGCGAAGCTCCGCAACTTCCACGGAAACTCGCGCCAAGGAGCCCAAAGCATCTCTGCTCAAACCGGGGCGTAAGTCCGGAGCGGGAGAGGGTAACTCGGGAAGCCGAGTGTCTGGTTCGACGTGCTCCGTCTTACCCGTCGGCTCCTCGATTGCAAAGACGACCTCATACTCGCCTAGGTGACGGTTCTCCTTGTCGGAGCGGCGAGAGTAGACAATCATCGTGTCCGGGCCGAGCTCTTCACGAGCGCGCTCCATTGCCGCCTCAACAGTGCCCGAAAAGTAAGTCTTCAGTTTCATTGGTAAAATCCTCTTACCTGACCACGCCGAGCGAGGCTACTTTCACGCTGGCGGGAATCTCGTTGTGCGCTAGAACGGCGAGATTCGGAATATTGGCTTCCATGATTTGGCTTATGAAGTAGCGCCCGCCCGACGAGGCCAGCAGCACGACGGGGGTTTCTGGAAGGCCGACAGCACGCGAGATGCGATCGACTACATCACGCAGCCGCTGAGGGGCTAAGTTGAAGTGACTAGTGTTCTCCGCGTGTTCCACTGCCGTTTCCACCTCTCGCTCAAGCGCCGGGTCGAGGAACCAGGCAGGCAGATCGCCGCTTGAGTTGAGGTATGGTTTGACAACCATGCGCCGAATGGACTGGCGAACGAACTCCGTGAGCAGGATGGGATTTCTGGTGATCGTTCCAGCCTCGCCCAATGCTTCCAAAATGGAACCGGCGTCCCGGATTGAAACACGTTCCCGCAACAGATTCTGCAAAACCTTCTGCACACTGGCCAGAGAAAGCAACTTTGGTACCAGATCCTCCACTAGACGAGGATTTTCTTCGGCCACGCGGTCGAGAACCTTCTTTGCATCCTGGCGCGAGAACATCTCGTGCGCATTGCGGCGGATGACCTCGGCGAGGTGGGTGCCAAGGACACTTACTGAGTCCACTACCGTATAGCCGGCGCTGCGCGCACGATCAGCGGCTTCGGCCGAAATCCATAGGGCAGGTAGGCCAAAGGCAGGCTCCCGTGCAGGGGTTCCCTCGATCTTGCCCGTAGCGCGCCCCGATGCCAGGGCGAGATCGCAACCGGAGGGAAGCTCGTACCGGGCCACCTCTACGCCCTTAATGGAGATCAGATACTCTCGCGAACGCAGGGACAAGTTGTCGGTGACACGGACCGGAGGCAACAAGTATCCTAGGTCGGACGCCAGTTGACGGCGAATTCCGGCGATCCGGCGCAACAACGGTGAACTGCCGCCGCCCTCCACAAGCTTGACCAAGCCAAGACCGACCTCGACGGCGAGGAGTTCCACCCGTAAGAGTGCTTCCAGATTATCCTTGGCAGCGGGTGCGGGCGCGGCAGGCGTTTCGATTTCTTCCGCCTCGCTCTTCCGTCGTAAGCGCCATCCGGCCGCACCTACGCTCGCTCCAAGAACCAGAAACGGAAGCTTGGGCAGTCCCGGGAAGGCCGCCATCGCGATTAGAACGCCACCGGCCAACAATAGCGGCTGGGACGAGCTGAAGATCTGGCGTTGAAACTCCGCGCCCAGGCGATTGTCCGAGCTGGCCCGGGTGACGATCAAGCCGCCGCACACCGATACCATAAGGGCCGGAATAACCGTGACCAGCCCATCGCCGATCGTAAGAACGGTATACGTCTGAATCGCACGCTTCAGATCCATTCCATGCTGCAGCACGCCAATCAAAAACCCGGCGAGAATGTTGATCGCTGTGATCAGAATGCTGGCAACGGCGTCGCGCTGCGTGAAACGTGAGGCGCCGTCCATGGCGCCGTAGAACTCGGCTTCCGAGGTGAGCGTTTTGCGGCGTTGGCGAGCCTCGGATTCATCAATAAGCCCAGCGTTGAGATCCGAATCGATAGACATCTGTTTGCCGGGCATGGCATCTAACGTGAATCGGGCCGTCACCTCTGAAATACGAACGGCGCCATGATTGATCACCACATACTGGATGGCGATCAAAACAAGAAAGATCACCGTTCCGACAATGTAATTTCCTCCGACGACAAAACTGCCGAACGCCTCGATCACCTCGCCGGCAGCCGAAGTCCCGGCGTTGCCGTTGAGCAGAATTAATCGGCTGGAAGAGATGTTAAGCGCGAGGCGGAACAGGGTAAGAAGAAGCAGTGTGGTGGGGAAGACACTGAATTCTACCGGACGGGTGATATACATGGCCGTGAGGAGAACAATCACTGAAATGGTGATGTTGGCGCTAATCAGCACGTCGAGCAGAAAAGACGGTAGCGGCGTGATCATCGCCATGACGATGCCGAGCACGGCGATGGGCACCATCATCTCCGACCACGGCATGTTCCGTATGGTGTGAGTGATCGAGTTGCCATTCTTTCTTGCGCCGCGAGGCACGAGACTTGCCGCTCCAACGGAGGCGGGAGGTATGTGTACTTCGATGGGAGGGATGGAGGAAGAGGCGGTAGCCATACGATTTCGTTCCTTCGTTATCCGGGCAGCTTCTGGTTCATGAGGCGGTAGATGTAGGCCAGCACTTCGGCTACGGCACGATAGAGATGCGACGGGATCTCTTCACCGACATTGACTGACTTGTAGAGCGCCTGCGCAAGCGGTGGGTTTTCGACGATCGGCACCTGATGATCGAGAGCGATTTGACGAATGCGGAGCGCGATCAGATTCTTGCCCTTGGCCACAACCCGAGGCGCGCCCGGGGAGTCGGCGAGGTAGCGGATCGCGACGGCAAAGTGCGTTGGGTTGACGACTACGGCCGTCGCCAGCGGAACGTCCTTCAGCATCTGACGCCGTATTAGATCCCGCTGCAGCCGGCGAATGCGCGACTTTATCTGCGGGTCGCCTTCCGACTCTTTAAACTCGTCTTTGATCTCCTGTTTGCTCATGCGGAGATCCTTCTGATAAAGCTGCTTCTGGCGGAAGAAGTCGAGAATGCCGATGAGGAGAAATACCGCCGCAGCGCGCCATAGCAAGTCGCGCAAGGAGTCAAAAACGTGGGCTATTCCAGCCTCAAGGCCAAAGAGAGGCAGTCTCAGATAGAGCGGCAGGTTGTCTTTGGCGACCGCATAGACTGCCACACCGAAGAGGGGCAGCAGCAGTAACGCCTGCCCCAGGCCGCCCAGGTTCCGACGTGGAAACTGTTTTAGCTGTGCAAGGGGACTGAGACGGCTGAAATCAGGCGTGAGACGGGCCAGAGAGAATCCCATCTGAGTGGTCACCAGTTGCGTCGCAAGAGAGACGGCCATCAGTCCGAACCCGGCCCAAAAAAGCGGCAGGGCGAGCGACACGCCCACCTCCCTCACGGCCGCAGGTATCGCGGCGACGGTGACGGACATGGTCATGCTCGCTTCCAGCAGACGGCGCGTGGTGATTTGCAGCTGATGGAACCAACGGCTCCCGCCCCATCCCAGGATCCCGACAAAGGCGAGAAACTGGAGTGCGGAGACAAATTCACGGCTTACCGCAAAGCGTCCATCCTCACGCGCTTTGCGCACACGCTGATGAGTCGGCTTCTCGGTTCGCTGCCCGCTATCCGACATCGGCTACCTCGTCATCCTGGCCAATGACTCAAGCGTGTGTGTCGCCGCCTGGCTATAAAGAACGGGAAAGAGTCCCGCAATGGCGGCCAGCAGCGCCAGTGCGGCCAGCATCTTTGCCGGAAACGCCAGCGAGAGAAGCTGCAGCTGAGCGTGAATTCGTCCCGTCAGAGCCAGCGTAACGTCAACAAGTAGAAGTAGCGCCACAACCGGCAGAGCGAGGCGGAGGCCAGTGACGAAAGCCTGCCCTCCCAGGTGGATAAGAGCCTCAACGGCGGCTGGCGTCGTGGCGAAACTGCCGGGTGGCTGCCGCTGCAGATCTCCCGCCATAAGACGGATGATCGCGCGGTCGATCCCCATGACAAAGAACAGTAGACTGGCGATCAACTGCGCCGCCACCTGCAGAATGCTGGAATCGGCCTGGCTGGTAGGATCCACGGTGGACGCATACGAATAGCCAGCCTGCAAACCTAGGATTTGCATCGCCAGCAGGAACCCCTCAGTAAGGAAGGCGACGCAGAGACCGATAAGTATCCCAAACATTGCTTCCGCGGCAATCCAAAGGATCATCAGGCCGAGGGTTGGCTGGGCCGGAGCCTTCTGAACCGCGGGCAGAAGAGCGACTGCCAGAGCGAGCGACGCAACTACACGCGGCACAGCCGCTGCATTGTGAAAACCCGGCATGGGAACAAACGCGAAAATCCCTGAGACGCGAGTCAGCACGAGCAGGAACCCGAAAAGCGTGGATGCAGAAAGCGCGGACTCAATGGGCATAGCGCCCCAGATCTCCCAAGAGCAGCGTTGTGTACCCAATGAGCTTACTGAGCATCCACGGCAACAAGATGAGGAACGCCGTGAAAAAAGCCGCTAGGCGGGGCACTGTTCCAAACGCGGTGTCCTGGATGGAGGTGACGATCTGCAACAAACTAATGACAATTCCGGCGAAGAACCCTACCGCAAGCAGAGGGAAGCTCAGCCAGAACGCAGTAATGAGAGACTGGCGAATCAGTTCGGTAACGGTGGATGATGTCATGGCAGGTCAATAGAAGCTCTTCACCAGCGATCCGACCACAAGGTTCCAGCCGTCCACGAGCACGAAGAGCAGGATCTTGAAGGGAGCCGATATCATAACCGGCGGAAGCTGCATCATGCCGACTGACAAGGTTACGGAAGCGACCACCAGATCTACGATCAGAAAGGGGAAGAAGAGTACGGCGCCAATCTGGAAGCCGGCTTTCAACTCCGAGAGAATGTAGGCCGGCATCAGAACCCGCAAGTCGAGGTCGGCTGGCTTCGCCGGTGGCGGCGTGTGCGTAATTTCCAGAAACAGGGCGATGTCTTTTTCCCGGGCAAAGCGCAAGAGAAACAGACGCAGAGGCTTTGCTCCCTCTTCCATTGCCTCGGCGGGGGTAATGGAGCCGCGCTCCATCGGTTCCCAGGCGCGCGTGTACATCTCACTCATGACCGGCTTCATGATGAGCAAGCTGAGGAACAGCGCCAGGCCTACCAGCACCTGATTGGAAGGTGTCGTCTGCGTTCCAAGGGCCTGGCGAAGAAAGTGCAGCACGACGGTAATTCGCAGAAAAGGGGTCAACGACATCAAGGCGGCCGGCAACAGAGTAAGCGCCGTCAACAACATCGTGATCTGAAGGGGTGTGCTGACCGTGCCGCCACCCTTGCCAATAGAAACCCCAAAGAGAGTATCGGCATTGGCCAGCAGAGCGGGAAGGAGTGAGTAGGTCATTGGTGGTGTTCCTCGACCGCCGCGTTGGTGAGCAGCGTGCAACCGGAATTATGGGTGGCGACCAACAGCCGCTGCCCTCCCACCCGGACCAGATGCAGAGTATGATTAGGCCCCAGCCTAAGCCTTTCAATCGTCTCTATCTCCCGGGAACCTCTCGTCGCCAAACGTGGCAAGCCATGGCGCCGCAGCAGGAGAACAGTCACCGCCAATAAAGCCAGGACGAACACGACAGCGAACGCTTCAGTCATGTCACTCCTCCACGTTGAAATCGGTGATGCGGATACCCATGGTGTCCTCGATAATCACGATTTCCCCAAAAGCGATCAGAGATCCGCCGATAAGAATGTCGATGTTCTCTCCGGCGGAGCGAGTCATACGAATCACGCTGCCGGCCTCAAGCTCGAGCAGGCTTCGCATCGAAAGGATTTTCCGGTCCAGTTCCACATCGACATAGACTTGAACATCGGCAAGGTGGCCAATCTGCTTTAGGGCGGATCTTGGCTCTACCTCGTTTACATCCGGCATGTCTTCTCCTACTCTGCCAACGGTCCCTCGCCGGCGCCGTAAGAATTACGGGGCAACGGGCTTTGTCAAATTGGCAAGTTCGCTCTTGATATCGGCCAATTGGGTATTCATCTGTAGTTGTTGCTCCAAACTACTGAACTGAGCCAGTTGACTCAGGAACTGCGTACCGTCGGTTGGATTGAGCGGATCCTGATTCTTTATCTGGGCAACGAGAAGTTGCAGGAACGTGGATTCGTTAGCCAGATTGTTGGCCGGCAACCCGGATGTACTCGGGATGTCGGTCGCCGCCGATTTGCTGGAGACGTTGTTTATGGTCACAGACTAAGTCCTTTCTTTGCACGCACAGTTGTTTCAAATTCTTCCATCCACGCCGGACGCCCGTCGTCAGGGTCGCGCCTGCCGCCTCCTGAGTCCCCCTGATTCCGCTGATTGCCCCCCTGCTTGCCGTGTTGCCCTCCGTTTTGGCTGCCGTCCTG
>JBDTMC010000181.1:0-13852 GCA_039934475.1 Bryobacteraceae bacterium | reverse complement strand
CGTCGTCACGCAGAGGTCGGCCTTGATCGGCGCGATCCGCGAGGCCTTCGCGGGAGGAGGTTCCGCCGGCTTGGTCGGCTCCTTCTCCTTCTTCTCCTTGTCCTTCTTCGGCCCGCCGCGGTTCGCCTTCCACCGCCACCTTCAGATTCTCAATCGCCTCAGTGTCGTGTGAGACCTCATAGAACATCGCGCCTAGACGGAAGCGGTATTCCGGATTCTTCCCATCCAGTTGTACTGCCTTCAGAGCCGCCGGAATCGCGCTGTTGGGGTCCTGCTTCAGCCAATACGCCACGCCGATGTGATACCACGCCGGTGCGTAGTTGGGGTTCAAACCAATTGCCTTATCGAAGCGCGGAATGGCTTCGTCATGACGATTCATTACGGCCAGCAGAAACCCCACCTCATCCTGCAATTCGGCCGACTCGGGCTCCAGCGCCACCGCCTTCTCAAAGGCCACCAGCGCGCCAGCCGCATCGCCTTTCGCCTTCAGCGCTTTGCCCTGCGCCTTTCAGCTCGCCGCCGACGGAGCAGCCTGCCACGCCGCCAACGGCAGCCACGCGCTCAGCAGGATAAAACAGAGCTTCATGCGATTGGCTTCATTATACTGAGGGTGTGTTAGCGGGCTTAATGCTGTGTCTGTTGCTCCAGCCGACCCTCTATGAGAAGGGTCTGGAACACTACACCCGGCGCGAGTTTCCCCAGGCCATCGAAGCCTTGCAGGACGCACTCAAGGCCGATCCCAAACGCGAACCCGAAATCGCCCTCCTGCTGGGACAAAGCTTCTTCCTCTCCGGACAAAATACCGACGCCATTCCGTGGCTGGAGAAGGCGGCTGCCAGCGGCGTCCGCGCCAACGAAGTCAACTACATGCTGGGCAGCGCCGCCATCCAGAACCGCGAGCCCGACCGCGCCCTTGATCTCGATCCACGCATTCCAGAAGCCCACTACCTGCTCGGCGTTCTCGCCACTTACAAATCCGACAGCGACAAGGCCCTCGTGGAACTGACCCAGGAAATCGCCATCAACCCCAACTTCGCCATGGCCTATTACAGGCTGGGCGATGCCTACACCCGCCGCGAGAATTGGGACCTCGCCATTCCCGTCCTCCAGAAGTCCATTTGGCTGAACCCGAACTACAGCGGTCCCTACATCCTGCTCGGCAAGTCCTACCTCAAGAAAGGGGAACTCCAAAACGCCGAAGGGATGCTCCGTCGCGCTATCGCAATGGACCCGCAAAACTACTCCGCCCACTACCTCCTGGGCCAGCTGCTGGTGGCTTCGGGCAAACCTGAAGAAGGCCGCGACCTCCTCAAGAAATCGCAGCTTCTCCGCAAGACGCGCGACGAGCTGTGATATGAGAATCCCCGTTGCCCTCTTGATGCTGTTGGCGTCCGCGCATGCCGCCGACTTCGGCGCCCTCCGCCCCCAAGGCTTCGTCAGCGACTTTGCCGGAGTAGTGGACGCCCAGAGCCGGCAGCGCCTGGATGCCTACGCCGCTTCCCTGAAAGCGGCCACTGGCGCGGAACTCGCCATCGTCGTCCTGCCCTCACTGGAGGGGGAACCCGTCGAAGACGTCGCCGTGACGATCTTTAAGAAATGGGGTATCGGCAAGAAAGGCGACACCCCCAACGATCCGAATCGCGATCAGGGCGTCCTCCTGCTCCTCTCCATCGCCGACCGCCGCAATCGGGTCGAAGTCGGCTATGGCCTCGAACCCATAATCCCCGATGGCTTCGCCGGCAATGTGCTCCGCGATATGCGCCCGGCACTTCGCGAGACCAACTATGGCGAAGCGCTCCTGCTGGGCGCCGAAAGCATCGGCGCGGCCATCGCTAAAGCGAAGAACGTCACGCTCGCCCCGCTTGAGGGTGTTCACCATCGCGAACGTCCAATGCAAATCCCCTGGGGCGTGATTCTCGGCGGCATCGTCGCCGTGCTCTGGGCCATCCGTGCCATCGGCGGCGGCCGTGGCGGATACTATGGAGGTGGCGGGGGAGGCAGCATCATCCCCGGTCTCATCCTTGGCAGTTTGTTGGGAGGCCGCCGCGGCGGATCTAGCGGCGGTGGTTTTGGCGGGTACGATTCAAACGACACTTTCGGCGGTTTCGGCGGAGGCTCCAGCGGCGGTGGCGGTGCTTCCAGCAGTTGGTAAATCACCATGGAACGAGTTCTCAAACAGCTTGTCGAACGACTGACCAAGGCCTATGGCGACCGCGTCATCTCTGTAGTTCTCTATGGCTCTGCCGCCACCGGGGAACACCACGGCCGCTACTCCGACATCAACGTCTTGTGCGTGCTCAGCCAGGTGACGCGCCACGAACTCGCCGCCGGCGAACCCATCTTTACCTGGTGGCGCGAACTTGGCAATCCCGCGCCCTTGTTAATGAGCGAAGCCGAAGTCCGCAGTTCCGCCGATTCGTTCCCCATCGAGTTCCACGACATTGGCGAGCGCAATCGCCTCCTCCATGGCGTAGATATCGTCTCTTCCATTCAGATCGACGACCGCTTCTACCGCGCCCACGTCGAACACGAACTCCGCGCCAAGCTGCTCCGTCTGCGCCAAAAGGCCGCCGGAGCCCTCTCCGACAAGAATCTGCTTCTCCGCCTCATGGCCGATTCGGTCTCCACATTCTGCATGCTCCTACGCCACACAATCCGTTTGAAAGGACTTGACGTACCGTGGGGGAAACGCGAGATCCTGGATGTAGCCGAAGCGCGACTCGCCCTGGACGCACGGCCGTTCCGGATGCTGATAGACTTGCGCGAGGAGAAGACGAAGCCACGCGAACTGGACGCCGCTTCTCTCTTCGACAATTATTTAAAGGAGATCGGGGTGGTGATCGATGCCATCGATCGCCTCTAGAGCCTCACCGCCATGAAGGTTGCTCTCATCGTAATTGGTGTCCTGTTACTCGGCCTCCTCATCGCCGGCGGACAACTCGTTGGAGTTCGCAACGATCTGGTCCAGCAGCGTGAAGGAATCAACGGCGCATGGTCGCAAGTGGATGTCGCCCTGCAGCGCCGCGCCGATCTCATTCCCAACCTCGTGGAAACCGTGAAGGGCTATGCCACCCATGAGAAAGAAGTCATTGAAGCAGTGGCCAACGCCCGCAGTTCGCTGCTGAATGCGCGTAACCCCCAGGAGAAGATCCAAGCCAACCAACAACTGGATGGCGCCATCGGACGCCTCCTCGTGGTCGTCGAAAACTACCCTAATCTGAAAGCCAATGAGAACTTCCTGCGCCTGCAGGATGAACTCGCCGGCACTGAGAACCGCATCGCGGTGGAACGCCGCCGTTATAATGAGACGGTTCAGAAGTACAACACAACCATTGAGCTCTTTCCTAACAACATCGCCGCCGGCCTCTTTGGGTTCCAGCGTAACGATGCCTATTTTCGCGCCGCGCCGGAATCCCGGGCCGTGCCGCAGGTTAAGTTCTAAACCACTCTTTATTTCTTTCTGAAGGAGCCATCATCATGAGTGTTCCAACGTTTGCGAACTACATCAACGGCGAATGGGTCGCCGGCGATACGTTTGAAAATCGGAATCCGGCCAATACCGATGAAGTCGTCGGGCTGTTTGTGAAGGGGAAGGCAACCGACATCACTGCCGCGGCCGATGCCGCGCACGCCGCATTCCCCGCCTGGTCCTCCATGCCCGCGCCCGCACGCGGAGCCTTGCTGTATAAAGCGGCTGACCTTCTCGACAAGCGGTTCGACGATATCGCCGCCGACATGACCCGTGAGGAAGGCAAGACCCTTCCCGAAGCCAAGGGCGAGGTACGGCGCAGCATCAACATCTTTCGTTATTTTGCCGGCGAAGGCTCGCGCCTCAACGGCATGCTGGTGCCTTCTGAACGCGACCGCGTCCACATGTTCGCCATTCGTAAAGCGGTGGGCGTCATCGGCCTCGTCACACCGTGGAACTTTCCCAGCGCCATTCCCGCGTGGAAATTGGCGCCCGCATTGATCTGCGGCAACACCGTTGTCCTGAAACCCGCCTCTTCCTCGCCGCTCAGCGCCTGGCGTCTGGTGGAAGCATGCCATGACGCCGGCATTCCGAAAGGCGTCGTCAACTTTGTCGCCGGCTCCGGTAGCGTATTGGGCGATGCGCTGGTAAACGCCGCCCCGCTCAAGGCAATCTCCTTTACGGGTTCCTGCGAAATCGGCCATCATCTCCATCAACAAGCCTCGGCGCGCCGCTTGCGCATCCAGCTCGAAATGGGCGGCAAGAACCCCACCATCGTTCTCGCCGACGCCGATTTCAATTCCGCGGTTGAGAACACCGTCAACGCCTCCTTCTTCTCCACCGGACAGAAGTGCACCGCCACCAGCCGCGTGATCGTCGAAGACGCCATCTACGATCGCTTCGTGGAGGCGCTGGTGGAACGCACCAAGAAGCTCAAGGTGGGCGATGGCATGAAGGCCGGCATCGATATCGGGCCCTCCATCGATCAATCGCAGTTGGATACGGTATTACACTATATCGAGGTCGGCAAAAAGGAATGCGGCGCGCCGCGCATCGGCGGCAACCGGCTCACCGGTGAAGGTTATGACAAAGGCTACTTTGTCGAGCCCACCATCTTCGCCGACGTGACCCCGGATATGAGCATCGCTCAGGAAGAAATCTTCGGCCCCGTTCTTGCCGTCATGCGAGCCAAGAACTTCGACGACGCCATGGCCATCGCCAACAACATTCCCTTCGGCCTTTCGGCTTCCATCCAGACCACCAACGTGTCGCGCGTTTTCGATTTCGTTTACAAAATGGAAGCGGGCCTGCTCACCGTCAACCTGCCCAGTGCGGGCGTGGAATATCAACTGCCTTTCGGAGGTACCAAGGATTCTAGCTTTGGACCGAAGGAGCAGGGTCCGGCCGCACTCGATTTCTACAGCGACTACAAGACCGTTTATCTGAAGTACTGAGCCAATTCATGAGACTGGGACAAATTCGACTGAACGGCCGCATCACGGCTGCCATCTTTGAAGACGCCACGGCGCGACCCATACCGGAATACACCATCCTCGACCTCATCCAGAGGGCGGAGGTGGAGGGCGGATCCCTGGCCGACTTTGCGCGCGCACACGCCAGCAAACATGCCGAGGATGCTTCTCCCATCCTCCCGCTTCACCCGCGCGAGGTCTGGGCCTGCGGCTGCACCTACAAGCAGAGCGCCGAGTTCCGCGACAGTGAACATGGAACCCGTGAAGGCTTCTACGCGCACGTGTATCGCGAACCGCGCCCCGAGGTGTTCTTCAAGGGCACCGCTCGCACTTGCGTCGGTCCCAATAAACCCATCGGCATCCGCTCCGATTCCAAATTCACTGCGCCCGAACCGGAACTCGCCGTCGTCCTCGGCAGCAAGGGCAAAGTACTCGGCTATACTCTCGCCAACGATGTCTCGGCGTGGGACATCGAACGCGAAAACCCGCTCTATCTGCCGCAATCGAAAACCTACCAGGCGTGTTGCGCTCTTGGTCCGGTGATCGTCACCACCGACGAGCTGGCCGATCCCTACAACCTGGAGATGACCTGCACAATCATGCGGGACGGCAAACAGCTATTCGCGGGAAGCGTCAACACCAGTAAGCTGCACCGTAAAATCGAGACCCTCCTCGAGTACCTGCTGCGCGCCAACCCTGTTCCCGCCGGCTCCGTTCTGCTCACCGGCACCGGCATCATCGTCACTGAGGAATCGGCCCTCCACCCCGGCGACATCGTATCCATTTCCGTACCCGAGATCGGCACGCTCTCCAATCCTGCCGAAATCGTGATTTGAGGTAACGTACACCAATGCCTTGCCTGATGCTGATTGTGGTTCTGGCATTTCCGCGTCTCGTGCTGTTCCTGACGTTTCTTCTTTCCAATTACCTGGAGCGGGCCTATCACGGCCTGCTCCTCCCCATCCTGGGCTTCCTCTTCCTACCCATCACCACCCTCACCTACGCGTGGCTGATGAACAGTCATAGGCCGCTGGAAGGCATCAATCTGATCTTCCTGATCATCGCCGTCCTCATCGATGTGGGCGCCCTTGGCGGAGGCGAACACCGCCGCCGCCAGCAATAGCTCTGCCCTGCTATGCCCAGTGTTAGCGTTGTTCTCCTTTCGTCATCGAAGGTAGAAAAGGACCGGCTGAACTGCGCTTCGTTCTCTGACTTCCTCATCTCAAGTCTTGGCCTTTCGCTTCTCCAAAGCGGGCAGGAGCGTGACGTTGACTGGATGGCGCTGGAGTTCCCGGAAAAGATCAGCAGTGGCCGGGGTAGCCTGGATTCGTATTTAGACTCGGCAGCTCTTGTTGTCGTCCTCAACCATTCTGAGTCCGCCCAAACCCCTTACCTCGAAGAGCTCTTCCACCAGGCACAGAAACGGGCGGTGCTGGTCTTCCTCGAACGCCCATTCCTTCAACCCAACCCTTCCGGCGATGCCTGGATCCTCCCCGGAATCGGTCCGCCGCTGCGCGAGTGGTCAAATCGGCAGGAGGCTCTGGACATCGTTGCCAGCGGCATTCGCAGCATCCTCCATAGGCCGGCCGCGGATCGAGCCGTCTCTGTCTTCTATTCCTACTCTCATAACGATGAACCCCTGCGCACGGAGCTCAGTAAGCATCTCTCTGCACTACGCCGCAGTAGCTGGATTCGGGAATGGCATGATCGCGAAATTCTGCCCGGTGAGAATTGGGCGAACCTGATCAGCCTGCATCTGGAATGCGCCGATATCATCCTCCTCTTGCTAAGCCCCGACTTCCTAAATTCGGACTACATTTGGGACGTCGAGTATCGCCGTGCCATGCAACGTCATGCTGCCGGCGACGCCTTCGTGTTGGGAGTCAAGGTGCGGCCAGTCTCTCTGGAACCTCTGCCCATCAAGGCCCTTCAAATACTGCCGGATCGTGAGTTGGCGGTCACCGAATGGCCTAATCACGATTCCGGGTTCCAGAACGTCACCGAGGGTATTCTCAAGGTCGTCCTGACTCTCAGGGCGCGGGTGCAAGCCACGCCAGTAAAATCGCCCGAGCGCGTTCTCGATGCCGGCATCCCCGGCATGGTCACCGTTGGTCAGGAGGCGCTGATCGCTGTCCTCATCCGCCGCTCCTCCTCGCCGGGCCTGAGAGACTTGGTTGAGCTTGACCTTAGTTTCGGCCTCGGCAAAGAGGACGTGCGATCCACCAACCCCGTCCGGCTCGAATTCCCACTGGACGAGCAGGGGAACCCAACGGACTTGACCCTCACAGTCAGCCTTGAGTCGAACGGGTTCGAACCGCGGCAGCAATCCAAGCAAATCATCCTCCCACCGCAAGGGGACTCCGCTCCCCGCTTGTTCCCCGTCACGCCACGCGTTGAAGGAAACCTCCTCGTCGTCCTCGAACTATCAGACGGAAAGCACGTCCTCACCAGCTTGATCCTGAGGACTAACAGCGTTGCCCACGGGGCGGAGAGCAAGGCGCCGTTTATTGAGTCGGTCATCTTGCCGCGAGACACTGGTACGCCGCCACCACCGCCACCGGCGCCACCACCACCAAAGGCTCCGCGCTTCCCGCCGCCGCCTGCGCCCGCGAAGCAGATTACCTTTGCCGAAGGTTCTCGCCACGCCGTGTTGCTAGGTGTAAACCGGATTGTTGACGCTGTGAAAGTAACGCTCGGCCCGAAAGGGCGGAATGTGATCCTCGAGAAGAAGTTCGGTGCGCCGGTAGTTAAGGAAATCGAATACGCCAACCCGCTCCAGAACAGTGGCGCGCAAATGGTGCGCGAGGTCGCGGCGAAGACATCCGAAACGGCAGGCGCAGGCGCAACCACCGCCGCCATTCTCGCGCAGATCATCTTTCGCGAAGGCGTCAAGGCCATCGCTGCCGGCGCCATACCAGCCGCTCTGAAACGCGGGATCGACAAGGCCGTAGAAGTCGTCACAGACGAGATCAAGAAGCTGGCGAGTCCTCTTTCCAGCGATAAGATCGCACGCGTAGCCGCCCTCGCGGCCAACGGTAACGAATCGATTGGAAGCGCGGTGGCCGAAGCCATCACCAGGGCGGGCAGGGATGGCGTCATCACGGTTGAAGAGTCGAATGCGTTGGTAACTTCGGTCGCGATGGGGAAGGGCATGCAGTTCGACCGCGGCTACGTCTCACCCTACTTTGTCACCAACGTAGCGATGTCGGAGGTTGCCTTTGACGATGCCTATATCCTGCTCCACGAGCAGAAGATCACCAGCCTCACTCCTCTGCTGCCACTGCTGCTGCAAGTGGCCCGCGCTGGCAAGCCCTTCCTGATCATTGCTGGTGAGGTCGAAGGCGAAGCGTTAGCCCAACTCGTGGTGAACAAGATACGCGGCATCCTCCGTTGTTGTGCGGTGAAAGCCCCCGGCTTCGGCGATCGCCGCAAAGCTATCCTCGGCGACCTCGCGGTCCTCACCGCCGGCAAAGCCATCACTGAAGAAAGCGGAATCCAGTTGGCCGACATCTGCCTCCACCACCTGGGCCGCGCCACTCACGTCACGGTCACGAAAGATTCCACCACACTCACCGGCGCCGCCGGCAGTCAGGAGGATATCGACATCCGCCTGCGGGAAATCCGCGCTCACATCGCTGATGCGAACGATGACTACACGCGCGAAAAGCTGCAAGAGCGGCTGGCGAAGCTCGGCGGAGGCGTGGCGACGATCACCGTAGGCGCCACCACCGAAGCAGAAATGACAGAGAACATCGGCTTAGCCAGAAGCGCCGTTCGTGCCGTACAAGCTGCGCTTGAAGAAGGCTTTGTGCCTGGCGGCGGCATCGCTCTCCTACGGGCAAGCGAGGCTCTCCGCAACCTGACAATGGATGGTGACGAACAAACCGGCGTCGCTATCGTCCAGCACGCCTGCCAGGAGCCGGTTCGCCAGATTGCCGTCAATGCAGGCGTCGACGGCGCCGCTGTGTTGGAGGCCGTTCGCGCCAGTACCAATCCGAATTTCGGATTCAACGCCGCCACTGGCGCTTACGAGGACCTGGTCGGCGCCGGCGTCATCGACCCCGCAAAGGTAACGCGGAACGCACTCCAAATCGCAGCCTCTACCGCGTCTGTACTGCTAACCACGGAACCGCAGGTTCGCGAGATTCCCGGCGAAAGCGCATTCAACTTTGAACCCTAACCACGCAGCTAATAGGGACGTTTCTCGCGAGCGTCCTTCAAAGCCAGTCCCCACCACACCAGCCGGTCAATCATCACGCCGGCGGCGGCTGCGCAAGCTGGCGCGTCGTTGGGCTGCCCTTCCGCGTCGAACTGCCCCCACACATCGTGAAAGCTCACCGACTCCCTCACGCTCATGGCATGCATCTCCGGCAGCACCTGCCGCAACTGTTCCACAGCCCGCAATCCACCGGACCTTCCGCCATAAGAAACAAAGCCCACCGGCTTCGCCTTCCATGCGCTTGAAGTCCAATCGAGAGCTGTCTTCACGGCTGCCGGGAAACTGTGGTTGTATTCAGGTACAACGATGACCACAGCATCGGCGGCCCTCAGCCGCGTGGCGGTGGCGATGACTTGTGGGCCAGGCGCGCTGCTCAGCGTCTCCGGCAGGCCCGCCTCCGCCAGATCGATGACATCCACTCCCTCGATGCCTTCACTTCGACGAGCTTCTCCGGCAAACCAATCCGCGATCACAGGAGCGCGCCGCCCTTCTCTCGTACTTCCGACAATCACAGCCAAACGAATTTGTGCCTCGCTCATTTCTTCTCCGTTAAACTCTGGGCCACACGATAGCGTTTGAAGTCACTGCGGATCACGCCCGGAAGGTTTCGTACTTCCAGCCACTTTGATCCTTTCCCGATGGCGCGTTGGCCCGATTGTTCCAACGCCGCTTCATGCGCCTCAGCCGTCGTCCACTCTGCATAGTTGATCACCCGAGTGCCGTCGGTGCTCACATGGAAGTGCCCGGAGATTCCGCCTTGCGGCAGGACCGGCTCGGCCTCCAGCGCCTCAAACACCGTGTCCACCCACTGTCGCTGACGTTGTTCATCTGCGCCGTCGAATTCTACCGAAACTACGACAATGCAGCCCGGGATCGTCGCGCCCTCCCTCGTGCCGCTACGATAGACGCGATACGCAGTCGCGGGTTTTCGCTGGATGCCCGGAACCGTCTGCTCGATCACAGCTTCTTCGTACGCTCCTTCGTTCGCCCATTGGCCATAGAGCAGGATCGTGGTCCCGTCCAGGCTCGCCAGCAGATTCACCGACACCAGGCCCGCAGGCCACGGCGCGTTCCGCCAGGCCGCGACGAACGCATCGACAGTAGCCTGCTGCCGTTCCGGTGTGTCTACGGTCCACTCACTCACCATCGCCAGACCGGCGTCGCTGCGTCCGATATCCGGCCGCATAACCCCGGCATTCACCGCGCGGAAGTCCTCTATATGATTCGCCACCCATTCGCGGAACGTGCGTTTGGCGGACCCCTCAATCGGCGCCGGTCCCTGCATGGCGCGTGACCAGACCCCGAGTAAAAGGTCCACTACCATCGACGGCATGGTGACGGACAATTGGCCTCGCGCGCCATCGGGTTCGATTTCGTCAAACACCAGCTCCCGCCCCAGCACGCTGCCAATGGTTTGGACTTGTTCGGAGAGCGTGAGCGATTCCGGTCCCGTGATCGGATACGTGCGTCCGGCATGGCCCGGTTCCATCAGCGCGCGAACGGCGAGATCCGCAATGTCGCGCTCATCGATTGGCGCCGTCGACGCCGCTCCATAGGGCCAGCGGACGACATTGCCGGCCTTGATCTGCGCAGCCCACCAGCGAATGCTGTTCGTGGCGAACGCACCCGGCCGCAGGAACGTCCACTCCACTCCGGTCCGGGCGATCGCGAGTTCGATGTCCGCATGCAGCTTGCCGATCCAATTCGGTTGTTGATCGGTGTTCTGTCCTTGAATGGCCGAGGACGAGAGAAAGACAATGCGCTTGGCGTGCTCCGCGATGGCTTCAATTACACCCTCCGCCGGCGCCGACCCGCACATCAGGAATACCGCGGCCACGCCCGCAAGAGGTCCTTGCAGCGATTCGAGACTCGTAAGATCGCCGTATACCACCTCGGCTCCGACGGGCAGTTCAGCTGCGGCGGGACGGCGTGTCAGGGCGCGCACGCGCATGCCGGCGGCGAGAAGGCCGTCCACAACATGGCGGCCGACATTGCCCGTCGCGCCGCTGACAAGGATCAATGGAGTAGCAGGAGTTGAATGGGACATCTGTCCTCATGCTACAAGTTCAAGTGAACTTGAAGTCAAGGCCAAAAGTTGATATTTCTTGGAAATGGCCAACCTCATCACAATCAGTGAAGTGGCGAAGCGAAGCGGCGTCGCCGCCTCCGCGCTCCGTTTCTATGAAGAACGCGGACTGATTCGTTCCGAGCGGTCAGGTTCCGGCCATCGACGCTATCCGCGCGCGGTCTTACGCACCGTGGCGTTCATCGTCTTCGCACAGAAGCTCGGCCTCACGCTCGACGAAGTCGGCGCGGAACTCGCAAAGCTACCTCATGATCGCGTGCCGGAGGGGCCGGACTGGGCCAAGCTCTCGGGCACCTGGACGAAGCGCATTGACGAACGCATTGACGAGTTGGAACGGTTGCGCTCCGGCCTCACAGGTTGCATCGGCTGTGGCTGTCTGTCGATGGAGCGATGCGCCCTCGCCAATCCCCATGATCGCGCCGCTCAATATGGCGCTGGTCCACGCTATTGGATCGCCACTAGCCGCCGCCCCGCAGCGCGCGGCGCCGGGTGATCGGCGTCATCAATGGCCCCACCTACACTACTCGTCCTCGGGCGCTTCCACTTCTTCCAAACCTTCCAACTCCCCAGCCCCACTGGCATACCGCTTCAATACACCAATCGCCGGCCCGGACGCGAACCCTGCATACCGCAGCCGCCCAAACACCGACGTGAGCTTCTTCGGATCCGCCAGCAACTTGTGTAAGTCCACATTGCGGAACTTCCGCGCCAGGTACTTCTCAATCAACTCCACCTCATCGGTACCGGCAAACGTATCCTTCACCGCCGCCTCAGCCACTGGCGCGGCCACCTGCTTGCGCCGCAAATCCCGCAGAACGCGACCGCTGCCATGGCCCTCGCTGTTCAACCGCCCGTAAGCATAAGTCTCGGCAAACTGTTTGTCGTTGAGGTATCCATACTCCTTCAGCGACGCCATCACACCATCAATGTCATTGGGCTCTGCGGCCCGCCTCCGCAGCTTAGTTCGCAACTCCGCCGCTGAGTGGGCCCGCGCGCTTAACGCCTTCAAAGCCAGCTCTCGCAATCCCGCCTGATCCAATAATTTCGGCCTGATTTGTCGCATTCTTATCCTTCCGAATTTTACCGCCGCGCTTCCCGGTCCGCACTGGTATCCTGAAGTTTGTGGAGTACACTGAAGTCAGCAAGGAGGCCATCATCATGGATGAAGATAAGAAGATCCCGTTTTTCCTGCTCGGATTAGGTGTCGGCGTCGCGGTCGGTATTCTCTTTGCCCCCAAGTCGGGCCCGGAGACGCGCAAGCTTATCCGCTCCAAGGCGGACGAAGGCTCGGATTACCTGAAGCGGCGTTCTGAAGAGATCCGCGATTCCGCCGAAGACCTGCTCGACAAAGGCAAAACCGCAGTACAGCGCCAGCGCGAGCAGTTCGAAGCCGCAGTAGCCGCCGGAAAACAGGCCTACCGCGACACCGTCTCCGCGACGCCAGGATCCGATTCCGCTCCGGCTCTCTAAACTCCGTCCGATCCCTGGAGGTTCCTAGTGCCGGAAGGCCTACTCTACGTCATGGCGGGGGCGGTCATTGTGTCGGCCCTCGCCTTGGTGCTGCAGCTCCTGATTCTCTACGGACTGTACACCTCCTCAAAAAAGTTAAACGCGGAGGTTGTCTCTCTCCTGCCGGGCATCAGGCAGCTCATATCCTCCGCCGAATCCACCCTTGCCGTCAGTCGTACGCAACTGACTGTCCTCACGGCACAAGTCACAGAATTCACTGCCAAAGCCAGTGACGTTCTTGTCCAAACGGGCGTCCAACTGCACAAGGTCGACAACTCCTTGACCGACATCCTGGTTCGCTTGGGGGTTCAACTCGAGCGGGCTGAGATGATGGTGGACGATTCGCTGACTAAAGTTCATAGCACCGTGATCGGCATTCACGATGGCGTTATGCGCCCCTTGCGCGAGATCAGCGGCGTCTCAGCCGGTATTCGAGCCGCCATCCAAACCCTAACCCGCGGCAATCGGCCAAACGTTACAGAAGCCACGCACGACGACGAGATGTTCATCTAGCACTGTTGAGGCTGCCGGATATGAAGAGTCTTTCTGTTTTCCTTCTGACTCTGGCGGCTTCGGCATGGTGCCAGGATGCGCCCCCCACTCCTCCCGCCCCCGGCCGCTTGGCCGCCATCGCGTCCCAGTTGCGTACCGAAGGCTTAGACCCGCAGGAATGCTACCGCGTCCGCAATCTCACCATCGCCCGCGATGAACTGCGCGTCTATCTCTCTGAGGGTTTCCTGATCTTTGCGAAGCCCATCAACGGCCGCCGCCTCAGCGCCGTCTTCTCCACCGGCGAAGATGGAGACGCCGAGGTCCTCCTCATGCCGCCGCTTCGGAGTGAGCGCCTCTCTCTGGCCAACTTCAACAACGGCGTCCCCAATCTCACTCAGCATTTTCGCAACACCCTCCTCCTGTTCACTGACGAGACCGGTGCCGAGATTCACGCCCACATCGAGAAGTCCGGCGCCAAGCCGAACCCTGAAAACGGTGCCCTCCTCGCCTCTCAATGGTCGGATACGCTGCTCAACATCTACTCCAGCTTCAGCGTCCGCCTCGCCGCCGATTTGCTCGACTCCCAGCCCGCTCAGGGCTTCTTC
>JBDTMC010000180.1:0-13923 GCA_039934475.1 Bryobacteraceae bacterium | reverse complement strand
AGATCCCGCCCGGCTAACCTTGAGCGCAAGGGCGGTTCATCAGCCGCTTACGTTGATATTTCCGGCTCCCGGTTTGAAGCAGCGGATTTCGCCTCTGGATTCCATTGCGAAATGATCTGGTTGAGCTCGGAGGCCGGAACCGCCTTGCTGACAAAATATCCCTGTACCAAGTCGCAACCGTCCTGTTGAAGGCGGGTTAGTTGACCGAGCGTTTCAATACCCTCAGCCAGGACACAAATCCCCAGGCTCCGGCCGAGCGACACAACCGCTCGTACGATCGCCCTTCGCTTCAAGTCGTCGCCTTTTATTCCTGCCAGGGATTGATCAATTTTGATCTTGTCAAAGGGTACGAGTGCTATCTGACTGAGCGACGAGTAGCCCGTTCCGAAATCATCCATGGCGATACGGACGTTCATGGAGCGTAACTTATCGAGAATTTCCAGATTCGCAATACCGTACCGCAGTAGAATGCCCTCAGTGACTTCGATTTCGAGTCTTGCACCCGGCAGACCCGTCTTGCTGAGAGCTTGTCGAACCAACCCTGGGAACGTACCGGTATCGAATTGCGACGGTGACGCGTTTACGGCAACTGTCAGGTCCGGAGGCCATTGTGATGCCTCCTGGCAGGCGGTATTCAGGACCCACTCGCCAATGGGCACGATAGCTCCGATTCGTTCCGCAATCGGAATAAATTCACCTGGCGAAATCAGTCCTCGTTGCGGATGCCGCCAACGAACCAGAGCTTCGAAGCCAATCAGGCGGCTTGTCGCAAAATTCACCTGCGGCTGGTAGTGTACTTCCAACTGGTTGAGTGGCAGAGCCGCGCGCAGATCAAGTTCGGTAATACGGTCTGCCTGCGCGCGGTGCTCCATTCCGGAGTCGAAGAAGCAGAAAGCCGCTCCGCCCAATGCCTTTGCCTGAGAGCGCGCGAGGTTGGCCTTCCTGATAAGCCCCACGGACCGGTTGTCGTCCGAAGACCGGGCGATTCCAACACTGACGCCTATATTTATGAGCTGTCCCTCCACAAGGTAGGTCCTGTGAACGAAATCCAGTATCTTGGTTGCGATTTTGGCGGGCTCGGTCATCGTTGGCGCGGGATGAATCAGGACTGCGAATTCATTTCCGTCCAGCCTGGCCACGAGATCGCTCGCCCGAACAGCCTGCTGTAGCCGTTCCGCCGCAAGGCGAATTACCGAGTTTCCCGCAGCGTGCCCCAGGGTCTCGTTGACGGGCGTGAGGTGATCGAGGCTCAGTCGCAGAACAGCACAAGGCACCTCCGGTCGCCGGGTAAGCATTTCAGTCAGCGCGTTTTCGAACATGACCCTAGATGGCAGGCCGGTCAATTTATCGCGAATAGGAAGCTCGCCGGACTCATTGCCGGGCAACCTATTCGGGAACGCTTCAAACGATGCGAGCCGCCACTGGTCGCCGATAACCCGGAGCCTCATGCGCACACACCGGGCCTGATCTTTGCTGTACAGGAGAATGGATGAAGCAGGTACATCTGCATCCAATTGCGTCCGCTGGCCCAATTGAGCCAGCTGGTTTCTTGCCCGTACCAGGGAGATCTCTTCGAGGTCGGAAATGGAGAATAACTCATGCACGCTTTGAGGCTTAAGCGGCTCGTTCGTGCATAGTTCCAGAAGTCGAGGTATCTGGCTTGTGACGCCGAGCAGTATAAGCTCGGCATCAAAAACCAATAAGGCGGTCTCAGGATCATCCAACGCAGCCATCAGCAGAATTTGCGGCGCCTCACCAACCCCCAACCACGTAAAGGACGCAGTTGCAGCATTGACGCCGGGCTTCCGTTCATTCTGTCCAGTCCCGCTCACCGGCGTGGCTCGGGTTGGCGATTGTGCTCAGAAACGACCACACTGTCCTTTCGAGAAAGAAGGCGCGAGGTATAGAAGCGCCGGCACCGAGGCTCACCGCTCTACCGGGATGAGTTCAAGCAAGCGCCCACGCAGGAACTAAGCGATCACCGGGACGATCATGGCATCATCCAATCCTCTTGAACGACGACCTTGTGCAGAAGCGCGAGGACCTGATCCGCCGCAAGCGAAAGATTGGATTTGGCCGCTTCGAACGCCGGAATTCCAAATGTGGTGGCCGAGTTTGCGCCCCGGGCGGCGAAGGCCATTGACCATGCGGGGAAGTCGCGCTCCGCGAATGTGCCGCTCTGAAGGACTATCACGTCGCTGTGCCTTGTATCGCGCTGGATTTTCTCAAAAATCGTTTCAACCGCGGCGACAGGGCCTTCGAGCACCTGCGCGAAAAGGCCTTCGTTAAACAGCAGGGCGCCGGTTACGTTGGCCTTGGCATTGTTAATTCGGGAAGTATTCAGGATGCTCTGAATTCCAGCTTTGATCTCCTCCGGGGTGCCGGCGATCTGATTTCGGCTGCAGTAGACGATTTTGTAGATGTCGTTCGTCATAGTCTCTCTTGCTATTCATGGTGTTCCCGGAACGGCCGCGGCCATTAAACTGGCAGTCAACCCGGCAAGTTCGCTCGCGGGAACTCCTTTCGTAGGTATATATCCCTGCAACGTGGCGCATCCGTCGGAATGGATTCGATCCAGCTCCGCCGGCGTCTCGATGCCTTCAGCCATGGTCGAAATCCCAAGGCTGGATCCCAGTGAGGTTATGGCCCGCACGATCGCACGGTGTCTTGAGTTTCCCGAACCGTCGGCGATCAGCGATCTGTTTATGTTTACTCTGTCAAACGGGAAGCTCGCCAGTTGGCTTAACGAGGCGTAGCCGGTCCCGAAACCGTCCATCGCAATCCTGACGCCGATATCCCGCAATTCTTGAAGCCTTGCCAAAACGGCCTTTTCATTCATCAGCAGAATTTCTTCGGTAATCGCGATCTCGAGCTTACGCGCCGCCAGCGATGGCAACGCCAATAAGTGCTTCACGGTGGTGACCAGATGATCATTTTCAAACTGCGCCGGGTAAGTAATGACGGAGACGCAAATACCATCCGGCCACGGTACCGCATCCCGGCAGGCGGTCCGCAACGTCCAGTCACCTATTTGAACTGTGAGGCCGATCTGATTGGAAAGAGCCTCAAACTCCGCCCATTCCATCAAGCCCCGGGTCGGATGCCGCCATCGAACCAGGGACTGAAAGCCCAGCAGTGACCTGGTTGCTATATCCACTCTGGGTTTGTAGTGAACTTCCAGTTGTCCCAGTGGAAGCGCCTTGCGAAAGTCGAGTTCCAAGTTTCGCCGCGCCACGGCGCGTTCTTCCATAGCCGGCTCGAAAAAGAGAAAGCTGCCTCCGCCAGCGGCTTTAGCCTGGTAAAGTGCCAAATCTGCGCTCTGAAGCAGCCGCGCAGGGACGTCCCCGTCACGCGGGGCGATCGCGATTCCCATGCTTGCGCCTACATTTACCACCTGTCCTCTGACAAGGCAGGTACGCTGGAGGAGATCGATGATTTGACCGGCGTGCGTGGCCAATTCAGACGCGAGCGGCACTGTAGTCATGAGAATGGCGAATTCATCGCCACCCATTCGCGCGATTACGTCCGGCTCGCGCACGAGGGACTGAAGCCTCTGGCCGATGAGCCGGAGCAGGTCGTCGCCCGCGGCATGACCTAGTGCGTCGTTTACAGCTTTGAAGCGATCAAGATCGAGCGCGAAAACGGCCGGCGGGGACGCCGATTTGCCGTTCAGCGCCACGGCAAGACAGCGCTCGAAATGGAGACGATTTCCCAGCCCGGTCAGAGGATCCTGCAAGCCGAGACCCAGGAGTCGCAATTCGTCGGCCCGCTGCTGTGTAATGTCTTCAAAGGTGCACATCCAGCAATCGTGGCCGATGCTCCTGGTTTCCAACGCGATAGTACGGGAACCGTGAGTGGCGGAGAGGTCTGCCGAAGTATTGTCATGCTCCGCGCGGTTCACCGCGTTGCGAAGTGTTACCGCCATCCGCGCTTTTGATGGGCCGTCAATCGTTGCACTTCGGTCCAGCAAGGAAAGTAGTTCCGCACCAGGCACGAAGTCGCCAGGCTGCAATGCCAGTAGCGATTCCAGACTGCCCACCCCGTATAGCACGCGCAAATCGCTTCCAAAAATCACTAAAGCAGTTCCCGGGCGGTCGAGAGCAGCGGCAACCAAGGGCGGGATAGTTGCCGGCCATTCCTCTGGGGCCGATGGAACAAACGGTATGAGGGTGACTGGCACTTGGTTTTGGTTAAGCATTTCGATAACCAAACGGAGCTAGGTAGGAACGACGGCCTCTGCGTGTCGCCGAACGGATTTTAAAAGCCAATAAGGCGAGCCACGGGCAAAGTGTTCCATGTGTCGATGCGGCTGCTGCGTGAACTCGAAGAAACACGCCTTACGTTCATTTGGACAGGCTTCGAGGTCGTCCTCACCCTTGCCGCCATTGCCGAAAGGGAATACGAGATGGGACACCAGGAAAACTCTGGACGGACCCAAGCGTCGGCGGAGAAAGGCTACTCTGACGAGAAGCGATACCAGGCGAAGTTCAAAGAGGTTCGTGACAGGCTTGACGGGCCAAGGAGATTGAGGAAAGATTCAGGGCTCCGAGAGCGTGAAGCAGGGCCGTGAACTCGATTCCCTTCCTATCCTCCACTGCTTTACGTATACCCGCCAACCCTGGGATACGCGAACCCCACTCTGTGTCGCGTGGCCGAGTCCGTGAACCCCGTATCGCGCGCACTATTTTTGCCTCCGCGGATACCGACTGGAAAGCGAAGTGCCCTCATGATAACGCTATGAGGTAGACATTGAACTCGTCATCGTCAGCCTGTTAGGCATCGCTCATCAGGCGAGCACGCAACGGTTTCGCCCGCCGATCTTCGCGGCGTAGAGAGCCCCGTCGGCGACAGCAACCGCAGCCTCCGCGCGCCTGGCGGAATCCGACACTAGGGTTAGGCCGAAGCTGGCGGTGATGCTCCGGCTGGCAGCGCCGACGTCGAACGGCTTTTCGGCGATTGCCAATCTAAAGCGCTCGGCGATCTGCAGAAGCTCATCGGCGTTTGTTTCGGCGATCAAGAGTAGGAACTCCTCGCCGCCGTAGCGGCCGAGATAATCGCTTTGCCGGAGTATCGTGGAAAGGCGGTGTGTGAACTCACGCAGCACCAAGTCGCCAGCAGCATGGCCGTAGGTGTCGTTGACAACCTTGAAGTGGTCGATATCGATCATGATCACACCCAACGTCTTGCCCACCGCGGAACTGGCAAGGATCTGTCGATCCAGCGTGACCATGAAGGCGCCTCGGTTCAGCACGCCGGTCAGCGCGTCACGGTTCGCGACTTCCTTGAGTTGCTCGGCCTGGCGGAGAAGAAATTTGTTGCTGTCTACCAACTCCTGGAACAGCCGACTCTTGTCGATCACCGTGGCGATTTCTTCGGCTATCTGGCGAAAGACGGCCTGGTGAACATCGCCATAGGCGTTCTTTTGCCGGCTCGTGAAAAAAAGAACACCGAGCGGGCGGCCGTCCACGAATAGAGGACAGGTGAGGCTTGATCGCCCTCCCTCGGCGACGATCCGGGAGGTTGAGTCTGAACCGGGTTTGGCGGCGAGGTAGGCCTCCAGGTCGTTCAGGATACGCGGCTGGCCGGCCCGGAGTACCTCCTGAAGACTGCTTTCGGCGATGGGCTGGGCATAGCCCTTGGTAATCTGCATCGGCCCCATGTTGGATCTTGCCCAATAGGCAGTCAGTTGAGCGCCGCCATCGGACAGGAAGGCACAGCCGATGCGGTCATAGGGTATGATCCCGACAAAGCGCTCGAAAATACTGTCGAGGACGTCTTCGACAAGCACGCCACGCTCGACCGTGTGCACCAACTGAAATAGGCGGATGAGTTCGGTCTCTCGCTGGGTAATGACGTCCGACAGGAGCTGGAGCTCCCTACCTAGCTTCGCCAAAGGGTCTGCGGCACCGGTTGGCGGCAGTGGGGCGTTCTTGCCGTGGCGGAGCTCCTCGATCCAGGCGGCGTAAGCCTCCAATCGATTGTCCAGATCTTGCGGGCGTTTGTGTTCCTCGTCGATCATGCCGGCCGTCCAGCACCTGCTGGCGGTGAAAGGGCCTCGCTCGGCATCTGCCGGACCTGTCCGGGCCTTGATGAGACCTGGCCTATACCGCTGGTGTGGCCTTCAACTCGGATAATTCCGCTACCGGACAGCAGCGGCAGGAGGTCCGTGGAAGCCAAGGGTTTGGAGTAATAATAGCCCTGGACTTCCCTGCATCCCCAGTCATTCAGAAGATCGAGCTGCTCTCGGGTCTCCACGCCCTCGGCGATGACCATTATGCCGAGGTCGTGCCCAAGGCCGATTGTCGCCTTCACGATGGCAACACTTTCGGAGCAGGATGGCAGGCCCTTCACGAACTCCTGCGCGATCTTGATCCGGTCACAGGGGAACCGACCCAGATAACCGAGCGAGGAGTAGCCCGTGCCGAAATCGTCAATGGCGATCGTAATGCCGCGTTGGCGCAGCCGCTGGAAGACGTCGGCGTGTTTCAGCGACGAATCCATCAGGACGGTTTCAGTCAATTCCAGCTCAAGCTGAGTGGGTGGGAGCCCGGTTTCGGCAAGCGCGGCGAGGATGTCATTTTCCAGATCGGTGGACGCTTTAAACTCGAGACCCGACAGATTGACGCTCATACGCAGCGGCGCGATGCCGGCAAGGAGCCAAGCCTTGGCTTGCCGGCAGGCGTTCCACAAGACCCAATGATCTAACTCGCGGATCAGGCCGAACCGCTCGGCCACAGGAATGAACTCCTGCGGTTCAACGACGCCCCGTTTCGGATGGCGCCAGCGCACCAGGGCTTCCACACCCACAATGTGTCCCGTGTCGATGGTCGCTTGCGGCTGGTACACAAGAAAGAACTGGTCTTGCACGAGAGCGTTGCGAAGCTCGGCGCCCATGGTCACGCGGGTACGAACCTCGGCATCCATGGCGCTCGTGAAGAACCGATAGCCGCCGCGTCCCTCCGATTTCGCGCGGTAGAGAGCGATGTCCGCGTGCGAGAGCAAACTCTCGGCATCGGGTGCCTCGGGCCCGTGGAAATCGATCCCGACGCTGGCGCCGATCCGGATCGTGTTGCCCTGAATCAAATACGGCTTGCCGAGTTCACTTAGCAGCTTTTCCGCGAGAACGCCCGCGTCGACAGGCTCGTGGATACCCTCGGCGACGATGGCGAATTCATCACCGCCAAAGCGGGCGACGGTATCGGCCTCTCTGGCGTTCGATTGAAGGCGACCGGCGACGGCGCAAAGTAGCGCATCCCCGACCGGATGTCCAAGCGTGTCATTGACGTCCTTAAAATGATCCAAATCAATGTAGAAAAGGGCGAACGTCTTTCCGCCGCGTTTACTCTCGGTAATGGCACGCTGAAGCGCTACCACGGCGATGGCGCGATTGGCGAGGCCGGTGAGCGCATCGAGGCGCGCCGAGTGCAGGAGCAGCGTCTCGGCCCTTCTGCGCGCGGTAATGTCGCGGAAAAACCATACGCGGCCGACGCTCTGCCCGGAATCGGTGCGCAGCCCGGCGGTGTAGCGTTCAATGAACTGCCCGCGTAGCGTCTCAAGTTCGTCCTCACCAGACTCGAGTGGATGAGCATAGAAGTACCGCACGCGCGCCAGGAACTTCTCCGGTTCCCGCATCACCGCCACAACTGCGGCCAACACGGGCGCGTGGTCGCCCGTTGCCAGACCCTGCGGCGGCACACCC
This sequence comes from Bryobacteraceae bacterium, assembly GCA_039934475.1. Taxonomy (GTDB): domain Bacteria; phylum Acidobacteriota; class Terriglobia; order Bryobacterales; family Bryobacteraceae; genus JBDTMC01. The sequence continues at coordinate 6,224 of JBDTMC010000180.1, read as the reverse complement.
CACATGGTCGCGAAGCGCTGATTGTACGAAATAATCCTGTCGTCCGCGTCGACGACCATGATGCCATCGGGCGATGCCTCCAATTCGGCGGACTGCAGACTGTTGGCGAACTGCAGTTGGGTTTCGAACGCATGCCGGCTCGTGATGTCTTGTACCGTTCCCACCGAATACACCGTCTTTCGCTCCGCGTCGAAAAACACCTTGCCGGCCACATGGACGAACTTGACGACACCATCGTCCAGGACGATGCGATGCTCGATCCTAAACGAAGTGTGATTGGCCATTGCCTGTTTGAAATCCTCGGCGGCCATCACCTTGTCATCCGGATGGACACGAGCAATCACCATTTCAAGGGATGCTTGGAAAGTTGCTGGATCGACGCCGTAGATATCGTAGGCCTCCTTGGATGCGGCGAAAGAATTGGCCGTCTGGTTGAACTCCCAGTGCCCAACATGGGCGATTGCCTGGGCTTCCTCCATTAATGCCTCACTCTTGGAGAGCTTGTCGAAAAGTGTGCCTTGTCTTTCCAAAAGATTACCTTGAGCGATCCGCAGGCGGATCTCGGACAGGACGGAGCGGTTCAGATTACTTCCTACAACCGCAAGCACCGCGATGAACAGGGCGAGCATCACCCCCATCTCGATCCGAATTGGGTCCGGTCGGGTGATCATGATCACGATCGCCGGCAAAGCTGCCGGCACCATGTAGCTGTAAAACGCCGGCAAATAGGTCGTGTTGCCGATCATGCTTCCCGCGATAACGCCGCCAAGCACGAAGACGGCAAAGACGTGGTAGACAGCATCGGGAAGCATCAGAACGAAACAGCCGAAAGCGCCCCACAAAATACCCGTGATGCTGGTGCCGGCAACGAAGCGCCAACACCATTTCCGTGCCGTGGCATCGCGATCGGCGGCCTGCCGTTGGTAATGGCATAGCGACAGTCGGCCCAGGACGACCAGAAAGTACAAGGCGAACCACGCTCCGACCATCCAAACCGGTAACAGTCGCCAAGCCGCCGCGGCACTCAAGCCGGCGATGACAAGACCGATCGCGATGACGCCGCGCGTCTCGAACAGCAGTCGGACTTGCTCGACAAACAGCTCATTATTGTCATTATTGGCCGCCGGATGTTCGATGAGGGCGTTAGGCTGAATTTCAGGAGCGGTCGCCATGCTGCTCACCGCCTCGTCAAAGGGAAGGCGGGTCTCCTTCTGCCACCGAGGGACAGACGGCCCTCGAGCCGGACCAGTGGCGCCGTCGTGTTAACGAAATGACGGAGGCCAGGCACCGTCAGGTCTGAGCGGGCTCTCGCAACGCCTCGCGCCAGGATAATCAGCATCGGCCCTCCATCTGTCCCAGCGGAAGCGCCTTGCGAACGTCGAGTTCCAGATTTCGCCGCGCCACGGCGCGTTCTTCCATTGCCGGCTCGAAAAAGAGAAAGCTGCCTCCGCCAGCGGCTTTAGCCTGGTAAAGCGCCAGATCTGCGCTCTGAAGCAGCCGCGCTGGTACGTCTCCGTCACGTGGAGCGATCGCGAATCCCATGCTCGCGCCTACATTTACCACTTGTCCTCTGACAAGGCAGGTACGCTGGAGGAGATCGATGATTTGATCGGCGTGCGTGGCCAATTCAGACGCGAGCGGCACTGTAGTCATGAGAATGGCGAATTCATCGCCACCCATTCGCGCGATTACATCCGGCTCACACGCGAGGGACTGAAGCCTTTGGCCGACAAGCCGGAGCAGGTCGTCGCCCGCGGCACGACCCAATGCGTCGTTCACAGCTTTCAAGTGATCGAAATGGGGACGATTTCCCAGCCCGGTCAGAGGATACTGCAAGCCGAGACCCAGGAGTTGCAATTCGTCGGCCCGCTGCTGTGTAACGTCTTCAAAGGTGCACATCCAGCAATCGTGGCCGATGCTCCTGGTTTCGAACGCGATAGTACGGGAACCGTGAGTGGCGGAGAGGTCTGCCGAAGTATTGTCATGCTCCGCGCGGTTCACCGCGTTGCGAAGTGTTACCGCCATCCGCGCTTTTGATGGGCCGTCAATCGTTGCACTTCGGTCCAGCAAGGAAAGTAGTTCCGCACCAGGCACGAAGTCGCCAGGCTGCAATGCCAGTAGCGATTCCAGACTGCCCACCCCGTATAGCACGCGCAAATCGCTTCCAAAAATCACTAAAGCAGTTCCCGGGCGGTCGAGAGCAGCGGTAACCAAGGGCGGGTTAGTTGCCGGCCATTCCTCTACGGCCGATGGAACAAACGGTATCACGGTGATTGGCACCTGGCTTTAGTTGAGCATTTCGATAGCCAGAAGGCGCCGGCTCCTTGATAGCGGTGGGCCTAAAGCCGCGAGGCAGTCTTCCCACGGAGTTCGAAGTATGCGTTGTCACCCCAATAGCCGCTCCGGCCCGCGCAGCCACTCCGCAGTCTTCGCCGCTTCCGCTGGCCGGGCAATCGAGTATCCCTGGAGAAGATCGATGCGCTGGTTTCGTAGACGATCTCGCATCGCGACCGTTTCAATCCTGGTGACCGTCAACTGGGCGCTGAACACCTGCGCGATCCCCTGAACGACATTCAGCAGGGCATTGAAACGCGTACGATCCCGCTTGTGATCGAAAAGAACGGCATCCACTTTGATGCCGCGGAATGGCAGTTGTGTCAGGTACCCGAGCGGCACAAAGCCGCGTCCGAAGTTATCCAAGTTAGCGCCAACGCCCGCGTCGCGGAGCTTGTTAAGCTTCCGGACTGCCTGTGCCGGGTCGGCCATGAGGGCCTCCTCCTTGATATCGAGGCGAAGCCACTGCCATCCGGTCTCGTAGCGCGCGGCGAGGGCCTCGATGTCACCGGGGAGATCGAGCGTAGCGAACTCAGAGGCCCCGATATTGACGGTGATGGGCACCGGCGGCAAGCCCTCCCGCATCCACTGCTGGTATTGCGCGAACACCGCATTCATCACCCATTTGCCCACTGCCGGGCCAAGATGCCTCTGCTCTGCCAGCGGCAGAAACTCGCTGGCAGTCTGTATCGGCTCGCCGGGCCGGCGCCACCGGAGGAAGGCCTCGAGTCCCCTCAGTTCGCCGCTGTGCGCGTCAACGATGGGCTGGTAGTTCAGCTCGAACTCGTTGTCTCGCAGAGCATTCACCAGCAGATCGCCGTCTGTAATCCGTGACTCGGCCGTTCGCATCGTCGGCAGATACATGGAATAGGCGCTTCGCCCCGTGTGCTTCACCTCGTACAACGCAAGATCGGCGCACTCCATCAGTTCGTCCTCTTCCACGGTGTCGGCGGGACATAGGGAGATACCCACGCTTGCGCCGATCTCTACCTTCTCGCCGTCAATGCGATACGGCTCCGAAATGGAATTCACGATCTTGTCTGCTGTCGAGACCGCGCCGGCCCGGTCCGCCAGTCCGGTCTGGATGATTGCAAACTCGTCACCTCCCAGCCGCGCAACCGTGTCTTCCTTCCGGACCACTCCCATCAGCCGTTCAGCCACCTGGGTCAGCACTTGATCTCCGGCGCCGTGCCCGAGAGTGTCGTTCACATGCTTGAACCTGTCGAGGTCGATCATATGGACTGCGAAGGTTGTGTTCCGGGCTATGGCATTCCGGACTTCCTGCTGAAGTCGCCTGTCGAACAGAAGCCGGTTTGCGAGTCCGGTAAGCGGATCGTGTAGCGCGATCTGTTCCAGGCGCGCGTTACCGATAAACAACTGCAGGTCCGTCCGCAGCTTGCCGGCGAAGCCCAGTTCGGTTGGAGTCCATGCCTCCGAGATGTTCCTCATCCGTTGCGACCAGACGGCGAAAGAATTGCGCGGCGTGAGCGGTTGCGCCGGAATCCCCTCCTGGGTTTCCGCATCGGCGGGCTTACCTGCCCAGTTGATGGTCGAAATAACTTCCGGCTGCAGCAGAGCAATGAAATCAGCGCCGCTGAGAGGGATGAAGAGCATCCCGCTGGCATTCGCGGCCAGCGCCCGGTAGGGCTGAAGCGCTTCGGGCAATGCGTCCCAGGAACTGACTTCGTCCCGGGGGAACCTCTCCAGAAAATCGCGTAGGGGAGCAAGCGAGAGCTTGTCGGGCACCAGGCCGTGGAAGACATCCAGACCTTCAAAGCGCAGCCAAGCGCCGCCCGCGCCGAACACCTGGCGAATGGCGCCGAGATTGTGCGACAGCGCGAGTCTCGCGTCGTCCCCCGCCAGCGACATCGCGCCCTGCAATGCCGACAACTTCTGGCGCATCTCGGATTGCAGGTTCTGCTCCATGAGTCCCAGCAGGTTTGTCAGATGCAGCGACACCAGGCGCGCCATCTCCTCGAACGAAAGCCGGTCCTCAATCGAGAGCGACCGCGTTGAGAGATGGTGGCACGCGATCAGGCCCCAGAGCTTGCCGTTCACCACCGTGGACAGTGTCAGCGATGCCTGCACCCCCATGTTCTTCAGATACTGAATATGCGCCGGATGAGCGGCGCGCAGTGTGGAGTAAGTCAGGTCGAGGGGCTGCGCTCCGTCGGATCGGCTGAGAATTGCCGCAGTCTCACTGTCCACATCCGCGATCGCGCGCTGCCAGTTCAGGGCGAACAACTGTCTCGCGTTGGGAGGAATGTCCGTCGCGGGAAACCGCAAACCGAGGAAGCCTTCAATACCCGGCCGGCAGCGTTCCAGGGCTACTTCTCCGCTCCAGTCGGGAAGAAAACGGTACATCATGACGCGGTCATACCCGGATTGTGTGAAGACCTGGTTGACCAGGAATTCCCGGCACTGTTCCGCCGTATGGACAGCGGTCAGTTGTGCCAGAAATGCCGTCCGCGCCGCATGATTCCACCAGTGCGGCGACCCCACTCCGCGCCGCTCGAATTCGAGTATCAGGTGCGGCCCGCAGCGGTGCCCAACCACTACCAGGGGTTCCGTACCGCCAATCTCCGCCCATTCCAGAATTCCTTCTCTGCCGGCGAGGGTTGCAAGGCCCGGCCATCGGTCCGCCTGCCACTGAACTCCGGTCTGACCGAGAAGCTTCGGCGCTTCGATCCCAAGCAACCCCGCGGAGTTTGCCGAGCAGTATTCGACAACCTGGCTCTCCGCCTGAATCGCGACCAGCACCCCGTGCGACTGCACGCTGCCGATGCTATGCAATATCGCGGTCCCGCAATCTCCGAACGGAAGCAGCGACAGATTCACGACGTCACTTCCGCCTTCACATCCAGATACTGAGCCATGTGCCGGAACGTCCGGCGGGCAGATTGGACCGCCGAAGCCAGCGAGTCGCGGGACCCTACCCGCTCCAACTCCCTCATCAGATCCGGCCAAGTGTTCTTCGGTGTTGAACTCAGTATCCAGAAGGATCCGATCCGGCCGATATCTTCACCGAAAACCCCGAGCAGATGGCGATAGATCAGGCGGCTTCCGAGTTGAGCGCCTTCCACCACATAGCGCATACCCAGGTAGGCGGCTTCGCTGGTGGGCTCGTTCAGTCTGGCAATCGGCTGCGCTGGCTGTCGGTCACCGGCGTCCACGCCTGGCCCCAGTTCCGTCAGGTCCCGGCGGATTGCGGGAACACGAGGTACGTAGGCCGGCAATTGCCCCGGGCAGTAGCCCGCGCCCTTAAGCAGCAACACATCGATTTCCCGGTACGCTCCCTGAAGCGCCCTCATGGCCGTGCGGTAGCTCTGGATTGTTACCTCTGGCTTCATCAGGACCGACAACAGCGACGACTGATCGGTCCGACGGTGCAGCCGCGCCGTGGCCTGGCGTAGAACGTCGTGAGCCCGAGGTGTTGCCTGGACTTCATGCATCTAGATGCTTGCAGCATTTCAAAGGCCGTTGGGTCGGAAGGCTTCGCACGGAGAGACAAATGCAAATTTGTGGGACGTTGTCCCGGCCGCAGATTGGCTGGACTACGGCAGAGGCTTGGCGCCGCATCGGACGACGAGGCCTTGGTGTCCTTGCCCGCTAACAATTCCAAATGAGGCGTTCACACTTGCTGACACATGCATCGGTCGCCGGCGCTACCTTTCGCCACGAAGGCTGATTCCCGCGCGGACTCGGCCCTCATGAGCAACCCCTGCTCGGAAGGACAACCGCGCCTACGCGCAACATTCCAGCGGCCCCGTCACCGGCGAGGGCAAAAGGCAGCCCACCACGGCAAACTCGAGGAATTCAAGCGCATCGCGCAAACCTGCGTTTCGGATGACGTTTATTGAAGCCATCGCGACCACCAAACTTGTCAATAT
>JBDTMC010000179.1:0-13925 GCA_039934475.1 Bryobacteraceae bacterium | reverse complement strand
GGAAACCGGTGGGCCTCAGATCGTTGTCGACCGTTTCGTACTCTGCATGGGCGAGTTGATTTCGTATGGTGTCTTCCGGACGGCGAGTTGTTTCCGTCCGCCGCCATACCGGCCATCCTTCTCACTTCGATACGAAATGAGCTTCCGGTCATTGGTTTCTCTGAAGGCTTTGTGCGCGCCGGAGCCGCCGTGGGCTTCTATCCAGATTACGGAGACATCGGAACGCAGACTGCGGAGACGGTTAAGCGATATCTCTCTAAGGAAGACGTCGCGAAGACGATAGATCCTCGGCGAGTTCGCATTGCGGTAAATGACCGCGTGCTCCGCATCCTCGGAATTCAACGGCCGCCTCCGTCTAGCGAGGTGCTGGTTATTCGATGACTGCCGTGCGGCCGGAATTCGCCGGTGAGCGCAGCGTTCTTAGCCGAACGCTGTTTGCTAATTTCCTTGCTATGGGTGCCTCAGCAGCGACGGCCTTAACGGTAGTTGCGATTCTGCTATTCGGACAGAAGGCTGCATTCGAGCGGGAAGCCCGGTATAGAGCGACATCTGTGGCAAAGCTCGTCGCGCAGCAGGCTGAACTCGCAGTCATAACTGAAGATAAGGCGGAACTCGATCGAATTACCCGACGTACCTTACGCATCGACGACGTGATCTACGTTGCGATTGTATCGCCCTCGGGCAAGGTCCTCTCCACTGCTGGGGTTGCAGGGTTCGCCCGAGACGACATTCCCGCCGGGCAAAATGTAGACGAACGGCGTCCGCCTTCGGTTAGAAGCGAAAGTAACGCTCCCGGAACCTTTGTGGATGCCACGGCACCGATTGTGTCGTCCGAGGCAAGTGCATTGGTTGAATGGGAGACGCCGAAGGCTCAGTCGGCCGCTCCCGCCCTCGTCCGGATAGGCATTTCAACCGAGTCGCAAGCTGCTAGACGCCGACAATCTCTTGCAATAGTTCTGCTTGTGTCGTTCTCGGGCCTTTCGGGGCTCGGGGTGATTCTGACCATTCAGCAGCGACACACCAAAAAAGTGTTGGCACCGCTCAAGCAGCTGATTAAGTTCGCTGAGCTGCTTGCCGGTGGTGACCTCACACAGCGCACGGTTGTTGTGCGAGACGATGAAGTAGGGCAACTTGCAAAGGCTTCCAATGAGATGGCGGAGAGACTGGAAACGTCCAAGCTAGAGTTGACGAATGCGGTCCAGACCGCCGAGGAGGCCAGCCGGCTAAAGAGCGAGTTCCTTGCAAATATGAGTCATGAGATCCGCACACCCATGAACGGCGTGATAGGCATGACCGAACTCGCTCTAGGCACCGACCTCGACCCGGAACAGCGCGATTACTTGAATGCAGTAAGGATCTCTGCGGACTCAATGCTCTCGGTGATCAACGACATTTTGGACTTCTCGAAGATTGAAGCGGGCAGATTGGAGTTGGATCCGGTGCCATTCAATGTTCGAGATCTCGTCGAAGGCACGGCTCGGGCGCTCGCGCTACGGGCCCACGACAAGGGTTTGGAGCTGATGTGCAGTGTCCTGCCGGACGTTCCCGAGTGGGTGGTCGGAGACGTCATGCGAATCCGGCAAGTGTTAGTCAATCTACTCGGAAACGCGATCAAGTTCACTGAACAGGGTGAGGTTGAGCTTATCGTGACCCTGCAGTCCAAGGATGTCGATCTCCTACGTTTGCACTTCTCTGTACGTGATACCGGTATTGGAATCCCGCTAGACAAACAGAAAATGATATTCGATCCGTTCTCTCAGGCGGACGGTTCCACGACTCGCCAGTTTGGCGGTACTGGTTTAGGTCTAACAATCTCAGCGAGCCTGGCGAAAGCCATGCACGGAGCAATATCGGTGGAAAGCACGCCCGGGCACGGGAGCTGCTTCCGCTTTACGGCTTTGCTTAGCGTCTCAAGTGAAAGCCGGCTGATAAGAACCTCATGCGAGTCGCAATCTCTTGCTGGACTACCCGTGTTGGTAGTAGACGACAATCCTACTAATCGCCGGATCCTGGTGGATATGACACGAGAATGGGGAATGCTGCCAATGCCGGCAGCGAGTGGCAGGGAAGCCTTAGCCCATATGCGAGACGGCGTCGAGCGCGGCCAGCCGTTTGGCTTGGTCCTCAGCGATGTCCACATGCCGGAGATGGATGGCTTCGAACTAGTGAAGCAGATCGGAGATTCGCCCGAGTTGACTAAGGCGGTGATCTTAATGCTCACGTCCGGAGAACGCAATGGCGATATCGCTCGTTGCCGGCAGTTGGGGATTCCCGCCTATCTTACGAAACCGGTACGCCGGGCTGAATTATGTGCTGCCATTACCATGGCCCTTGACAAGGGGTTAGTAGCGGAGCCTCCACTAATGCCCTCTCAAATCCCGGTTCGCGCCGCCGAGACCATGAGCTTTAAGCCGCAGATACTACTGGTCGAAGATAACCCAATCAACCAACTCCTCGTTGTTCGAGTTCTGGAGAAAGCCGGGTATAACGTTGTAGTTGCTGGAAACGGCCGCAGAGCCCTGGAACTTCTGGACGAAAAGTCCATAAACCTAATTCTCATGGACGTTCAAATGCCTGAGATGGGTGGTTTTGAGGCAACCAGCGTCATCAGGGAGAATGAAGGCCGGACCGGGCGACATATCCCCATCATCGCGATGACCGCACACGCGATGATAGGTGACAGGGAGCGCTGCCTCCAAGCGGGGATGGACGACTACATCTCCAAGCCGATTGTCGCAAGCGCCCTGTTGGAGATAGTGGCATTCCATGGTCGAGAATGGAGCACCGCTGCGGACCTTCTATAAGGCTCCGCAATCTCGGTGGACGATCACGCCCTGCGTCGACCCCAAGAAGCCGCTTTGCTGTGCGTTCGCAGTTGCCCAAGGCTTCGCCTCGGCCCAGCAGATCTGCATACCATCTTCAAAAAGACCGGGGCCAAGGACAGGCTGCAGCTGTGCCTCTATCGCGCCTATCGCAAAGCCGAACGCTCGTAGGCGGCGGCAGCAGGCAACGACACAGTCACATCCGTGCCGCGGCCCGGTTGGCTGGTCAGGGTCAGCGTCCCGCCAACCTTAGCGGTTCTCTCTCTCATACCGGGCAAACCCCAGTGGCCAGGCCGCTGCCCTGCCGCAATAATCGACTCCTCGATGCCGACTCCATCGTCTCGAAAGCTCAGCACGAGGGCGTCTTTGCGGTATGCGACTCGCACGTCGATTCTCTTTGCTCTGGCGTGGCGGAATGCGTTGCGCAGTACTTCCTGGGCGATCTGACGAAGGTCATGCAGCGCGGGCGAGCGTACTGGCCTCACTCCTCCGCTGACTGCGATCGCTACCGATGGCGCGTCCGGCGTGTGTTCCTCGTTTGCGATGTCAGCCGCCAGGCTGGAGAAAATGTGTTCGAGGTCGGCTTCGAGCGCGGTCGAGGAGCGAAGGCCGTTCACAGCGTGCCGAGCCTCATCAATAGCGTTCTCACCGCGTTCCAACGCAGTCTCCAATACGGGAATGGCGCGTTCAGGACGAGCTGGAAGCAGATCGCGGACCGCCTGAAGCCGGAACATCAGCCCCTGAAAACCCTGAAGCAGGGTGTCATGCAACTCTCGCGCAATCCGCGCCCGTTCATCGGCGCGCTCCTCGAACCTCGCCTGATACTCCCTGTGGATTCGCGCGATGCGGGCGCGGTAGACCAAAAGCAGCATCAGTCCGATCAGCGCTAGAACGCCCGCGCGAAATGTCCAAGTGCCCCACCACGGCGGAAGCACGTTGATTCGGAGTAACGCGCCCGGCTCACTCCATGCCCCTTGCCCCGTAGCACCCTGCACTTGTATCGTGTAAAGCCCAGGTGAGAGCCCGAGAAACGTAGCCCTCCGCTTGTCGCTGCTTACTTCTGTCCAGCCGTCCTGCCTGCCAGGCATGCGATAGCGGTAGCGATTCGCGATCGGATGGGAGAGACTGAGTGCGGTGAACCCAATGGAAAAGTCGTTCTGCCATGGGTCCAGGGTGACTTCAGTTCTGTTGATAACCGGAATTTCCTGTGGCGATGCCGACGGCCGCTGGAGCAGTAGATCCGTAAACACGACGGGTGGGACGTAAGGATCGGTCCCCACCTCTTTCGGAAAGAACGCTGCCGCCCCAGCAAAACCCGCAAAGAACATCTCTCCCGAGCGGGCCTGTAAACACGTTCCCCAGCCGCTCATATCCTGCCCCGGCAGCCCGTCCGCCGTTCCAAAAGTCCTGAACTGCCCACTCCCAGGATCTAAGTGTGAGATGCCTGCATTGGTGCTCATCCACAGTTGATGACTGTCATCCTCAAGAATGCAACTGACAAGACTACCGCCGAGGCCCTGCCGCTGGCTGAAGTGCGTGAATTGCTTCGTCGCCGGAAAGAAATGATCCAGTCCATTCTGGGTGCCAATCCACAAAGAGCCGTCTGCCGCCTCGTGGATCGCGTTCACTCGATTGTTGCTCAAGGATTGGCGATTTCGCGGGTCGTGCGAGAAGGCCGTAAATTGGCTCGTTCCAGGATCTCAACCAAAGACGTCCCGCCTCATCTGAGAGAATCGCGGATACCAGCGCGGACTTTCGCCGGTTTGCGTCGATCTTTGGAATACTCGTTAAGGGCTGCGCGTCCGTCGTCTGTGATCCTTCCGACTCCGGCTCGAGTTCAGGCTTCCGGGCACCTCCCAACGACATCATCAGTTTGTCTCCAACACACGCAATCTCGGAGACTCCATGTGGTGTTCATTCGCCCCCCCATTGGGGCTGCCGGCCAATCACTCTTGTCGCGAGATCTCAATCCGGTTATGAAGTGCAAAGCCGAAGTGCTGAAAAATTGCTTCGGACTCGCATCCACACCGACACTCAAGAAATTGTGGAGTTGGGGAGGGGGCGCTGCGCGATCGACGGGGCGCAGGCTGGATTAGAACCCACGACGCGAAGCTTGGGGAATTGGCAAGGCGGGACTAGGATTGGTGCACCGGGCGGCGGGTTTGCGACCCCCTGCGCCCAAGGAATGGGCGTGGCTTCCAAATAGCTCCATCAAGTGGGAACTGCGTGTTAGCCTCGCTGGCCCGAGCTAATTTCCCACCGCTATCGAAAGCGTCTGCGTTCCGGCCACGCCGTTTAGAGTGAACGTCAAAGGCACTGCATCGCTGGCGGCAATGGCGGGTACGACAACGTTGAACTGGTAGAGTCCAACCAAGCTCGGAGCGAGTCCATGGTACCCGACTACTGCGTCTGTGCCGCCAAAGCGGACGATAAGTGGTGCGCCTATCGTGCTTAGTGGCGGCGCCACCTGGCCCGGGGGAGTGTCAGGGGTCACTGAGCCAAAGCCAATTCCATAAAACGTGATCGTGTCGGCCGGCTTCGCACGCCTTGATGAAACTCCGGCAATCGCGCCAGGCGGAAGGACGTACGTTACGTTATCGGGGAACAACGCTACTGCATATTGGATGCCACCGAGATTGAATGACGGCGGTGCGAGTAGTCCTGGCTTGACCAGCTCCGAGGTCACAATAAACGGCGCGCTGACGCCCGCAACTGTGTTAACGATAAGGGACTGTGGGCCTGCAATAATGCCCGACGGCACCTGCGCATTCATCTGTGTCGGACTGACGTAATCGACGAAAGCCGATTGCCCACCTATGGTGACCGAGGTACCGCCCAACTTGGTAGGCGCGTTGACGCCGTTGGTGAAATCGCTGGTAGCCCAAGTCTGCGCGCCAACGGCGAAATTGCTGCCGTAAATTTCGATCCAGGAACCCGGACCAAAGGTCGGAAACGCGCCGAACGCGCCGGCGCTGATCACCGAGTCCACTTTCGGCAAATCAATCGGAAGCAGCGTGAAGTGCAAGCCAAAAGTGAATTCGTTCGCGGTTGAGGTATTGATGCCGCCTTGGAGGGCAAAGGGGTAAGGGTTGATATAGATCTGGTTCCAGGCGGCATGGACGCCGGCAGGCTGTGGGGCATTAAAACCCTGATTGTAGTAGGCCGCCCCGGGCAGAATCGGGTTCGAGGCAACCGCGCAGCATATGCTTCCGAAGTTGGTTAAGGGACTGAACGGGGTGCCATTTACCGAAAACTGGTTGACCACAGCATCGAAGGAGACCTCCGCCGTGGTTGTATAGTCGAGTACAATACCCCAGTTTGCATTGATATTTGCCGCCAGTGGACCGCCATTGGTAGTCTTCATGTGAAAGATTTCCCACTCTCCTCTGGAACTGGTGGCTACCTGCTCCTGCCAGATCGTGACCGCGCCATTATCGACAAGCACTGGCGTGGGGCCAAACGTGCTATCGGCCGAGTAGGTGTCAGGCGAGTTGGTGCCGCCAAACTTCAAGGGCGAACCGAGGGGTATGATGTGGATCGGCGGGAGCGGCTGCTGCGCCATCATGATCTGCCATCCGGCCAGCACGCATAGAGTGGCCATCTTCCAGGAAAGTTTCCAGTTCATACGACCCTTCACCTCCAGATCTAGATACTCTATTCCATATGGATGTCGACGTGTGGGGGGCGGTCCGCCGATTTAGAGGGACTGCACGCCCGGCACTGTCAAGCTTCCGGGACGGCGAGTACATCAGCGAACCGTTCCCATCGTGCATTTGTGCAACTTCCACGATGAATCGCCGGCGACTACGGCATACGTGCGGACTGGCTCCGGAACGCTCGGCGAGTTTGACGTCGCGCCGGAACTGCGTGCCGCTGATCGGGTTCCGCAAGGACTAGACTCCCAGGTCCTTGAACAGCGTTTCCGTGGACTTGTGGCGCTTGCCCTGGCCCTTGATCTAACCCAGAAGTGGTTCCGATGAGGGGCGGTACCGCGGGTCAAAGACTTCGGTCAAGGCCGACTTGGACACCGCGCCCGATGCCACGGAGAGCACCAGATCGACCAACTCGTCTTCGCTGACGTCGAGTTTCCAATCGTTGATCAGCAGGACCGTGATGGCGGCGTTCGCGCCTGTCCGCTTATTGCCGTCCAGGAACGCGTGGTTCTGGCAGATGTGAAACAGGTACGCTGCCGCCATCGCTGGAATGGTCGGGTGCAGAAACCGCCCGTCGAAGGTTGCCATGGGCGTGGCCACCGACGATTCCAAGCCAGCAGGATCGCGAATGCCGTCCGACCCGCCGTACAGCTCGATCTGCTGCGCGTGGATTTCCAGGACCTCGTCCAGCGTCAGGAAGAGTGGATCCATGCCGGCGATTACTCAGCGAGTTTCTTGAATGCTTTGCTGTAACGTTTGTGCGCGGTGCGCTGCGCCGCCTCGAATTTCTGGCGTCTTTCAGACTGCTCGTAGGGCGCGACGATGAGCCGGTGCCCGTCCGTGCTGATGTCGAGCGGCGTCTCGGTACCGATTTTCAACAGGTCGAGGATCGGCCTGTCAATGACCAGCGCCAGACTGTTCCCGTGCTTGGTGAGCTTCTTCAGCATGCGGTGACCTCGTACATCCATTGTATATCCAATGTAGTACCTGCGGCGGCTCTTGGCGGGAGAAGATCAGCATATTCTGATCGAAAGATGAGCCTGAAACAGTGAAATGACCGGCAGCCAGGGTTCCTTCTTTTTGGGATACTGTTCCACCGCCGCGGCATGCTCGGCGGCCATGTGGCGGTAGCAGCCAGGCTTCGGTATTCGGCGATGATCTCAGCGATGACATTCTCCAAGGCCGTCGAGGTGTACGGGCGTTATCTCGAGCCGAACAATAGCACGGACGATGCGGAGACCGCGCTCCTGCAATTCCAGAATTGGGAGGTGGCAAAAGGAGACACGTTTGGCCGGGACGTCCGAATCTTATTGGTCTCGTCCGAGTTCTCCAAGGAGATCACGACGTCCGTGTTGTGGCTCAATGAGCACGGGCTTGACATCCGCTGCGTCAGGCTCCGGCCATACGCGATGGAGTCGCGCGTCCTGCACGTTCTGGTAAGAAGGAGAAGAAGTGGGTCGGGCACTGGATGCCCTGGCGTGAAGACGGGAAGCGCACACATCCGAGCATCGTGCTCGGTCTGAAGTCGAAGATGGCCAAATGGGAAGCTGAGGACGGTCGCGGCGCTCGATCAGAAGCCTTGCGGGCTCGCCGAGGCGCAGCCACAGGGCGGTGTGCAGTGAGCAATCTCCGCGAACTGCTACACAAGCGCGGCCCGTAAGTGTATAAAAAATTGGTCGGGGCGGTGTGATTCGAACACACGACCCCCTGCGCCCAAGGCAGGTGCGCTACCAGGCTGCGCTACGCCCCGACATTACCGGACTCTTCATTCTAAAACACTGCCGGCCTTTTCGATACTGTGCCGTTTGGATTGGCGGCGCAAGGTGCACTTTTCGGCACTTAGTGCAGCAGAACGAAGGTGGCAGAGCGTTGTTAGGCTGTTTTAGACCTCATTGACGCGCTGAAAGCTCGCGCTTGCAACGATGGGTGTCAGAGTGCTTAGGTAAACCAACAGTACCATGTTTATGGTACTGAGTGCCTGCCGACCCTCCCCGCTAACGGGTTGACGTGATCGTCCCGAGGCAGCAGTGACGACGGTTCGACGTCGAAACTTTTGAATCCCCTCCGGGGTTAACCTCACTACACGCATCGCTTACATAGGGCGAGATGACCTTCGCAACCAGCGGAGCTTCGTCTGCCGCTCACAATGCTGCTTCTTGCCGGTAAAGAAGCTTCCAGAGAAATATTTTCAAAAAAAAGCGTTGAGAATGACGCGATTCTGTTTCAACTAAATATAGTACTATGAGATCTAGAACTAATGGACCCAGATTGCGACGTGACTCCATGCGGCTTAGGCTAATCGTTATCTTGATTTCATTGTGCTCGTGTCTGAGCACTTCACTGCTGGGGCAGTCGGCCTCGTTGGCCCTTTCGTCTGGCACGACGCCCGCCGGTGGCGCCGCTTCACTCAGTTTGACTCTTGCCTCGTCGGGGGGAAGCCAACCAGCGGGTGTCCAATGGACACTCAGCTATGCTTCTACCGACATCACAAACATAGTGGCGGTTGCGGGACCTGCGGCTACTGCCGCGGGTAAGACGATCACGTGCAAGTCGGGGTCGGGTTCGCTGTTGTGTATCCTCGTTGGCACTAATTCAAATCTGATCTCAAATGGGGTTGTGGCCACAATCAGCGCGACGGTCTCCCCGGTTGTGCCAGGCACTTCAATTTCCGTGTTGAACCCGGTCGGCACGTCATCCTCGGGGAACGGAATCATGATGAGTGGGACGGGCGGCTCGATTACAGTCACGGGGATGCCGACTCTAACTTCGCTTCTGTGCAGCCCTGCCAGCCTGTCCTCAGGCGGATCCAGTACCTGCACGGTGATGCTAAGCCAGGCGGCGACAGCCAGCACTACAGTGACGCTGAGCGACAACAACACTCTGCTCACAGAGCAAAGTTCCGTCGTGGTGCCGGCTGGTGGCACGTCCGCGACATTCACGGCAACGGCAGGCAGCGTAACCAGCTCGCAAACGGCAGTGGTCACCGCAACCCTGGGTTCCAGTACAAAGACGGCTTCGCTGACTCTGTTGCCGCCGCTGGCCCTGCAAAGTCTTTCGTGCAGTCCATCGAGCGTCGTTTCCGGCGGTAGCAGCACTTGTACGGTGACTTTGAATCAGGCGGCAGCCGCAGCAAGCTTAGTCACACTGAGCGACAACAACGCCGCTCTCACGGTACCGGCTTCAACCACAGTCGCATCCGGAGCAACGAACTCGACGTTCCTGGCAACCGCCGGCACCATCGCCAGCATGCAAACGGCGACCGTCACCGCGACGCTGGGCGGCAATACTCAGACGGCGGCAGTGACGCTCATGCCTCCCGGGACAGGCATGATCAGCTCCTATGGATTCGCTGAAGGGACTGGTACCTCGACTACCGATGTCTCCGGTGACGGCAACACTGGGCAACTTCAAAGCGCCACTTGGACGACTTCAGGCAAGAACGGCTCAGCAATCTCATTGAACGGCACGAGCGGATACGTCGATATCGGAAACGGTCCCACCTTGCAAGGCACAGGGAGCATGACGTGGAGCGCGTGGATCAAAGCCAGCGCTCATCCGTCCGACGACGGGCAAATTATTGCAAAGTCCGATGATGGCTCGGGGTGGCAGCTTAAGACATCCGCCGACACGGGCGTCCGCACGTTCGGCATCGCGATCTCGCCCGACGGTGTGCTGCACACGCAGCGATACAGCAAGACTGTCCTCAGCCTCAACACCTGGTACAACGTGGCCGGCGTCTATAATGCGGCAGCAAAGACACTGGACATCTATGTCAACGGCGTGTTGGACAACGGTACGCTGCTGGGCACCGTGCCGGCCTCTCAGGTTATACCGGCCGTCAACGCAAGCGTTGGCAAGCGAGTGAACGGATACTACTTCAATGGTGTCATTGATGACGTCAGAATCTACAGCCGTTCGCTTTCGCAGGCTGAGATTCAGGGCGATATGAGTGCGCCGGCGGAAGGAGCGGGGGGAACAGGTTCCCCAGCGATCTCCAGTCTTGGCTGCAACCCTGCGGCGGTCGCCTCGGGCGGCTCCAGCACCTGTACAGTCACGCTGAACCAGGCAGCGACGACGGCCACGCCTGTTACGATAAACGACAACAGCACGGCACTGACGGTGCCGGCGACGGTGACCGTGGCGACTGGTGCGAGCAGCGCAACCTTCGCGGCGACTGCGGGGACTGTGACTACGTCTCAGACGGCGGTAGTGACCGCGATTTTGGGCACCAGTTCACAAACGGCCTCGCTCACGATCACGCCTGTAACCTCGATTCTCTCTCTGGGATGCGCGCCTTCGAGCATCGTCTCGGCGGGAACCAGCACCTGTACTGTCACGTTGAATCAGGCCGCGACGGCGGCCACGTCCATAACTTTGAGCGACAACAGCACGGCGCTGACGGTACCGGCGACGGTGACCGTAGCGGCCGGTGCAAGCAATGCAACCTTCACGGCGACCGCGGCGACAGTAACCGCTACTCAGGTTGTGGTAGTGACAGCGGCATTTGGTACGAGTTCACAGACCGCGTCGCTCACGATTACGCCCTCAATGGGTTTGATCACGCTGGGATGCACTCCGTCGATTATTACCTCGGGTGGAACCAGCACTTGTACGGTCACTTTGAACCAGGCCGCCAAGGCGGCTACCGCCGTCACGTTGAGCGACAACAGCTCGGCACTCACCGTGCCGGCCTCTGTTACCGTGGCAACTGGTGCTAGTAGTGCGACTTTCGTGGCGACTGCGGCGACAGTAACTACCTCTCAGGTGGCGGTGGTTACCGCGACTATGGGCACAAGTTCGCAGTCTACGTCGCTCACCATTGCGCCCGCACTGAGTTTACTGACGTTGGGATGCACTCCGTCCAGCGTTTCTTCCGGTGGCACGAGCACGTGCACAGTCACTCTGAACCAGGCCGCCACAGCTACCACTCCGATCGCTGTGAGCGACAACAGTTCGGCGCTGACCGTGCCGGCAAGCGTGACCGTGGCTGCGGGTGCGACCAGTGCGACGTTCGTGGCGACTGCGGGAACAGTGACCGCTTCTCAGGTGGCCGTTGTGACAGCGACTTTAGGCAGCAGTTTGCAGACGGCGTCGCTTACAATTACGCCTTCGGTGACCTTGCTCACTTTGGGATGTACTCCGTCGAGCGTTTCCTCGGGTGGCACAAGTACGTGCACACTCACTCTGAAGCAGGCCGCCACCGCTGCTACGTCTGTCACATTGAGCGACAACAGCGCGGCACTCACTTTGCCGTCGAGCGTGACGGTGGCAGCCGGCGCGAGCAGTGCGACGTTCGTGGCGACCGCGGGGACAGTCACCGCTTCTCAGGTGGCGGTAGTGACGGCGACCGTGGGCACCAGCTCGCAGACGGCGTCCATCACGATAACGCCCGTCATCTCCATCCTGTCTCTAGGATGCGCTCCTTCCAGCATACTGTCGGGTGGGACGAGCGCATGCTCGGTTACCCTGAATCAGGCTGTCGCGTCCGCCACCGCCGTATCGCTGAGCGACAACAGCAGCGCCCTCACTGAGCCGGCGACGGTAACGGTAGCGGCCGGAGCGACAGCTGCTTCCTTCACCGCTACGGCGAGCACAGTCACGGTTTCACAGACGGTCATCGTCACCGCCACCCTGGGTACCAGTTCACTGACCGCCACCTTGACGGTAGTTCCACCATCGACTGGAGTACTGAGCGCCTATCCCTTTAGCGAAGGCACGGGTACAACCACAGCCGACGTATCCGGGAATGGCAACACTGGTCAACTCCAGGGCGCGACATGGACTACGTCGGGCAAGTATGGCTCCGCATTGAGCTTCAACGGTTCCAGCAGCTATGTCGATCTTCGCAATGGGTCGTCTTTTCAGACGACGGGGAGTATGACATGGAGCGCCTGGGTCAAAGCAGTGGCAAATCCGTATGACGACGGACAAATTGTGGCGAAGTCCGATGATGGAACCGGATGGCAACTCAAGACCACTCCGGACACGGGCGTCCGTACCTTCGGTGTAGCTGTCTCGTCCAGCACCGGTGCGCACACGCAACGTTACAGTAAGACCGTATTGAGCCTCAACACCTGGTACAACGTGGCTGGCGTCTATAACGCCACAGCCAAGACATTGGACATTTACGTCAATGGCGTCCTGGATAACGGAGTACTGAATGGGACGATAGCGGGCTCCCAGGTAATTCCCGCTCTCAATGCGACCATCGGGAAGCGATCCGGTGGCTTCTACTTCAATGGCACGATCGATGAACTCCGAATCTACAGCAGGGCGCTCTCGCAGACCGAGATTCAGAGCGATATGCAGGCGGCTATTCCTGCCTACTTGCCAGCACTGCCGAAGCAGATCACGGCCATCCCCTCGGGAGGCACAACTCGTACGTCGGGTCTTGACGCTGCAACCGTGGTGCAGGCACAGCCCTCGATTACGGGTCTATTCTGCTCGCCGAAAGCTGGCGGTGCGGGTTCGGCCGTGTCGTGCGAAGTGCACCTTAAGGCGAGCAGTTCGCCGAGCGTAGTTCAATTGACAAGCAGTAGTATCGACGTGAAGGTGCCGGCTGTAGTCACGGCACGCGCCTTCCAAACCAGACTGGCCTTCCAGGTGATTTTGGACCGTGTGGCGAGACAACAATCCGCTGTGATCGCCGCGAGCGTAGGCGCCTCGCGTTCTCAGGATACGGTATTGGTGCTTCCCGCCTCGGCGCCTATTTTGAACCTTCCCGGAACGCTATTTGCGAAATGGGGAACAACTGTGAGTTTCGCGGCGAACGCCGTGGATTCAACCGACCTGCCGCTTCAGCTAACGGCAACCGGACTTCCGGCGGGAGCGGCGTTCGACCCCGCCAGTGGCCGCTTCCAATGGACCCCGAATGCCACGCAACCGGGCCGGTTCGACGTATTATTCCGCGCTACTGACACAGCTGGCCGGGCTTCCGCCGGACGAGTGGCGATCGAAGTGGCGTCCGGCGTTCCTGTCCTGACGACTTTACCCGAGCAGTTGGCCTGCAGCCCGAACTCGATCGTAAGCTTGCACGGCAAGTGGCTTTCTACCGCTGATTCTTTCACCACGGACGAAACGGGTACAGCCCTGCAACTGGCGGGAACAAGAGTCACGGTCAACGGGCAGGACGTGCCTGTGCTCCTTAGCTCGCCGACTGAAGTGGCCTTCCTGTGTCCCGTTCTGGCCGCCGGATCTGAACTTTCCGTGGCAGTCGAGACGTCCGCCGGGATCAGCACTGCACTGAAGACGCAGATGCAGGGAGCCTCGCCTCGATTGTTAACACGGGATGGATCCACCGATGGCCAGGGCCTTGTGACCTTTGACGGCTCTTCCGATGTCCTAACCGCTAGAGACTACCGGATGCAGGGTCATCCGGCGGCGCCTGGCGACCGGATCGCGATTTGGGCTACTGGCCTGCAATCCGCAGTCGTGGCGCCAATGGGAGGTC
>JBDTMC010000178.1:0-13990 GCA_039934475.1 Bryobacteraceae bacterium | reverse complement strand
ATATGAGAACGGGACGGCGAAGTGGAAGGCGCGTCCGGAATGGAAGGACGGCGTAAAGCAGTTCCTGGTGGGTTATAACGCGGCTACGTATTTGTACCGCACGATTACGGCGGAGAAGGCGGTGCCGGTGTGGGTGGCGGTGGGCGCGGACCACGGAGTGCAGGTGTGGTTCAACGGTACGCGGGTTCTGAAGTCCGCCAATGCGGTCGATCCGACGGAGCCGGAGAAGGGCGTGCTGAAGCTGGACCTGAAGGCAGGCAAGAACGAATTGCTGATCAAGTACACCAACGCCGCCGGCTACTACTTCGCCTTCTTCCAACGGTATGAGGGACTGGAGCGCGAGCGGGATGCGGTGCTGGCAGAGACGCGCGAGGGGATGTCGCGATTGCCGGAGACATTGGCCGCGGGGGCGACGCTGCGTTTGAAGCTGAGTTACGACCCTAAGAAGGCGAGTAAGTTGAACCGGTTTCGCATTCTGGTGTCTACGCTTCCGCCCACTGGCTTGACGGAGTTGATGCGGACTTCCGACGACGTGCGGGCGGCACTGCTGGCGCCGGCTACCGAACGGACGGAGAAACAGAAGCTGCTGCTGGAGAAGCACTACCGGAACGAGACTCCGCTGCTGGCTGAGGCGCGGCGGCAGAAGAGTGCGTTTGAGAAGTTTGTCGATGAGAACAGCACCACCACGATGGTGATGCACGAACTTGCTCAACCGCGCGAGACCTTTGTTCAGGCGCGCGGCAACTTTCTCACGAAGGGCGACCGGGTGCAGCCGAATGCTCCGGGCGTGCTGGGCGGGCTGCCGTCGAAGTACCCGCGGAACCGTCTGGGACTGTCGGAATGGCTGGTGAGCCGGGACAATCCATTAACCGCTCGCGTCATCATGAACCACTTCTGGCGGGCCGTATTTGCGCGCGGGATCGTGAGTACAGGCGAGGACTTCGGTAAACAAGGCGATCCGCCGACGCACCCGGAACTGCTCGACTGGATGGCTGTGGAGTTTATGGATTCGGGTTGGGACTTGAAGCACATGCTGAAGTTGATGGCGATGTCCTCTACCTACCGGCAGGATTCGCATGTTAGCGATGAGAAGCGCAATCGGGATCCGGAGAACAAGCTGCTGGCGCGCGCGCCTCGCATCAGAATTCCGGCGGAGAACGTGCGCGATGCGGCGCTGGCCGTTAGCGGGTTGCTGAGTGGGAAAGTTGGCGGGCCGAGTGTATTTCCTCCGCTGCCTGCCTCAGTCTTTGACAACCTGTTTGTGGAAGGCGGGTTCCAAACGTGGCCGACGAGTGAAGGCGCGGACCGCTATCGGCGCGGTTTGTACACCTTTGTGAAGCGCGGCTCGCCGTACCCGGCCATGAATGCGTTTGACGCGCCAGAGCGTTCCGTTTGTGCGGTCAACCGGCCCAATTCGAATACGCCGCTGCAGGCCCTGACGACGTTGAACGACGAGGCGTTTGTTGAGGCCGCCGGCGCGCTGGCGAAGCAGTTGCTGGCGCACCAGGGGAACACTCGCGATAAGCTGGCGTTCGGATTCAAGCTGGCGACTTCACGCGAGCCAAGCGACCGGGAACTGGGTTCGCTGCTGACGCTGCAGGAGAAGGCCGTTGCGAAGTACCGCGGTAATGAAGCGGCGGCGGCGAAACTAGTGACCGCCGCATTACGTACGCAGACGCCAGACCGGCCATCGGATGTGGCGCCGTGGATTGTGGCGGCGAACGTTATTCTCAACCTCGACGAAACGATTACCAAGGAGTAAGCCATGGCACCCACACGACGCGATCTCTTCCGCACGGGCGGACTCGGTTTTGGAGGCATGGCGCTAGCCTCGCTGCTGAATCGGGAAGCTTTTGCCGCTACGCACCCAACACACTTTCCCGCCAAAGCGAAGTCTGTCATCTTCCTTTGCATGACCGGCGCGCCTTCGCAACTCGACTTGTTCGATTACAAGCCGGAGTTAAAGCGTCTGCATGGCACAAGCGTTCCGGAGTCACTGATCGCCGGGGAACGGTTTGCGTTTCTATCAGGCGTGCCAAAACTCCTAGGCACGCCGTTCCAGTTCAAGCAGCACGGGCAGTCGGGCACTTGGGTTTCGGAGATGCTGCCGCAAATCTCTACCGTGGTGGACGATGCCGCCTTCATCTACTCGATGCGCACGGACCAGTTCAACCATGCGCCCGCGGAGATGCAAATGTTTACCGGTTCACCGCGGCCCGGACGTCCGTCGATGGGTTCGTGGGTGACGTATGGGCTGGGCTCGGACGCGGAAGACCTGCCCGGATTCGTGGTCTTGCCGAGCGGACGAGCGGGCCGTTGCGGGGCTGGCTGCATTGGTACTGGTTTCCTTCCCACGGTTTATCAGGGCGTCCAATTCCGCGCTGGTGGGGATCCGGTACTTTCGCTTTCCGACCCCGAAGGCATGAGCAAAGATTTACGGCGCGCGTCTCTCGACACGATCAAGGAACTCAACCAGGACAAGTTTGAGCAGTGTAACGACCCGGAGATCAACACGCGCATCGCCAGCTTCGAGATGGCTTACCGCATGCAATCCAGCGTGCCCGATCTAATGGACATTTCGAAGGAGCCGAAGCACATCCACGAGTTGTACGGAACGGAGCCGGGCAAGAAATCGTTCGCGAATAACGCGCTGCTGGCACGGAGATTAGTGGAGCGAGGCGTTCGGTTCGTGATGCTGACGCACGGCGAATGGGATCATCACGGCGGTACTCGCATCAACCTGGTGGAACACTTCCCTGCTATCTGCCGTGAAGTGGACCGCGCTTCGGCGGCGTTGATCAAGGATTTGAAACAGCGAGGACTGCTGAAAGACACGCTGGTGGTGTGGGGCGGCGAATTTGGCCGTACGCCGATGCTGCAGGGCGATGCCGACGATCCGCTGGTGGGCCGCGATCATCACCGCTCGTTCACGTTGTGGATGGCGGGCGGCGGAGTGAAGGCGGGCATGCACGTGGGTTCCACTGACGACCTGGGGTACAAAGTTGCGGAAGACCCGGCGGATGTCTTTGACATGCAGGCGACCATTTTGAACCAGCTGGGGATGGACCATAAACGGCTCACCTATCGTTATCAAGGTCGTGACTTCCGACTTACCGACGTGCACGGAAATGTGATTCAGAAGTTGGTGAGCTGAGGGTACTGAGAGATCCAAGACTCACGAATTCATGGATTTGTAGCACAGGCAAAACAATCCCCGTTACCAAGTGTTTGAAAAAACACGTCTTGTTGGGTAAACCCATCTGGGAATGGAAGGTTGTTACTACCGTTGAGCCGCTCCTGCTTTGTTTTGTTCTATTGCTGTATGTGCCAAATTTCAGTCCACGCTCAGGTGGATGTTCTGACGGCAGATTATGACAATAGCCGGACATCCGGCAATCCTCGCGAATTTGTCCTCAATTCCGCGAATGTTAATGTCATTCAGTTTGGACGGCTCTCCTCGTTCGCTGTAGACGGTCAGGTCTACGCGCAGCCTCTCTATATAAGTTCGCTAGACTTTCCCGAGGGACTGTCCCGAAACCTCCTCGTGACTGCGACGCTCCACAATAGTGTGTACGCGTTCGACGCCGATGCGACTGCGGGGACGCCGCCGGTATGGAAGGTGAACCTGGGAGCGCCAGTAAGCCCGAGTGACTACGACTTCGAAGGGTACACCTTTACAGATATCAAGAAAGAGATCGGCGTCCTCAGCACGCCGGTGATTGATCGTGCGTCGGGCACCGTGTATGTAGCCAATGTTATTCAAAAAGACGGCTCGCATGCCTTCTTCCTGCACGCCCTTGACCTGCGAACAGGCGCGGAAAAGTTCAATGGTCCGGTAGAAATCCAGGCCACCGTGGAAGGCACTGGATGGGGCGGCGTGGACCCTTCCGAAAACGGACACTTTTCGTTCGATCCGACAGGCCATATTCAACGCCCCGGACTCTTGCTCTCACAGGGTGTAGTGTACGTCGCATTCGGATCGCACGGCGACATTCAGCCCTTCCACGGCTGGCTGATGGGGTACAACGCGACCGATCTGCAACTGCCTCCTTCCGTCTTATGCACGACGCCGCTGGGGGCTGGAGCTTCGATCTGGCAGAGTGGCCGCGGCATCGCAGCCGATCCCGACGGAGAGATCTACTTATCAACCGGCAACGGCAGCTACGACGGCTGGAAGCAATGGGGACAGAGCGTTCTACACATTTCGCCGAAGAATGGATTGAGCATTGTCGATTGGTTTACTCCGGCGGAATGGAGCCAATTGAACGACGACGACACGGACGTGGGCTCCGTGGGTCCAATCCTGGTGCCGGGACAGAAGTGGCTGATTGCGGGTGGAAAGTCCGGGCAAGTAGCGTTAATGGATCGCGCCAAGATGGGTCAGGAATGGGTGGACGGAGCGGGCCTTGTGCAGAAGTTCAAGGGAGTTCAGAACGATTACAACTTCGGCATCTTCAACGCGGCACTTTGGAACCGGCCGGATGGCCAATTGTTATACGTGTGGGGTTTCGGCGACTCCTTACGCTCCTACCGAATTGAGAATGGACAATTCAATCCGACTGCCGCCAGCACCAACCGCACACTGACTACCAGTCTTCCGTTCAGTGGGTTTACTGTTTCTTCCAACTTTTCCGTACCCGACAGCGGCATCTTGTGGGTGACTACGGTGAACACGAATGGCGGTGGATTTCCGGCCCCGGGTACATTACATGCACTCGACGCAATGGACCTGACACGCGAACTATGGAACAGCGATCTGAATGCCGCCCGCGATTCGATGGGGAGCTTCACGAAGTTCGCTAATCCGACGGTCGCCAATGGGAAGGTGTTCGTGCCTACCGATTCTGAGGAGATAGTGATGTACGGGTTACTTCCCGTACCGGGCGTCGCCGCGGTGGTGAACGCCGCCAGCCTGCGCCCAGCCGAGGTTTCGCCGGGCGAGGTAGTGAGTATCTTTGGGTTCTTGCTCGATACAGCGGTGGAGAGTGTCGAAGACCTTCGAGTGACCTTCGACGGGATTCCCGCGCCAATCGTTTACGCCCAGAGCGGGCAAATCAATGCGATTGTGCCGTTCGGCATTGCCGGGAGGGAATCGTCAACGCTGGTAGTGACCACAAAGAATGCATGGCATACGACGCCCGTGCCGGTGGCTGCGGCAACCCCAGCCATCTTCACGCTGGACGCGAGTGGAGCAGGCCCGGGGGCCATTGTGAACGCCGACGGCACGGTGAATTCCGCGGCGAACCCGGCCCTGCGCGGCTCCGTTGTTTCCGTCTATGCGACCGGCACCGGCTTGCTGGTCCCGACCGTCACAGACGGAGAGATCATTGCACTG
The DNA here is from genome assembly GCA_039934475.1 of Bryobacteraceae bacterium. Lineage (GTDB taxonomy): Bacteria > Acidobacteriota > Terriglobia > Bryobacterales > Bryobacteraceae > JBDTMC01. Next base: position 8,655 of record JBDTMC010000178.1, on the reverse strand, counting down.
GATTCTCCACCCATGTTGGCGCTGCCGGCGACAGTCACAATTGGCGGCGTGGCCGCGACGGTGAAGTATCAAGGCGCGGCTCCTGGTTTGATCGCCGGTGTGACTCAGATCAACGTTGAGATTCCGATGACGGCAAACGCGGGGGCTTCCCTTCCCATCCGTCTGGCAGTGGGCGGCCGGACCAGCCGGAATGGCGTAACGCTGGCAATCCAGTAACTCGGCGTTATACTGGTCCCCGTGAATCATCACGACCACGGACCTCGTTTGACGCGCCGCCGCTTGTTCGCCACGGTCATTCCCGGCGCGATCCTGGCGCGCAACGCCTTCCCGCAGAACGGCGCGGACATGGCCGAGCGTTTCCGGCAGATGTCCGTCGATTTTGAGCGCAAAGGTCTGGCCGAGCCATTCGTAGGCATCACGGCGAAAGGCTCCGTGGAACCGGGCTTGTTCGGGATTCACTCAACGGGTGTTTCCACAGAACCGGTACGCACGGCCGCCGAACATTTCCTGACGAGCTTGAGTAAAGACCAGCGCGACCGGACGATGTTCGCCGTGGACGATCCCGAGTGGCGGAAGTGGATGAACCAGCACTTCTACCGCCGCCAGGGTGTGAGTTTCCAGGAGATGTCGCAGGCGCAGCGGACGGCTGCGTTCGGCTTGCTGGAGGTCTCACTCAGCGCCCGTGGACTGAAGCTAACCCGGGACATCATGCGGCTGAATGAGACGCTGGCGGAGCTGAGCGACGATCATGTGTTCCTGGGCGAGTGGCTCTATCACATCACGGTGATGGGGAAGCCATCGACAACCGAACCTTGGGGGTTCCAGTTGGACGGGCACCATGTGATCATCAACTACTTCGTGCTGGGCGACCAAGTGGTGATGACGCCGTTCTTCGCGGGCTCTGAACCGGTGACGGCTACGTCAGGGAAGTACAAAGGCGTTTCGATTCTGCAGAGCGAGCAGGATCTCGGCTTGGAGATGCTGCTGCGGTTGGATAGCCCGCTGCGTGCCAAGGCGATTCTGAACCCGGAGAAGACGAAGAACTACAACCTCACGGAAGCGTTCAAAGACAATATCGTGCTGGACTACGCTGGCGCGCCGGTAAGTGGATTTTCTGAGCCGCGGCGGAAGCAACTTCTGGAGTTAGTGGAATTGTATGTGGGTAACATGGATGAGGGTCACGCGCGGGTGAAGATGGATGAGGTGAAACGGCACATCGAGCGCACGACGTTCGCGTGGATTGGGGGCGCAGACGCCACCAGCGTGTTTTACTACCGCGTGCACAGCCCGGTGATTCTGATTGAATTCGATCACCAGAGCCCGGCGAATTTGCGCCGCTTCGCCAAGGACCCGACTACGCCGACGCGGCAGCATATTCATTGCGTGGTACGGACGCCGAATGGGAATGATTATGGCAAGGATCTGCTGCGCCAGCATTATCTCGCGCACGGCCACGCCTGAGCCACGCACGTCTAAACATCAATGCCGAGCCCAATCAACCGCTGGTTCATCCCGCTGGCAGCCGTCTTAATCCACATCTCCATTGGCTCCGTTTACGCCTGGAGCACGTTCAACAAACCAATCAACGCCATTCTCCACACCGCTGCCGACGCGTGGTTCAAAGCTCCCTACATCACCTTCTCAACCGCCCTCATCCTACTCGGTCTTAGCGCCGCGTTCGGTGGGCCGTGGGTAGAGCATAATGGTCCGCGCAAGACCGCTCTCTTCGCTGCGGGGTTCTTCTGCACCGGCCTCGTCGTCGGCGCCCTGGGACTATCCATCGGGTCCGCGCCTGTGGTCTTCCTCGGCATGGGACTCATCTGCGGCATCGGCTGCGGACTGGGCTACATCGCCCCGGTCAGCACGCTGGTGAAATGGTTCCCCGACCGGCGCGGCATGGCCACAGGCTTCGCGGTCATGGGCTTCGGCGGCGGCGCGTTCGTCGCCGGCAAACTCAACGTCTACCTGATGGACCAAATCGGCATCGTCAACGGACTCTATGCCCTCGCCGCTGCCTATCTGGTGCTAATGATTACCGGAGCCGCCATCATCCGCCGTCCCCCGCCTGGCTGGAAGCCCGCCGGCTTTGTGCCGCTCGCCGTTCCGAATCAACTCGCCGCCGAAGCCAGCCTCAACCGCAACCAATCACTGGCAACGCCGCAGTTCTGGATCATGTGGGGTATTCTGTTCATCAATGTCACGGCCGGCATCGGAATTCTGTCGCAAGCCTCCCCGATGATGCAGGACATCTTCAATAAGAAAGCCATCGAAGCCGCCGCCGTTGTTAGTATCATCAGCCTGTTCAATGCAGGCGGGCGTCTCTTCTGGGCAACCGCATCGGATTGGATCGGCCGCCGCAACACTTACATCGTCTTTTTCGTCGTGCAGGCCGCGCTGTTTCTGCTCATCCCGCGGCTCAACCACTCTGGAGCCTGGCTCGCCTTTGAGCTATCGCTGTTCGTTATCTTCACTATCTACGGAGGAGGTTTCGCCACCATCCCCGCGTTCCTGGCCGACATGTTTGGACCGAACAACGTGGGAGCCATCCATGGCGCGCTGCTCACCTCCTGGAGCGCAGCCGCCATCGTCGGACCCGTCATCATCACCTATCTGTCTGACGAGGCAAAATCCGGCCTCGCTGCGAACGCATCGAAAGCCGCCGCCTACGATTTACCCTTGCGCATCCTGGCCGTCTTACTCGTGATTGGATTCCTGCTGACGATTGCCGTGCGTCCGCTTAAGAGCAGGTACGAGTAATAACCCTGCCAAACCCGCCAGCAAGGGGCCGCCAAACATCCACCACGACCACTCCTGCCGCACCGGCGTCATGCCATCGCCACTCATTACAAAGGCGGCCCAATGCCGCGGGTGTGCCCCTGCGCGTAATGCTTCCAGTTTCGCCTGCCTCAGGCTGTCTGACTTACTCAACCCGTCGCCCAGTCCGCGGTAAAACCGTCCCATGAACTCAGCCGACTGACGGTCTGCCACGCGCCACAGAGTGGCCACCACGCTTGCTGCGCCCGCCGCCAAAAACGCACGGCTGAATCCTTGCACGCCCTCGCCACGCACAAACTTTCCCGTCTCGGTTTCACAAGCGGAGAGGGTCACCAGCTCAACCTGGTGCAAGTCCAGGTCATAGACGCTCTTCAGAAACAGATAGTCCGCCGCAGTGCCGCCAGCCGCGGGTGAGAAGAGGATGCGCGAACGTTCCGGGTTCTCCGCATCGGCGGTGGCATGCGTCGCCAGGTGAATCACCGGCACCACGGTCCCGGAGAGTTGCAGCAGCTTCTGTTTTTGATTATTTGCCCCTAAGTACAACCGCGCGCCGCCGCGCAATTGCGCCGCAGCCTCCTTCGCCTCGCCTGCGGAGCTCGACAACCGCGCCAGCGGAGTCGCCCCCTCCAACTCCCCCTCCGACGTGAACACAGGATCGGCAAACCCTGCTAAAACCGTCCGCCAAGGCCATCGCGCACCGGCCTTCGCACCCGTTGCCCGCGCCGCCAGGCCCGCCGCTGGGAGGTACGACACAGCCACACGCTGCACTAACAAACGGCCCTCAAACGGCAACACCTCTAAGGGCACCGCACCCAACGCCCCATCCGGAACCACCAACAGCCGTCGCACTCCAGTAGGCACAATCCCCGGTGGTAGCACCGCCTGCCCCACAGCCGCGGCCCGGGCGCGCCACTCGCCCTCGGAGGCAAGCGCCGCCGCCAGCGCCTCCACTTGTGCCTCATCCACCACGATCGGGACCAGTGACGCTCCGCGTTTAGTAACACTGAGCACCGCCGCGCCACGCCGCGAAACCCAATACTCCAGCACGGCGGTGCCGTCATCCAGGCGCGCCTGAAACGCCGCCAGGTCCGTCACACCTTCCACATGAAGCCGGTCCATCAAGACGCGCGCCCGGCTGCGCTCCATCCACCCGAACACCCGCGCGGCATCGCCGCGCTTTAGCCCAATGGATATCAGTGCATCGTAAACATCCCGCTTGTCGGCGAAGAAATCGGACTTCAACCCGGTCAAGCGCAGCTTCTCACGGAGCGATTCAATCTTGCCCGCCGCCCGCTCCAGCAGCACCAGCGCGCCGTTATCGTCACCAGACCGCAGCGCAACGCGGCCCAAGCCATATAGCGCCTTCCACTCCTCTTCACCGGTACCCAGCCCCGTTGCCGCCGCCAGGGCCTGGAGAAACTGTCCGCGAGCCTGCGGATACTCACCGCGGCGGTACAACGTTTCGGCGCCAAACAGCAGAGCCTGCATCTCCTCGCGCCGGCTGCCCGCCTCCTGGGCCAGCCGCCGCGCGCTTTCGAAGGTCTTGTACGCACCGGCCAAGTCGTCCAGATCCAGCGCCTGTACAATGCCTCTGTTCATCAGCACAGTCAGTTCGCCATCCATGTGGCGGTCCTGCGTGAACAACCGCCCTGCCTCTCCGTAATACTCCAACGCCTTCACCGGATCGCCCAACCGGCGGTACAGCACCCCGAGGTTGGTCAGCAATTGCGCTTCTTCGTTGGTTTTCAACACCCCGCCGCGGCCACGCGCCTTTTGATAAGAGGCCATCGCCGCCTCGTCCTGCCCCAGGCGTTGATGAACGGTAGCGATATTGATCAATACCACCGCCCGGCGCCGAGGGGCCCACCTGGCTCCGGCATTCCGCTCGGCCAGATCCAGCGCACGGCCGTAGGTCTCCATCGCCTCGCGATATCCCGCCTGAAAGTAAAAAACATTGGCAAGATTGCTGAGTTGCTCAGCTTGCGCGTCGGCATTCCCCTTGGAGAGATCCACAGCCTGCTGCAAAGCCGCCTCGGCATAACCGTAGTTCCCTTCATACAGGTGGGTTACGCCCAAATTGTTCCAAGCCGAGGCTTCCCCTTGGGCATCGCGCAGCGAATGATATTCTGAAGCCGCATCCTGAGACCGCTTAACGGCCGTCTTGTAGTCCCCTAAGCGGCTCGCCAGTTGCCCTAAGGCCTTTAGAATGCTGGCGTGAACGGCCGGCTGGGAAAGCGTTTCCGGCAGTATGGATTCGTACAGTTTCACCGCCTCGGCGCTGGCGCCCGAAACATCCAACCGCTGCGCCTGGTCCAATTGGGCCGTAAGATCGGCGCCGCCTAAGAGTACTGGCGCAAAAGCTGTCAATAGTACTAGCGCAGAAATCTGTTCCAACTGCCGAATTTAACAGGTCTGAGGGTATATCAGGAGGGTTACGGCAGACCCGGTAGATACAATGGGGACAATGAGCCCCGAACAGCTCGCCGATGAGGACCTGGTAAAGCAATGCCAGGGAGCCTCCGGTGCAGAATATAAACGATTGGCAGACGAGCTGTTCGGTAGATATTACGAAAAAGTGGGCCGGTGGTGCTTTCGCTTCACCGGGGAGCGCGAATCCGCCGCCGATCTGGCGCAGGACGTCTTTGTTAAGGCGTACCGTCATTTGGGCACGTTTGCGGGGGCGTCGAAGTTTTCCACTTGGCTCTATGTGATTGTCCGCAATGAATGTTTCAACCGGTCCAGCAGTAACGCCGCCAAAATGAATGCAGAGGGAGGCGAGGAAATGCTGGCAACGATTCCGGATGTAGGGACGCCAAGTCCGTACGAGGCAGCGGCAACGGCGAGTTCTAACGTTCAGCTTCGGGCGCTATTGCAGGACACGCTTGATGAGACCGAACGGCAGGTGTTCACGCTGCATTATGGCGAGGACGTCCCGCTGGACAGTCTGACCAGCCTTCTCGGACTTACCAACGCCAGCGGGGCCAAAGCCTATATCGTCAGCGCCAAGCGCAAATTGGCCAAAGCGGTGCAGCGCATGAAGGTGAAAGGGGTGCAACTGTGATGCCGGGACCATCCGGCGAACGCGCCCTGTGGAAAGCCGCGCTGGCTGCCACCCCCGCCTGCCTCGCGCTGGAACGCTTCGCCGAAGCGCTTACCGAAGCGGAACGCCGCCACACGGAATCGTGCCCCCGCTGCCAGGCTGAACTGGCCCTATGGCAGGAGTTTGATAGCAGCCCCGCCACGGCGGAAGAAGGGGCGGCCGTCACCTGGATCGCCGCTGAACTCAAGCGCCGGGCAACAACCGAAGCCACCCCGTGGTGGAAGAAGTGGCTGTTTGCCCCGGTGCCTTACCGCCTGGCAGGAAGCCTTGCCGTACTCGTATTGATGGCTGGCGTGGCGCTGTACATCACGCGGACGAACTCCGGTACGGGGGAGACTTCGGGCGAGCCCGTTTATCGATCCCAGCAGGTTCAGGTAATTGCCCCGGTGGGCGATCTGGAGGCGGCGCCGGCGCAATTGAAGTGGCAGCCTGTGGCAGGCTCAGCCGTCTACCGCGTTGAAGTGATGGAAGTGGACCGGCACAGCCTATGGAGCACGGAAACCCGTGACGCATCGGTTACGCTGCCGGCTGCGGTGAGGGCGCTGATCGTGCCCGGTAAGACTTTGTTGTGGGAAGTGACCGTAAGGAACAGCACGGGCGGCGCCGCGGCCTCGTCTGGCATACAAAAGTTCCGCTTGAAATCGAAAAGCAAACTCGGAGGAGAGTTATAAAAGTGAATACGACAACACGATGTGCCGTGGCGATGGTGGCGGTGACGGGGGCGGCTTGGGCGGTGTTCGCGGGCCTGTCGCTGAGTATCGCCGATGAGATTCAGCCGCCCGGCGGCGTCTTCCAGATGAAGGTCTCCGTGACCGAACCTAAGCCGATTTCTACTGGCCGCGGACGCGTCTCACTGCTCGGAACCGCGCCTGTGATCTCATCCATCGACGCCGTCAATCTGCTGAGCCCCGCTGGCGATGCCGCGGGCGTGGCCGTGATCAGCGGAACCAACATCCGGCTCACCTGCAATGTCCCGTCAAAGACCTTCGGCTCGGTACTCGACTTCCCCATTATGACCATCACCGGCACGGTCAGCCCCAGCGCCGTACCGGGGGCGACAACGCCGCTCAGCATCAGCCCCGCAAACCTCGTATTTCTCGACCCCACCGGCACACCCTATCCCGAGGAGATCAAGTCTGGAACGCTCACCGTGGCGAACAACGTCTCCATCACCGACGTCATCCCCGGCAGCGGCGCAGTACCCGCCGGCGGAGCCATTACAATCAAGGGAATGAACTTCGCCCCAGGGGTGGACGTTAGGATCAAGGAAGTGGCCGTCAACGCTGTAAACTTCATCAGCGACACTGAACTCCAGGTTATCCTCGGCGTCGCAGTCACCAACATGCAGGGGCAGGAGATCACCGTCACCAACTCGCACAGCACGTCAGCGATGTACTACAGCTTCCAGCGCACCACGACCGCCGGCCGCAGTTCACACCCGCTGTTCAACATCACGTTCCCCATCTTTGAATACGCCTCTTGGTCCAGCGCGATTTACTCGCTGCCCGCCGCCTCAGGAACCAAGTATGCGGGCCTGGCAATTCAGAATCTGCAAAGCACTAGCGCCAACTTGACGGTGCTGCTTGTCTCGTCCACGGGTACCATCTTAGGGTCCAAGGCTTTCGCCCTTCCTCCTAACAAGCGCCTGGTTCGGGCAACTTCCGAATTCATCACCACAGCGGCGCCGGCGGGCAGTACCTGGCGTGTGCGGTCGAACCTACCCGTCCAGAGCCTTGGTCTGATAGGTGACGACGGCACTGGCGTCGTTTCACCCGTGGTTCCTTCCGCCACTCAATAAGAATGCCCGACTACACCTGTTACCGCGCCCGCGCGCCGTTCGCGATCGATGGCGACCTCACCAAGCCGGCTTGGCGCGCGGTACCCCGTTCCCCGCGTTTCGTCGATATGGTGACTGGCGATCCGGCTATCTTCGATACCCGCGCCGCCGCGCTGTGGGACGATACCCATTTCTACGTGTCGTTCGACATTGAACAGCCGTTCGTGGAAGCTCATCTCACGGAACGCGATTCGTTGATCTTCAACGAGAGCGACGTTGAGCTCTTCATCGACGGCGGCGATTGCTACTACGAATTCGAGATCAACGCGCTTGGCACCGTGTACGAAGTGTTCTTCGTATGGAAGGACGCATTCGGCCCCGGCACCCGCTTCGATCGGCCCGAGTTCGACGTCCACCATCACCAGGCGCTCACATTCGGCGGCGATTACGATCGGAGTGGCGAACACTTCTGGAAAGGTACCCATCCGCGCGGCCTGCGCTGGGCCTTCCTCGATTGGGATTTCCCGGGCCTGCAATCGGCGGTACAAGTGCAAGGCACCCTCAACGACCGCAGTGTTTTGGACAAAGGATGGACGGTGGAACTGGCGCTGCCTTGGGCCGGTATGAAGAGCCTCGCCAACGGCCGCGCGCTGCCGCCCAAGGATGGGGACGAGTGGCGCATGTTCTTCGGCCGCTTCGAAAAACTCGTCCACAGCGGAGTGGAAGTGCAGCCCCACCCAGCGTGGGTTTGGTCGAAACACGGAGTCTACGACACGCATCAGCCCGACAAGTGGACCACAGTAACGTTTTCCACCGAAGTGGTGCCTTAACCCGCCTCTTACCCCTTCACCCGGGGCATTCTTAGGCGTGCCCCCGAGTGTAATTTACCTTGCAAGGGTTAGCTGGATTGCTGAACCGTCTGGCGCTGTCCGGCGGTGAGGATCGCCACGGGTCGCGCCCTCCCTGCTATCGGCGGGTGCGGCCGCGGCGACAAATACGCAAT
>JBDTMC010000177.1:0-14062 GCA_039934475.1 Bryobacteraceae bacterium | reverse complement strand
TTTTTTGCGTCTATACTAAACTGCGCAAACCGGGACTGGCTTGAATTTCGCCGCCCTTTGCGAAATTCAAGCCTGTCCTGCTTTGCCCAATCGGATGCGGCTTCTAACCTACATAATCGTCGCCGTCTTGATCATCGTCATGTCCGGGAACTACCGGCCCCCCTTCAATTCCCAGAGTCGCTCCAACCGTCCCAACTGATTCCAACTGCCGTTGCTGCGCTTTCGTCCTCGCCCGTTTAGTTCCAGTAGCTGCGATCCAAGCTGCGATACGATACCTCCTCCGCGACGTGCTTTGCCAGGACCACTTCAGCCACTTCATCACGGGTCATAAGAATCTCTACCTCGGGTATATTTTCTGGCGCCAGATCCTCCCCATAGTCTCTGTGAGCCTGATCAGGTGGCCGATCTGGGATGTCTTAGTCGGCCCCTGTTACCAGGTGCCGCCGGCGCGGATGCTCTCGTGGCGCGCGCCGGGTCAAATCACAAATGCGTTTGAGGGGAGATGAAAGTGTTCCATCGAGTAGAACCAATTCAAAGGTCGATTTCGCAGATTTTGTTCATTACGCTCCTGGCAGTCAGTGCGTCGAATCTTCTTTCGGCGGCCACGCCAGCGGGAAACGAGTGGACAACGCCCGGCGGTACCGTAGAGGGCACCCGCTTCAGTACGCTGAGCCAGATTACCAACGCCAATGTCGCGACTTTAACGGAGGAGTTCGCCTTCTCCACGGGTGTCAACGCCTACATGGAAGGGCAGCCGCTGGTGTTCAACAACACCATGTACGTGGTTGGACCGTTCCCCAACAAACTCTTTGCGCTGGACCTTTTGAGCCCCGGGCATACGCGCTGGGTGTTTAGCCCAAGAGTCAATCAGTACGCAATGGGTCAGGCCTGCTGCGGTATTGTGAACCGCGGCGCCGCGATATCGAAGTCCGCTGCCAACTCCAGCGGCAAGGACTTGGTGATCTACGCCACTCTGGACAACCAGGTGGTCGCCGTCGATGCCAATACCGGAACGCAAGTTTGGCGGATGAGCACAGGGAGTCCGCGCACCGGCCAGACCATGACCGGTGCGGCGTTCGTGGTGACTGTCGGCAGCAAGGACATCGTCGTCGTCGGTAACGCCGGTGCGGAACTGGGCGTCCGCGGGTGGGTGCTGGGACTCAACGCAGGAACGGGCGCCAAAGTATGGCAGTTCTATAACACAGGTACCGATTCCGACGTGGGAATCGATAGCACCTTCAAGCCGTATTATAAGAAGGATCAGGGCGCCAACTTAGGTACAACCACTTGGCCGGGCAGCCTCTACCTCCAGGGCGGTTCGTCGGCTTGGAACTGGTTCACCTACGATTCCACCCACAACCTGATCTTCTACGGTACCTCCCAGCCGGCCCCGTGGGACGCCGACATGCGCACCGTTTCCGGTGGCAATAGCGATAACAAGTGGTCGTCTACAATCGTCGCCCGCAATCCGAGCACCGGGAAAGCCGCTTGGGCCTACCAGGTGACTCCGCACGACGGATGGGACTTCGACTCGATCAGCGAGAGCATCGTGGCGACCATTCCCAGTTTCAACAACGGCGCTCCCATCCTGGCCCACTTCGACAAGAACGGGTTCGCCTATACTCTCGATGCGGCCACCGGCAAGGTGCTAGTCGCCCAATCGTTCGTCCCCGTCAATTGGGCCACCGGCATCGATCTCACTACCGGCCTGCCCAATGTCGACCCCACCAAAATGACGCACGAAGGCGTAAACGTCCAGAACATCTGCCCCTCACCCCTCGGCGGAAAGAACCATCATCCGGCGGCGTTCTCCCCGGTCACCAACCTGTTCTATGTCCCGGCCAACAACGCCTGCGCCAGCTTCGAAGCTCTCAAAGTCAATTTCATTCAGGGTACGCCCTATATGGGTGCGGCCCTCGGCTTCGGCGCGGCGCCACAGACGGATACCTTCGGCAATGGCAGACTGGTTGCTTGGGACGCGACGACGGGTAAGGAAAAGTGGGGCGTCAAGGAGAGTTTTCCCTACGTAGCCGGTCCCCTCGCCACACAGGGCAACGTCGTGTTTTACGGAACGATCGATGGGTATTTCAAGGCGATTGACGCCACCACCGGCCAGGTTCTGCTCTCTAAGAAGTACCCGCAGCCCATCTCCGGCAGTCCCATGACATTTGTCGGCCCCGATGGCAAACAGCGCGTCGCGGTGTACACCGGTCAACCTCCGGCCAGATACGTCGGACTTCCCCCCGTGCCTCCCGATGTCGTGAAAACTGGGCCGGGTACTGTCCACGTGTTCAAGCTCCCATGACCAACACCAGCCGGGTAACAACCATGACTCGAACTTGTTGTGTAGCTCTGGGGTGTCTGCTGGCGGCGGCGGCACTGCTGTCGGCGGCCGATCCGCGTCAGGCATTGCGTGTCTGCGCCGATCCGGACAATCTTCCCTTTTCGAACGACCGCTCTGAGGGGTTCGAGAATCGGATTGCCCAGATTATCGCTGAAGACCTTCACTTGCCGCTTCAATACGAGTGGTATCCTCAGCGGAACTCGTTTCTCCGGCAGACCCTGAATGCGGGGAAATGTGATGTAGTGATCGGCGTACCAGCGGGTTGGGACCCGGTGCTGGCTACCAAACCGTATTACGCCTCCAGCTACGTGTTCATCTACCGGAAGAACCAGGCTTCGACGCTCAGCTCTTTCGATGACCCGGCGCTGCGCAAGCTAAAGATTGGCCTGCATGCGTTCGGCAATGATGGCGTCAACCTGCCGCCGGCTCGAGCGCTAGGGCAGCGGGGACTGGCCGCCAACGTCGTTGGGTTCTCGCTCTTCCCCGGGGAAGGAGAGTCCCCCAGCAAGATCATTGATGCCGTGGCTTCTGGTGAAATCGGCGTGGCCGTCGTGTGGGGGCCGCTGGGCGGTTATTTCGCCAAACGGGAAAACACCCCGCTCCGCGTAACGCCTGTCTCCGACGCTTCCAATCTCTCACTGCGGTTCAGTTATGAGATATCGATGGGAGTGAGGCGGACGGATACGGCATGGAAAGAGCAACTGGAGGGTATTATCGAACGCAGGCACAAGGAAATCCTCCAGGTGCTGAGTGAATACGGTGTTCCGGTTGTGTCCGGGGCAGAAGTCGCCAAATTGGAAAAAGAGCTTGCTTCAGTAAGCAGAAAGTAGAAAGGATTCTAAGAAATGGCCAGACGATCAAACGTTATCACGGCAGTGTGCGTCCCGCTACTCTTGGCGATAACGGCACTCGCGCAACTCCCGCCCGCAGGCGAAGGACGGCGGGTATACCTTGCCAACAACTGCTATGGATGCCACGGAACTGACGCCAGCGGCACTCCCTTTGGTGCGCCTCAATTTAGGACCGACAAGCCAGATGCCGGCGATGTGTCTGAGGCGGTCCGGCAGGGAGAGGAGAAGGGGATGCCGAGGTTTCCGAAATTGACTACGACGGACATCAACAACCTCAATGCCTACTTCCAGTCTTTAGGCACAAAGGTCGAACCTACTTTCCTCGAATGGTGGGTGCCCGTACCTACGCAGTAACGAATGGAACCGGGGCTGGGATCCGTCCCAGCCCTGTCCGCCGGTCGCGCTAATTCCAGTAGCTACGGTCCAGGCTGCGATACTGGACAGCCTCCGCAACGTGCTTTGCCAGCACCACTTCTGACCTTCCCAGGTCCGCGATGGTCCGTGCCACCTTCAATAACCGATCATGCGCGCGGGCGCTCAGCGCCAGCTTTCGCACGGCCAGTTCCAGCGTTCGTTCTCCAGCCGCATCCAGCACACACAATTTCCGGATCTGACTGGAGGGAATATGGGCGTTATAGAAACCCCGCGCCGATTGGACTTGCCGCGCCGCCTCCACCCGAGCCCGGATTTCCGCCGAACTCGCACTCGTGTCCCGCCCTCGCAACTCCTGATAAGGAACGGCCGGCACCTCAATGTGCAAGTCGATCCTGTCCAATAACGGCCCGCTGATTTTCGCCAGATACCGCGAGATGATGCCCCCGGTACACCGGCACTCACGGTTAGTATCGCCGAAGTAGCCGCACGGGCAAGGATTCATCGCCGCCACCAGCATAAACGCTGCCGGGAATTCCAGCGTCATATTGGCGCGAGCGATCGTCACCGTGCCGTCCTCCAACGGCTGCCGCAACTGCTCCAGAACATTGCGCGGGAACTCTGGTAGTTCATCTAGGAACAACACGCCGTGGTGCGCCAGGCTCACTTCGCCCGGGCGTGGAGTGCCCGAACCACCACCCAACAACCCCGCATCCGAAACCGTGTGGTGCGGCGCTCGAAAAGGACGATCCCTGAGCAGCCCGGCCCCGAGCGCCAAAACCCCCGCCACGCTGTGTACCTGTGTCGTTTCCAGGGCTTCGGTGAACGTCAGCGCAGGAAGAATACCTGGCAGGCGTTTCGCCAGCATCGTCTTACCCGATCCCGGAGGACCAATCAGCAGGATGTTATGGGAGCCCGCCGCCGCCACTTCCATCGCTCGCTTTGATGTCTGTTGCCCTCGCACGTCCGCGAAATCGAGTCCAGGCTCGCGAACCGGCGCTGCCGCGCCCGCCCCGGGAGTCACCGGCGTAAACCGTTCCGGCTCGTTGAGCAGGGACACCGCCTCTCCCAGATGCCGCACGCCGTACACGTTCACTCCCTCCACCACCGAAGCTTCAGCCGCGTTGTCCATAGGAACCACTAGATTGCTGATGCCCAGCCGCCGTGCGCAGACGGCCATGCTCAAAGTGCCGCGCACGCCCCGCACCGCGCCGTCCAGCGACAGCTCACCGGCAAACAGGTGCTTGTCCGTCACCCCGACGGAGCCCATCGCGCCAAGGATGCCCATCGCCATCGGAAGATCGAACGCCGCACCCTCTTTGCGCACATTCGCTGGCGCCAGATTGATGGTCACCGACTTGTTGGGATACCCGAATCCCGAGTTGAGCAGTGCCGATTTTATGCGCTCCCGGCTCTCCCGCACCGCCGTGTCCGGCATCCCCACCATTACGAAGTCCCGCGCTGAGCCTGAGGCCCACATGTCCACTTCGATGTCGATCAACTGCGCATCAATTCCAAAGACAGCCGCCGTTCGCGTGCGAAATAGAGACATGGAACCTCATAGGGGAAGTGCGCCCATGATAGGATCTTCTCTTGCTCCCTCCCCAAAACACCCAAACGGGCCGGCTTGTCAGCCTCGACGCCTATCGCGGCTTCATTATGCTGCTGCTGGTTTCCGAAGGCTTCGGCCTCGGAGCTCTCCAACATCATCCATCATGGGCGTGGCTGGCGGCGCAGGTAGAGCACGCCGAATGGCAAGGCTGCACGTTTTGGGACCTTATCCAACCCGCTTTCACCTTCATGGTGGGGGTGGCCATGCCGTTCGCCCTGGCGCGCCGCACTTCCCAGGGCGCCCTCAAGCACGTCCTCTGGCGCGCCTTCCTGCTCATCCTGCTCAGTAACATCTACTCGAATTGGGGGGAACGCACCGGCTTAAAGTTGCAGCTCATCAACGTTCTCTCCCAGATCGCCTTCGGCTACGTTCTCTGTTTTCTGATCACCCGTTTGGACTTCCGCAAGCAGGTGGCGATTGCCGTGGCGATGCTCGCCGGATATTGGGCCCTCTACGTCCTCTTCCCCGGTCCAGACGGTCCGTGGTCGCAAACCGGCAATATCGGAGCGGTGATTGATCTCAAGATCCTCGGCTACAACTACTCCGGCTACTACACCACCATCAACTTCATCGGCAACGCAGTCACCATCCTCTTTGGCTGCTGGACCGGAGCACTGCTTCGCACGGGCAGAACGCATGCCTACAAGCTAAAGGTCCTGGCAGGCTCCGCCGCCGCGTGTTTCACGCTCGGACTGGCGCTGGAGCCGTTCAATCCCATGGTGAAGCGACTGTGGACCGTGTCCTTCCTCTTCTTCAGCGCCGGCTGGGTCATCCTCATGCTCATCGTGTTCTATTGGGTGATTGAAGTGAAGCAAACGAAGCGCTGGACGTTCCCCTTCCTCGTACTGGGAATGAACTCGATCTTCATCTACTCGCTCGGTCAAATCGGCATTTCTGGTTGGCTCAACCGAGGAACCCAGAGCTTCACCCGCAACTTCAGCTTTCTGGGCGACCTCGGCGCCATCCCGCAACATCTCCTCGTTCTGACTTTGCTCTGGTACGTCTGTTACTGGCTTTACAAGCGGCAGATATTTTTCAAGATCTGATCATCCATCTCGTGGGGCTTCCTAAGCGTCCTGGGTGCTCCAGACCGTCCTGATACATGCACTTTTAACGTGACAAATCCGGATCCTTCCACCAAGATAGGTGGTAACCAAATAGGAGGGCCATGAGATCTCTGTCTGTTGCACGCGCTCGCGCTGCATCCCTACTTACGATTTTCCTGTTAGGCGCCGCCATCGCTGGCGCCAAAGACGGAAGGGACTTCGCCGGATTCTACAGCCTGAGTGATGTTACTGAGACCGGCGACCGTATTCAGGTCACCCTTCAACTTCAGTTATTCAACTACAGCGGAATGCCGTTGGAGAACGTTGCTGTGGCGCTGAATTCGGCGCAGCCGGAGTCCGCAGCCATCGCCCGATTCGCTCCAATTAAGCTCTGGCCAAGTGGAAAAGATGTCATGTTGATCCGCACGATCATGGTGCCGCGCGCGATGTTTGACCGTTGGCGCGGGCACACCCATCCGAACATCTTTATCGGCTACCACGACTCAGACGGTCAAGCACTCCAGCAAACCGTGCAACTCAACCAGCGGGCACAGCTTCCCTAACCCAAAAAGAGGATATCGATGCGACGTTTTACTTGGTCCGCGCTTGCTCTGTCAACCGCGTTGCTGGTTCCCCTAGCCTGGGCGCAACAGGATGTCATCACGACGGCAATCGGGGGTGGTCCCGACCAGATGCCCGCCTTGGATGCCAACATCGACGAACCGATTGGTTTGTTCCTCGATGCCGCAGGCAACTACTACACCGCTGCCTATGCCGGGCATCGTGTTTTCAAGATCGACAATACGGGTAAACTCACGGTTCTCGCCGGCACTGGTATCTCAGGCTATGCCGGTGATGGCGTATCTGGTGGCGCCAGGCAGGCTCTGCTAAACGGGCCCATTGCGGTGGTTCGGGATACCTCGGGCAACTTTTACATCGCAGACTACACAAGTTGCGTAGTCCGGAAGGTCGACACTACAAACACTATCACCACGATCGCCGGAACTGCCGGCTCGTGCAACTTCAATGGTGACGGTGCGCCTGCTACGAATTTCCACCTGTTCAACCCCTACAGCCTGGCGCTGGACAACTCAGGCAATCTGTTTATTGCGGACTACAACAACTGCCGCGTTCGTAAACTGGCTCTGGCGAGCAATACCTTGTCCACCTACGCCGGCACCGGAACCTGCTCTTCCCTCGGTGATGCCGGTCTGGCTACTCTGGCGACAGTGAATCACCCGGGTGGAGTTGCTACCGACCCTGCGGGGAACCTTTTCATTGGCGATACGCTCGGCTACAGAATTCGTAAAGTGACAGTCGCCGATGGGAATATTAACACCGTTGCGGGCACCGGCACCGCCGGTTACACCGGTGACGGTGGCCCCGCGACAAGCGCCAAGATATATCAGGTGTATGGCGGCCTCGCCGTCGATAATACGGGCACGGTGACTATTGCCGAGTACAATAATGGGCGCATTCGACAATTCACGGTGGGAGGCAACATTACCACCATTGCCGGCAAGGGATCCGGCTTCTGCGGTGACGGGCTTCCCGCACTCCAGGCGTGTTTCAACGGGCCCGACGGATTGGCTCTTGGAAGCGGAGGGTCTATCTATGTCGCCGACCGAAGCAACAGACGAATTCGCCAATTCACCATCGGCGGCAACATGTCCACCGTCGCCGGCAATGGAGACGACATCCTTCCCACGCCGGTCAGCGGCATTCCCCCGCAAGGCGTGGTGCTGAACAACCCCTGGGGTTTGTGGCAGGATCCTGCTGGCAACGTCTACGTGGCCGACACAGATAGCTGCCTCGTGCGACAGTGGATTCGATCCTCAAACGTCGTGAATATCTTCGCCGGTACAGGCGTTTGCGGAAACAGCGGCGACGGCGGGTCCGCAACGCTGGCGAAGCTGAATAAGCCCTACGGCATTGGCGGAGACAGCGCCGGCAATATCTATATCGCGGACACCCTGAACCAGATTGTTCGCAAAGTCGACACCAGTGGGAATATCACCACCTTTGCCGGCCAAGGCGGGCTGGCGGGATATACCGGTGACGGCGGCCCCGCAGTAAGCGCCAAACTTCGTAGTCCTTATGGCGTTTTTGTCGATCGCAGCGACAACGTCTACATTGCCGATACCAGCAACCATGTCATTCGGAAGGTGACGGCGGGAGTCATCACCACCATCGCGGGTACCGGAGTCGCCGGCTTCCTGGGCGATGGCACCCCTGCTGTGACTTCCAAGCTGAACACGCCGTACGCCATGACAGTAGACCCTGCCGGCAACGTGTTCATTTCGGATTACCTTAATTGCCGCGTGCGGGAGGTCGTTGCCTCCACAGGGATCATCAATACGGTTGTGGGGAACGGCACCTGTGGTTTCACCGGCGATGGCCCGGCGACCCAGGAGGGTCTCTACCGTCCACAGGGGCTGATTGTGGACGCCAATGGAAACTTGTTCATCACAGACACCTACAACCACCGCGTGCGATGGGTAGATGTCTCGGGCAACATGGTGACCATCGCCGGCAACGGATCCGCTGGCTACACCGGTGACGGCGCGCAAGCGTTCCTTGCCGAATTGTACTACCCGAGCGGCGTAACGCTGGATGCCACCGGCAATCTGATGGTGGCCGATCAGAGCAACTTGCGGGTTCGGAGAATCTCCGCCTTTAGTGCTCTTAATAGCTCCGTCAGCAGCCTCGCTTTCGGCCTCGTACCGCTCGGCGGAACCAGTACTTTCCAGGCAGCGACACTCAGCGCTGTGGGGCCGGTAACAATTAGTAGCATCTCCACTAGCGGAGACTTCACAGAGTACGACAATTGCGGTACGGGCCTGGCCAACGGCCAGACTTGCAAGGTAATCGCGTCCTTCAAACCAAGAGGCGCCGGAACGCGCAATGGTTCGCTGACGATCCAGGACAACGGCTTCTTCAGCCAGTCCACCACAATCGCCTTGACGGGCATCGGAAGCGCGATTCAGATGACGGGCAACCCGGTGACTTTCGACAATCAACTGTCGAAGACGACCAGCGCGGCCAAGAACGTCACCCTCAAGAATCTCGGCACAACGGGCATCACCATGGGGACAATCTCGTTGAATCAAACAACCGACTTCGCGATCTCGGCTCGAACCTGTCCCGCGGCCGGGGCCATCCTGGCGGCGCAGGCCAGTTGCACCGTAAGCATAGTGTTTAAGCCGCAGACCACTGGTGCTAAGAAGGGCGCGCTCATCGTCGTCGATAGCGACGCGAGCAGTCCCCAGATTGCCGGTGTCACCGGGACCGGCTTTAGCAACGTCAATCTGAATCCGGCTACAGTGACATTCTCAGCCCAAGCCGTTGGCACGACCACGCCAACCAGCGGCGCCAAGAAGATCACCCTCACCAATAACACGGGAACTGCCCTGACCCTGGGCAATCCTGCGCTGACGATCACCGGCCCGTTCAGCAAGCTGAGCGCTACCAGTTGCGCCAACGGGCTCGTCATCCCTACAGGCGGAACCTGCCTGATCTACGTCCTCTTTACTCCGACATCCATCGGGTACCTGACCGGTACGGTGAGCGTGAAGGACAGCGACGCCACCAGCCCTCAAAGTATTGCGCTGGCGGGCACGGGAACCGGAGTCCAATTCAATCCGAGTGCAGTGGACTTTGGAACCTCCACCGTAGGACATCAGGTATCGTCAACCGTCACGATGACCAATGTCAGCCAGATACCAATCTCGTTCACGGCCTGGGCCATCACCGGCACCAACGCCAAAGACTTCACTAGTAACGCCGCCAATCCGCCTTGTGCCGGTACCCTGGCTCCTGGGGCGGCCTGCATCTTCACGATGTACTTCACACCTTCGCTACAGGGAGCGGAAACCGCAAGCTTCCTCGTCTACGACACCAGCCCAGCCTCGCCCCAAGTCCTGCCACTCACGGGCGTCGGGCAGTAGTAAAAAAGAGAACGCCAGAGTGCGCCACCGCGCTCTGGCGTTCAATGACGCCAATCGTTTGTCATCTCCTCAGCGTCTACCATGCACAGGCGTGAAACGCCAGAGGAGCTGACCTAATGAAACACCGAATGATCCAAATGGCGCTGCTCGTCGCGACGGCAGCCGCCGGTTCCTTGGCCAGTGCACAATCCGTTCCGGATTTGCGCGTGAACATCCCCTTTGAATTCCACGCCGCCGGCCAGTCGTTACCGGCGGGCGTGTACTTCGTAACCATCGATGGCAATTACCGCCAGGTAGACATGCATTCGATCAACGGCCATAAGATCTTCCTTACTGCCAAGCCCGGTGACGACGCCGTTCGTGACAGAAGCTCGCTCGTCTTCCACCGCTACGGCGACACCTATTTCCTGCATGAAATCCGCAGTGTGCGCCGGCCTTTTGCCGGTAGGGTTCCGGTTTCCAAGGAAGAGAAGTCGTTTAATAACGTCGCCGGCCTGCTGCCGGTAGTAGAAGTTGTCTCTGCCGGCTCGCGGTAATGGCGCCTACTCCACGCGGAACGCGTGCCGGCTTTCGTTAGTCTGGCCGCTGACGTTGTCCTTCACTGTCAGCAGGACAGTGTACTCCCCGGCCTTAGTGTCCGGTCTCGTATTCAGGTTCAACACACCTAGCACATAGCGCTTCGGATAGAAGGACTCGCTGCGTTCTTCTGCTGCTTTGGGAACCGTGTAGATGGTTTCCCCGGTCGGCTTCAGCACCGCCAGTCCGTATTCCACATCGACGCGGTTCTTCTCGGCCAGTTTGTAGCCGGTGATGTCGAAGCGGGCCCAAACGGCATCTCCTGGCCGGTAAATCGCGGCAGTCAGGGGATCCTTGTCCTCCTCGGTTTTGAGGAAACGGAAGTTGCGGACCACAAGCTGATCGCTCGGCTCCACGGTTCGCCCCCGCACATGGAACGGGATCTCCTTGCGCGCCTCGGTTCCCGCCAGTTTGTCGCGAGCGGTGATGACAAGACGATAGTCGCCGGTGTCGGCAAGCGGTGGCAGGGGAACCGTACCGCGGACCTTCGGCCGCCACTCCTTATCTTCGGGCGCCAACTCGGCATTCACAGTTCCGGTCACCGTCGGCATCAGCTTGAGGTTGTTCGGGTCCAGCGCGTCGATCTCATAGCTGAGGTCGAGCTTCTCCCCCGAACCGCCTTTGTAGTTAGAAATCAGGAACGTCAGGCTGAGAATCTCACCCGGCCGCCAGACGTAGTTCTCAGCGACGGCCGGCCCGCCGTCGTATTGATTCAGCGAGACGGTGTCTAAAGACAGAGGTTTCGTCTGCGCCGCCAGTGCAGCCAAAGAGCCCAGCCCCACAACACAAGCCAAAACCACGCCGGAAAGGCGCACCGTGTCTCCTTGTCCTATTGCTGCTCATTCAGCGTCGGAACTTTCACCTGCTGCTCCACGTTGAAGGGGATATCGACCAACTTCATCTGCTGGGTTTCCAGATCGTTGTTATCCAGCACCTGCAGCTTATAGCTGCCCGGCGGCACATCGAAAACGATTCGTCCGTCCACCGTTTCACTGCTTTTCAGAATCCGGATTAGCCCTAACCAACTGGTCACCCCTTCTCCGGAATCTTCTTCCATGTACGTTTTCCCATCGGTGCCTTCCAAGTGGAATAGAGGTAAATTGAACTCCTTCCCGCCTCCGTTGGTGACGGTGACGCGCAGGATCAGGAAGCGGTTCTTCGGCGAACGCCTCCCCGCGGCCCCGCGCAATTCCGGCCGCCAGTCCGATTCAAAGACGTTATACGAAATCGGCCCCACGGAGATGTTATCTCCCATGTGGCCAACAGGCGTCGCGAGCCTCGTTTTGCCACAACCCGCCGCCAGAACCACCGCCAGCGCGGCTACGATTAAATGAATCCGCATGATTGGTATCGCTACTCTCTACAATTACATTGTATGTCCGCAGCATCGCAACATAACTTGCTCGCCGCAGCTTCAACCCTCCAGGCGTGCGATGAGACCATTGAGTTCATGCCAAGGCACCTGTGGTGGCGGAGGAGGCACGAAATTGTGGCGGTGCTGCTGGCGTTGAGTTTTGCGGGATGCCGGCAACCGCCCCAATCCGGCACGCCCGCTACAACGAAATTCGGCGTGGAAGTGAAGTCCGGTCCCATGGACACGGTTCTGCTGAAGGACTACAAGCCGGAATCGTCGCTGGTGGTTCCCACTTCGCAGTTGGAAATGGCGGCCGCCCCGGTGATCGACGTTCACACACACTCGTCGATGAACAATATCAAGACCGCGGCGGACGTCGACGAGTGGGTGCGCGTGATGGATAAGATGGGCATCCGCACCTCAGTTGTCTTCACTGACGCCATTGGTGACGAATTCGACCGCCAGGCGGACTTGTTCCTCCGTTCTCACCCTGGGCGATTTCAGGTTTGGTGTGGACTGAACACGGCCGGAATCGACGATCCCAATTACCCGCAAAAAGCGGCCCAGGAACTGGAGCGTTGCTATCGCAAGGGTGCTCGTGGCGTCGGAGAGCTTTCCGACAAAGGTTGGGGTTTCGACGGCGGCCCCGATAATCACCGGCCCATGGGACAGCGGCTTCATGCGGACGATCCGCGCCTCGACGCCTTCTGGCGAAAGTGTGCGGAATTGAAGATCCCGGTGAACGTGCACATCGCCGATCACCCCTCTTGCTGGAAGCCACTCGGTCCCTCTCAGGAACGGCATCCGGACTTCCAGGCGTTCAACCTATACGGCAAGCCCGTGCCGTCCTATGAGGAGCTGTTATCGCGCCGTGATCAGCTTCTGGCGCGGCATCCCAACACCACGTTCATCCTCTGCCACCTCAGCAACCAGGGCAACGACACAGAGGCGCTTGGCCGGGTGCTTGATCGGTACCCTAACGCCTATTTGGACATCTCCGCCAGAGACTACGAGATCGGCCGGCAGCCGCGAGCTGCCGCGCGTTTCCTCACCAAGTATCAGCGGCGTGTGCTGTTTGGCACCGATATGGGGCGCGAACCGTCCATGTATCAAATGTGGTGGCGCCTACTCGAAACCGGGGACGAGTACCTACCGGGCCGGACCGGGTGGCGTCTCTACGGTCTGGAACTCCCGGCTCCGATCTTACGTCGTCTGTACCTGGAGAACGCGGAGCAACTGTTGAACTGGAGCAAGCCCTGAAGTGATCCACATCCGATCTACCATGACATCTATGCTGGCAAAATCGCATCGAAACTCGTTCGCCCGGGTACTGCCCCTTCTCTTGGCCGCTTTCCTCGCCAGTTCGGCTGGGGCGCAGGACACGCATCCCGTCACCGGCCGCACCATCGCCGGAGTCATGGGAATGGGCGGTGCGCCGTGGCTGGAACGCTCTGAGCGTGAGATGGAGGAAGCGCCGGCCATCGCTATCAAATTGCTCGACCTCAATAAAGGGATGAACGTCGCCGATGTGGGAGCCGGTTCGGGATACTTCGTCCAGCGCATCGCCCCGCGTGTTTCGCCTGGCACGGTCTACGCCGTCGATATCCAGGCCGGTATGCTTGATCTGCTGAAGAAGCGCATGGCCGAGTCCGGCATCGCCAATTACCAGACGATCCTCGGCGCCGACGACGATACCCACTTGCCCGAAGGGCAGATCGACCTGATCCTGCTGGTAGACGTCTACCACGAATTTTCGAAGCCGCAAGCGATGCTTCGTAGCATGCGCAAGGCCCTCAAGCCCGACGGCCGCCTGGTCTTGTTGGAATATAAGAAGGAAGACCCCGACGTTCCCATCCGTCCGGAACACAAGATGAGCGTGAAAGAAGTGAAGGCGGAGATTGAGCCCGAGGGCTTTCGCATGGTGAAGGCGATCAGCGACAAACTGCCGCGCCAGCACGTG
>JBDTMC010000176.1:0-14080 GCA_039934475.1 Bryobacteraceae bacterium | reverse complement strand
TGCCGTCGTTGTTGCTGTTCGGCGCCACCGGCATCGGCAAAACCAAAATCTTGCGCAAGTTCATCCGAGACAACCCTTCGCGTTTCGACAGAAGAACGGGTGTCACAGTCGCCCCGGTGGTGACCATGCAGATGCCTCCGGAACCGGACGAGAAGTCCTTCTACGATGAACTCCTGGGCGCACTGCAAGCTCCGGTCAAGCAGGGCCATACGGTCGGCACACTCCGCAGATCGGCGAGGGATTTGCTCGGGTTGATGGGGGCCCGCATGCTCATCATTGATGAAGTTCACTCGCTGCTTGCCGGCACATACCGGCAGCAGCGAATCATGCTCAATACGCTACGCTTTCTGGCAAACGACTTGAAGATTCCATTGATCTGCGCCGGTACCGCTGATGCCAAACGAGCGCTGATGACCGACCAACAGCTAGCTGATCGCTTCGAGGCCATCGAATTGACCGCTTGGCGGAACGACGCATCCTTCGGCCGCTTTTTGGCCAGCTACCAAGCCATTCTTCCTTTACGAAAGCCGTCCGATCTGACTTCCAATCCCGTGCGGCAGGCTTTGCTCGACTCCAGCGGTGGTATTACCGTTCGCCTGGTCCGCCTCATCGAATCCCTGGCCATCACGGCCATCCGCTCGGGCCGGGAGAAAATCGACGCTGAGATTCTCGATTCGCCCTCCTTGCCGACCCCTCTTCTGTCCATGGCGGATCTGGCCGGGCCCGATCCAGATGTCGAGTAATCATGCATTTGTTGCCGGTTGTCCTCCGGCCAGAGCCCGGAGAGATGCTGCTCTCTTGGCTTCATCGGATCGCGGCGATTTACGATGTGGAACTACAGGAACTCTTCGGTACAGGCATCCGGTGGCGAGATCTTGCGATCTCCCCGGACGAGTTCGCGCTGCAATCGATCTGCCGGGCGACACGAATCGAGCCTCGTATCGCCCGCCTGCATACATTTAATGGGTACTTTCGCGGATGGCCAGATCATTGGGCCACTCGATGTATCATCTTCAACGGATCGACCGACGGCTCATCCTACGATCCCGCACCCTGGATTCAGGTCTGTACGCGCTGCCTACAAGGGGATCGAGAGCATGGGGTTCAATT
Source organism: Bryobacteraceae bacterium (assembly GCA_039934475.1). Classification (GTDB taxonomy): domain Bacteria; phylum Acidobacteriota; class Terriglobia; order Bryobacterales; family Bryobacteraceae; genus JBDTMC01. Next base: position 12,970 of record JBDTMC010000176.1, on the reverse strand, counting down.
TCTCCGACTGCGTTGGTTGTCGGCTGCCACGACGTTCTGCCCCCGGCATCAGGAACCACTGTTGGATTGCTGCACGCACTGCGCTCGGGCTTGCACGCTGAGATGCCGGCATGTGGGCCGCTTGTTCTACTTCATTTGTGAGTCCTGCCGCGAAGTCCAAGAAGCGGCCGAAGGCAGGAAACGCCGGCCTGGCGAACAAAAAGCTGTGAAATGGATACTTCGGTTTGAGCGGACACTGACCCATGCTCTGGACGGCCGTCACGTGGACACTCTCTGGGCGGGGCCTTCCACACCCCACGAATTTGTTCGGCTGGTCGAAGACCTGGTGTGGGCGCTAACGCGCCCCTCGAAGATAGACCCGGATCGGTCACCCATTGTCTGGTTCGCTGTCGACAGCTTCCCGCACAGTCGCCATCGGCTTCGGGCGAAAGTCGAGTACTGGCTCTCACGCACAACCGTGACACGGCGCCGGGCTTTGCTGGCGGCCGTCGCATGCCTGTTGATAGGACCAGAGTTACGACGGGTCATGGAAAATGATCCGTGGACTCTGACCCGAGGCACCAGCCTCGCCGATCTCGCTGAGTGCCTCATGGACCCGTTTCAGGAGGAGCTCTTTTTCCGTTCCAGGCGATGGCCGCCAAGGCCCCGGGGGTCACTCCACCGCCCGGTGTCAAGCCGGTCCACTCATTAACGCAAAATCGCTCAATCCGGAGGCCAGTCCACTGATTAAAAATTCAGAAGCAGGGAAAACTGCTGTTCAGTCCACTCGTTAAAGCAAATCGACACGGCTGCACGGCAAAGATATCCCCGGCACGGGCATTGGCTTGGCCATCTGCCAGCGCGTTGTTGACCGTTATGGAGGCAGGATCTGGGTAGAATCAGAAGTCGGCCGCGGGTCCACGTTTTTTTGTACGCTTCCGACCGCGAAAGGAGGATCATCGGCATGAGCGAACCATTTCGAATTCTCCTGGTGGAAGACAATGAAGCCGACGTTCATCTTTTTCGAAAAGCCCTTGAGTACGCAGAACTCCACTTTGAACTGACGGTCCTCAAAGACGGTGACCAGGCGATGGCCTTCGTCCGTCGGGACGCTTCTCGGCGGCATCCATCAGGCCAAGCAGAAACTGAGCCTCGGGCCGCGTTCCCCGCAACCATGCTATCCAGCTTTCACCTTGGGGGTCACCCAAAACCGGCCAATGAGGGACGTCTGAAAACCGGCCAACGAAACTGAGGCAGGACATTGACTGCGACGGGGGACCCTCCGTCGATGTGAGCAATGTCTTGAGCGAAGAGAAAAAACAACAAGTCATCGCGTTGGGGCGACTGGGTTGGACGCTGCAGCGCATCGAAGAGGAAAGCGGGATGCGCCGGGAGACGGCGGGCGCTTACTTGAAGGCAGCGGGCATCGCCGTCAGACCGCTGCCGCTGCCGCAGCCGCGGATTACGAACGTGCGTGCGCTACCCAGATCGGCCCAGGCAAAACCGGCCAACGAAGTGCCCCCGACCCTGGCGCGGAGACAAGGGCGACCGCCGAGATGTGCCCCGCCTTGCCGGCGATTTCAAAACCGGCCAACGAGGTGACCCCCGACTCTGGCCCTGCTGTCGAGCCCGGCCGCAGCGTTCCGCCAGTGCCTGGGAGCCCCGCCTTAATTTCATCGAGATGTCGCTCGGCAAGGGCCGCAATGCCAAGGCCATCTTCCAGGATTTGGTCTCATGCACCTACAAGGCATCGAGACGGACTTGCCCAGACTCTTTTTCATCCTCTTGGGATAATGCCCCGAAGTATACCGATCAGGGAGTGATTGATATTACGGTGGCGTTGGAACGATCCAAGTTGCGGATCGCTATAAGCGATACCGGCATTGGCATCGGACCGGCCGCGTTGCCTCACCTGTTCGAACGCTTCTGGCGAGCCGACAAGGTGCGGTCACGCGCAGAGGGAGGAGATGGTCTGAGACTCGCAGTGGCCGCGCAGATCGTGCACCGCATCATGGAAAGATAGCGGTAGAAAGCATTCCCGGCGGGGGAAGCTCCTTCACGGTTGCCCTGCCTCTCTTGGATCCGAGGCAAGAGAGCGCTGCTTCAGAGGAGGATTGTCCGACTCATGAGCGGGCAGATCCACCTGCCCGCCAGGGGGCATCATTTTCTCCGGGTGGCCTCGCGCGGGTTTCAAAGTGGGCGGGCCTCGACGCGAGGCTGCGTGCGCTTCACCGGAGTGGGTTTCCCTTGCTTGCGAATCTCGCAGCGGAATTCGGCTTGAGGTGTTTCCTGTCCAGCTCGGAGAGAGAGCGTGACGCTGCCGGGTGTCGTGAGAAAGCAATGTTCAGGCAACATCTTCTCTTCCAGCACGACAGTGTAATCGCCGTCGACGAGCTTGGGGAAACGGAAATGTCCTGTGGCGTCAGCGGTGGTCTGACGTTCGGTGCCAGAGAGACGGATCACTACTGTATCCAGCGGCATCCCCGCCGGGCCGATGACCTCGCCCCTCAGCATGGACACGAGGATGACGCCAAGCTCGACTATGGCGGCCTTGCCTGGGGTGACGGCAACAGTGGCTTCCGTGGTTGGTCCGAGTTCGAACTCGACCGGCAGTTGTTCGGTGACAATTCCGATAAGGTGATCGCCCGCGGTCACGTCCGCGAAGCGGAATCGCCCATCGAACCCAGAAGCGGAGGTGCGTCCGTGGTCAAGGCGAACGGTGACTCCAGGGGCAGGAGCCCGTCCGTTGGCACGGCCATCCCAAACGAAGCCCTCGATGACGCCTCGCGAAAGAGCTGGGGCCAATCGTACAATCACCGGTCGCAAAAGGCGGAACTCCACTGCGGCTGAGCTCTTTCCGGATCTGACTTCAATAGTCTGCGTGGCGGGATGGCAGACAAAACTGCCGGGCACGGTAGCGGGGTCCAGCCGGAGTAGGTAGGATCCCGGTGGCAAATCGCCCAGGACGAAAGCGCCATCGCTCTCGGAGAAGGAATCCCGGTTGCCGGCGGCGAGAATTCGCGCGTCGGGAAACGGTTTCACGACATCTCGGCCAGCATCGTCCAGGGTCGCGATGGTCACCCCGCCTTGGATCTTCCCGGTCCGAATGGCTCGAAAGTCCTGCCGATTGGAATGGTATGGCATGACGGCAAGATGTAGTTCCTCCTGAGCAAAAATGAGATTGGCGGGAAGCGTGTCGATTCGCGCGCGTAGGCTATGACTGCCGGGAGCGAGGCCGTCGAAATGGAAGTAACCCGCGGAGTCTGTAGTCGTAGAAACTTCCCCGTCCAGCCAGATCTGCAGTTTTTGGATGGGTTGATCCACTGCGGGCCTGAAGTTTCCGTCGAGATCCGCGTCGAAATAGACTTGGCCGGTGAGCGATGCCAGAACGACTAGCGCCGTCTGTGAGTTTGTCGTCACCTGTTCTCGCTTCCGGAGAATCGGCCCGCCGATCTCAATGCGGAACATGGATGAACCACCCACGTTGAGATATGACATGGTCAAGGTTTGTCCGCGGAACAGGGGGAGCCTGACGGCGGTCATAGGAGCGAGCATCGCCTCCCGGTGGCGCGACGTCTGGCGTTCCAGGCCTCCCAGCGCGTAGGCTCCTGACCGCCCGAACTCCCGCGACCAGTCGAACCCGTAATTGTGGCCGCTTTCGATCTGCAACTGGTCGTGGAACGACAACCGACCGAAGCGTGCGAGATCGCTGGAGAGCGTCTCGGTGATGGATCGCGACAGTAGACTGCCGAAGTGCACCTCGGAGTAAATGGCGCTCACTCCAAAGCGATTCCATCTGGGCACTTGGAGAGAGTACTGGGAGAGCTCAAAGCGGGTACCCGATGAACCGCGATTCTGCTGGACTGATCGGAAGTATCCGGCTTGAATCGGCATCGGCCCAGGCGCTGATGCGTTGACCCCAAAAGTGTAGCCACTTTGGGATTCGGCGCTCCCTAACAACTCGGTTTCTTGCCGGATGCTGCCCATGAAGCTGATATACCGGTTCGGTCTAATGCTCGCGGCAAGCGATTTTCTCGAAACCGCGCTGAATCGTGACTCCCCCCTCACGATTAGGAAATTCCGGCTATAGTTCTCCCAAAGCCCGGTGAACATCAGGATGTTGCTCTTGAACGGTGTGAAACCGTCCACTGCGCTGAACCCATAGGCCAGACCTTTAACATGCTGTGTTTCTTGCTCCACCTCAACAATGCCGCCTGAGGCAGTCGTTGCGGCCTCCTGGGAACCCACGGCGCCACTCACAGATTGCAGCACTGGGCGCAAGCTGAAGCCGGAGAAGTATCCCAGCAGTCCTTGCAGTCTGAACTCGTTTCTGGCATAGGTACCCGTGTAGGCTGCTCCGACGGAGGTTCCGCTGCGCCGTGCTCCGCGGAACCCATTTCCGGCCAGCGAGAGGTCAGCCGTTTTGACTTTGCGATGCAAACCGAATCCTGCCAGTGTGCTATCGTACCTGGCGAGTCCGGAAGTACCAAGACCGGATGATATTGAGCTGGCGGCGCGTCCCCCGTACACGTCCCCCAAAAACCCGTGCCAGCGCCACTCGTATCCCAACCCACGAACCGAGTTCATCAGTGCCTCGACACCTGTATAGGTTCCCTGATCGCCGGCGGTAATGGCGCGCTCATGGGCCATCTCCAGGCGTAGAGAACCCTGCTGGAAACCAATTAAGGCACCACCCATGCTTCGGGTCAATTCCAGATTAGCGTTCAAGCGATTGCCATCCATTAAGGTTTGGCCACGGACGTTGAGAAATTGCTGCGAGATGGTTCCGTTGGAAATAAGCCCATATCGTTCTTCCAGCGAGGCGAACTGGAAGGAAGGCCCGTTAGCCCCGGCGCCACCTGTGGAGGCGGGCGACTCGATCTCCAATACCTGCTGCTCCGGATCTTCCCGGGCGGTCACCCCGAAGAGGGCGATCGCTCCGTTGAGGGGGAACACCACGTTCTCTACACCTACGTTGAGCTGCACTTGGTGGAAATTAGCCACCTGGCCCGCCAACACGGAACCCTGTAGGATTCGGCCCGTCGGCCCGTCGTAGGTGGCGGTAATGCCGTCGCTTCGCAAGGCGCGAAGCGACTGAGCGGCGGGATCATACGTGAGGCTAATACCCAGTGCTCTAGCGAGCGGCAGCAAAGGAACAAACCATTCCCCCACTACTCGTGTTGCCGGCCGCATAGTCACAACAGGTGTGCCGTTTACGCGAAGGTTATACTGCTGTGGCGATTGGCCCGCGGCAGTCGCAGAAAGGACACCCAGCAATGCTCCCCTGAACAGGCTGAGCATCGAAGAATGCGGACGCACGGATTTCATAATTCTCCCCGTTTGGCGGAGCTTCCGTTGCGTGATGTCAGCGAACTTCCCATCAATCTCCGTGTCCCCATGCTGGCTGATGCTCGCGTAGCGAAAGGGGATGTCCATGCCAGCAAAGGAGAGCCCGACTCTAAGGTCAGTCAGCTATGGCTATTCTTCATTTGACTGCCTTCGCTGCTCGGCACTTGTTATCACGGATTACGCCACTAGCATCTTCGTCGGCTCCTTCCAATAGCGGCATCGGGGCCAACAGTTTCCCTAATAGACGCGAATTGGTTCTTACAACCCGGAAGAGGCAATGGTAAACGTTAAAGTGCCGCTGAAATTCCCAGCAGACAGGTACTGTGGCAGGATGGCGATGCCGACGGTGACCGTCAAAGAGTTGTCGTCACTGCTATTATCGCCACTAGCGCTGATTCGGGGGCCACCCAGAATCTGGACGTCGTGGCCGTAAACATCGTGGAGCGTTTTGGTGAAGTTGGGGGATTGGCCACTAACTGCTGGCCAGCCGTTCTGTACATCAAATCCGGTGACAATCGTGTCTACGCGGATAGGGCTGGATCCTCCGCCGACAACGCTGTTGCCGCTCGGATCCACTGGTGCCGTGAAACCGAACCCGAAATTGCCGGTCACGATGCCTTGGGCTGTTGAGCCGTCGGCGGACGCTACTCCGTCGGTCATACCCACCAAAGCACCGACCTGCACCATTAGCTTGTATGGCGCGTTGCTGCGGACCCGGAACGCTACCGGCGGCGGTGCACTGAGAGTGTTCTGGCCAACGGGCAACGTGCCGAAGGTTCCCATGGCTGTGGCTAGGACACCATTACTCATAGTGGTGATTGTAAACGCCGGTTGTACGGTACCTCCGAATGTTCCACTGCCGCTAGTGCCCTGTGCCAGGACAACGCCCGGCAGGGCGGAGAGACCTACGACGACAAAGAACAAAATACTGATTCGTCCCATCCTGCCGATCCTTTTCCGAACAGCTCCAAACGTTATCCCCCTTTGTTGCCTTGTAATCAAAGTGATCATACTTCCATCGCTCCGCAAAGAGCCTAACCGTTGTTCCTATGCCCCGGACGGGACCACCGTAAACGTCACAACTCCGCTGAAGGCCCCGGCGGTCAGGTACTGGGGTTGGGTGGCTATACCCACGGTTACCGTTAGGAAGTTGTTAGGGCTATAGTTGTCGCCATCGGCGCTGATGCGAGGACCACTCAGAATCTGGACGTCCGCAGCGTAGATGTCATGCAGCGTTTTCGTGAAGTTGGGCGTATGGCCACCTACGACCCTAGGCCAGCCTGCACGCATATCGAACCCAGCCGCAATCGGGTCTTCACGGATAGGCGTGGCTCCGCCGCCAACTACTCTACTTAGACTGACGTCCACTGCCGTAATGCCGAATCCTATATCGCCGGTTTTAATGGCTTGTGCTGTAGGGCTCTTTTGGGACGCCGATCCGTCATTGATGCCTACCAAGTTGCCGAGCTGCACCGTTACCCTGTACGGAGCGTTGCTGCGAAGCCGGATAGCTAAGGGGGGCGGAGCCTTCAAGACGTTCTTATTGACGGTCAGCGTGCTGAAGTCTCCCAAGACACCGACCAGACTTCCGTTGCTTATGTCGGCGATCCAGCATACAGCGGGAACTGTGCCGCCGAACGTTATGACGCCTTGCGCCCTGGCACTAGTTGGAAGGCCAGGTAGAAATGCAACTACCAAGAGTAAAGTATTAATCCGTCCCATATTTAAAATCACTTGCTTTTTGCTGAATCAACCTGACAGAAACCGCGGGGAGCCCAGCTCTCCAAACAAAGGCTTTAGTACGTCGGTGCCGGCGACCCCGGTACCTCAAAATCGCGGGACATCGACTGCTGCGGCTGGCCATCTTGGAAGTCCAGGAAAACCAATACCTGATAAAGGCCGGGCGCCAAAGTCAAGTGTTGCAAGGAATACGCCTCCCTCATCGTAGATTCGGGAAGCAAGACGGTAGCCTCCACTTTCCCCCTTGCCTCGGCCTCCGCCGAGCCTCGGCGGCGAATGCTCCAGAACACCAGTGGACGGGCGTGCCGATTGCCCGTGTTCTTCAACTCGCAGATCAATCGCGGAGGTCCGTTGCTGGTATCCGCTTCCACATTAACGAGTTGGGCGTGCGACGATATTGGGGGAACCATCACGTAGAGGAGGAACACGTAACGGACGCGAACGTTAATGACACGCAGTCCCGGCTCGGGTGGCGTCGCTGACGGTCGTTCCTGGACAAAAAGGCCCGTGCGATAGACGCCCGGTGGTGTTCCCTCCGGAACGGTTACCGTGATCCTGACCAATTGAATCCGCGCGGCTTCAAGTGTAAAGGCTGAGGGACTGAAAGCAATCCAGGAAGAGGCGGATTGCTCTTTTGATGATCCTGGTGGCCCGAATGTAAGCGAACCGTCTTCCAGAATTGTCCAGTCTGTCGGGCTCACCATGATGCGCCCGCGTTCTGGCACCGAGGCGGCCGCCGCCGCGACCTCAAAGGCTGCTGTCCTCTCGGTACCGGAATTCACCTCGAGTTCGAGTTTTCCCGGGTTAATACTAAAAGCAGGCGTTTGACACAACAGGGAACTGGAGAGCGAGGCATGACCCACTCCTAGCCCTAGCAGCACAACCAGTATTCGTTGGCTATGCAGTAACTTTGTAGTGCGCACCAGTCCCCCCTTTGGATTGTTTACTTGCAGCGCCTCAATGTCGTTTCTACGTCCCTGAGGCGGCGATGGTGAACGTCACTGTACCACTGAAGGCGCCAGGAGTCAGGTACTGAGGTTGGGTGGCAAGGCCGACGGTAACCAATAAGAAGTTATCGCCGCTGATGTTGTCGCCACTGGCACTGATACGGTCTCCACTCAAAATTTGAGTGTCGGCAGCAAAAATGTCGTGCAGCGTTTTAGTGAAAGCGGGTGTGTGGCCATTGCTGACCGCAGGCCAGCCGGCGGTAACATCAAACCCGCTTACGAGTAGATCGGTGCGGGTAGGACTAGCGCCTCCGCCAACGACGCTGAGACCTGACCGGTCTATAGCTGTCGTGAAGCCGAACCCGATGTCACCGGTCTTGATGCCTTGAAGAGTAGTGCTAACACCGCTGGCTACCCCATCCGTGATGCCTACGAGGGAACCGAGCTGCGCCGTCAGCTTATAGGCAGCGTTGCTGCGCAACCGGAATGCCAGCGGTGTGGGGGAGGAAATAACATTCTTACCAATGGTCAGGGTGTTGAAGGTTCCCAAAGCGGTCACTAAACTTCCATCGCTCGTGTTGGCGATGGAGAACGTTGTTGGAATGGTGCCACCGAATGTTCCGGTACCACTGGTTCCTTGTGCCAGGACAATGCCCGGCAGGATTGCGAGAACTGCTGCTAAAGACAGCAGAATACTTAAGTGTTTTGTCGTCATTGTAACTAAGTCCTTAAAACTTGAACTGCATATTTGTAACCGTCGAAATTATTGAGAAACGATCAAGCTGATCGTTCCAGAGAAACTACCCGGCGTAAAGAAATGGTTTGGGACAGCAATCCCGACGCTGAAGGTCAGATTCCCTCCAGCCGCTGGAAGTGCGGCGGCGGTGGTGCTCCTTTCGGCATGAAGAATTTCACGGCCCAGAAGCAGGTCGGCCAGCGTGGCCCGCACTGTAGCTGCTACCGAAAAAGTATGGGCATCAGGAACGCCTCTGACCGACGTCGGGTCGTAGTCGAATCCGGTCGCAATGACGGCCCTGCTGCTTGCGCCCAGCGTCGAAGAGACGTTGGTGATTCCAACCAAAAGATCGGACGCTGTGACCGACTTCGCTCCCGCGGCCGGGATCGAAGGAACAAAGACGAAACTGGAGATGGCCGTCACGCGATAGCCAAGCACAGCAATGGCCCGCGAGATCGGCAGACGGAAGGGCACCATAACTGTGGCCGGTGCTCCGAGTTTGCCCGGAACCACGGGTCCAAACGACTCCGTCTGACTGGCCAATGCCGGTTGGTTCTTGAAGGCCTGTGGCTTTTCACCAAGCCCAGGCGTGGCCATCGAAAAGACCAGTAAAAGAACCGTCAGGATCAGCCTAAACCCTTGCTTGCCTCGAAGAGAGAGCCGAACAACCTGGTGTAACCCTGCCATTTCCTCAGCAAAAGCTAAGCCTTGTGCACTTTCTCGGGCGTGCCACGCGTTGCACAGGACGCCGAAGGAACGCACTAAGCCGCGATGTGTTCGGTTCTCAGGCATCGTTTCTTCTTGATCCTTCTAGCCGCACTCTTACGTGAGCTCTAACACTAGTACAGTACTAATAGTACCATTATTTCCAGTTAAGGCGGCACTTTTAATTAGGATTTCATCGGAACACTTCCGAAGCCCGGCCAAATGCCACCGATGTAAACGGAGGGATTCCCCGTCGTCGTGGTAGTGGACAGCGGCATTGCGGACAACATTCCCAGGCTTGAGAGCTGGGTTGTGGGGCGCGAGTCGGAGGTCGCACCGGCATACCGCAACACCCACCACGGGACTTTCGGCGCGGGCCTCATCTGCTGGGGCGGGAATCAAACTACCCCGTTGAGCAGGCGCTCCGCAGCGCGGCATTCTCCGCTGTGTTCCTCCTGACGGAGAGTCCCATGGCGGCATCGCCAGCACGCTTTGCGGCGCCGGTCATTTTAGCCTCCGGCCCTCGCGTGCGCGTTTTTAGGTGTCTGTTTTTGGTACGCAACGAGTCACAGTTAACAACCAATTCACAAGTTGATCGATCTGCGTAAGCTAAGGCATCGGTACTCTATAAGGCAGGTCCTCGCAAAAGGAGACACCACGTGCGTGACAGAACCAACTCAACGAATCCGGCCTCCCGCCGCGGTTTCGTGAAGCAATCCATGGCCGCGGGCACAGCCCTCATGGCAGGAGCCGCAGCTGTGGGAAATCTTTCGGCCGACGACAATAGATCCAGCGCCCTTACGAGAGGAGATGCCGCCATTCTCCGCTTCCTCGCCGCCGCCGAAATCTTAGAGAGTGATCTCTGGGTGCAGTACAACGAACTCGGGGGCGTTCAGGACAGCGAAGTACCGGGCGTGACCGGCGGCAGCCCCGCCTATATTGAGGCCCTCTCGGTGCTCGACGAAGACATGGGGCAGTATATCCACGACAATACGGAAGACGAAATCTCCCATGCTCAGTTCATCAACGCCTACCTCGTCTCTAAAGGGGCGACTCCCGTCAACCTGGAAGCCTTCCGCACTCTGCCCAGCAGCAAGGCCACCGGCGCCCGGCAAATCGGACGGCTAACTAACCTCATGCAACTCACCGTCGACACCAGTTGGTGGACCCGATACCGAAGCCGGAACAACAACCCGGACCTGGATCCGAACTTCACATTTCCTCAGGCGATCCCGAGCCTCAGTGCCGGCCGGTTCCCCGCCATCCCCCGTTCTGATGCCGACCTCGCTCCGAATGACCACATCCAGGCCATTGCCAACACCGCTGGTTTCCACTTCGCTGCAATTGAACAGGGTGGATCAAGCCTCTATCCTTCCTTGGCCCAGCGCGTCACCAGCAAGGAGGTCCTTCGCATCCTGCTCAGCATCGGACCCACGGAGACCGCGCATTTCCAGATCTGGATGGACAAAGCCGGCAATGCTCCGCCGGTCACCGACCCCACTACGCCGTCACTGGTTTTTCCGGATCTCAACGCACCGCCCTTCGGTGGGGAGGATTTCCAGACCAATTTAGTTATGCCGGAGCCCTGCCCCTTCTTGAACCGCCGCTTCCCGGCGTGCTCCATCATTCGCCCCACGGAAACCACCGGCGCGGCTATGGCGGCCGTGACGGCCCTGACAAACGGTGGCCTCTTCGTCGGCCAGTCACCCGCTTTCTTCCACCTGCTCCAGAGTCTCGCCGCCGACGCTGACGACGCCCGCGACAGCTAACAATGGGGCCACTATGCCGGCGCCGCGGCGGACCCCGCGTCGGCAAAACCTCCCGATGCCCCCTGCGATTGCCCCGTCGCGGCAGTCCTCGATGCGAAACATTCGACAGCAAAACAACGCGCACGCGAGGAAGTGCAGCCGAGCTCTTCGCCGTGTGTTCCTCCTGACGGAGAGTCCCGATGGCGGCATCGCCAGCACGCTTTGCGGCGCCGGTCGTTGGGCTACCGGAATCCTGCTTGAGCGTGTTCTATGCCGTGGTCCGGGCCTCGGCTCCCGGTTCAGCCCACAGACGATCAATTCGCTTGCGGCCATCCTCACCCAGGGAGTAGTGGTGAATCCCGGCAGTTCGAAAACTTGCCGGACCAATTCCTCGATGGCGACATTAATGATGTCGGCAACGTCCCTGCGCTCGACGCCAAAAATACTGACAGGTCCGTTGCGCCGAGCGTGGAACGATTGACGATAATCTCGTGGACAGGTTCAGGCCCCGGACGCCGGGCGATGAGATTGACAACCCCGGCCATGGCTCCAGCTCCGTAGAGTGCAGACGCTACGCCTTTGATCACTTCGACCTGGCCCAGATCCATTGGCGGAATTTGCAGCAGGCCCAGTCCCCCGCCTTGCTGGCCGAAAAGCGGCAGACCGTCAGACACAAATCGCGCATAGCGTCCGCGCATGCCCTGAATGCGAACGCTGGCAGCGCCGAGCGCCGGTGATGTGGTTTGCACCGCAGTCCGCCCATTTCATTGAGCATCATCACGATGTCGCCGGGCGTCATGAGCAGCTTTTCTTCGATTTCTTCCTGTTCAAGCACTTCAACTCTTGTGGGGGAATCCTGCAACCGCGTGTCGGTTCGGGTCGCGTGAACGGTAATTTCTTCTTTCTGCGATGGTTGCGGCTGAAGCTCCAAAATCATCTGCCACTCGCGCGGTTCTGTGATCGATAGTGACGCGCTACCGGGCAAAACACCCTCTTTGGCTACGGCCACTTCCACAGTTCCGAGCGGCACAGGGAACACCGCGATTCCGGTTGCATCCGTTGCGATGGTTTTGTTGCGGATCGTGACTTTGGCCCCCAGCACAGGGACGGAACCCCGCCCTTACCTCAACGCGCACCGAGGCAATCGGAGCTTGCGAGAATGCCGGAATTGAAACGGAAGATGACCAGTGCCGGTGCCGGTCATGTTGTCCGATAGGGAATTGGCTTGGCATGTTTGAAAGGAAGGGAACGGCAGGCTCGGGGATGCCGAGGCGCGACGCCGCCTGTAGATCCGGATCACGAAGACGCCTACCGGCAAAACTTCCGTCATCGGGCGTCGTTAATGAACGTGGCGAAGTTGCAACTCGCCCAATGCGAGGCGAATGATGAGCCACGCCCCTTGCAGCGCAAAACCAGCAATGACGATTGCCACCAAAATGTCAGGCCAGCCTTGACCCGGCGAAAGTCACGAAACTGTATCATGCCCCGGCGACGCCGTACGAGCGTCTTCTGGCCAGTGAACGGGTGACCGAGCAAAGCAAAGATCAACTGCGACAGGTCTTCGCAACGCTGGATCCGGTAGAGTTGCTGAATCGGATCCGTGAGGCGCAGCGAAAGCTGACGCGCCATGAAGTTGGCAGCCAAGACGACAAAGCCACTTGGCAAGCGGCTTCCAGCCGTGCGGGAATACGTCACCGGGCGGGGCTGACGAATCGCCATCGAACCGGAGGTCGGCTCCGGAGCGGCGCAACAAAAGGTTCGCGAAC
>JBDTMC010000175.1:0-14087 GCA_039934475.1 Bryobacteraceae bacterium | reverse complement strand
GCGGGCGTGGTAATTGTGGCGGAATCCGGTTGGACGGAAGCCGACCCGTTCTCGACCAGCTCCCGTCTGGGCGGGAACTCCGTAATTGTCGTGAACCCCGTTATTCATCGCATGTACCGTTACTGTCACCTGGAATCGGTCCTGGTCAGCGCGGGAGAATTGTTACGTTCGGGACAGACGATCGGCACGGTTGGCCACAGCGGGATCAATGCCTCGCGCCCTCGGCATGGAGGCCATCTCCACTTCGAGGTAAATGAATACGACGTCAGCGGTGTCCATGCCATGGACTACATGGGCTTGGTATCACTCTTAAACTCGGCCTCCAGCACCGGATCAATCCCAATATTTACCGGCTTACGATAGTCATCTGTCCATGGTTTAGTACGCCTAGGCAGGGTAATTCCTCCTCGCACAACTAATTCCATCGCGCTGGGTACAATATTTAAGGGGCCTATGATTCAAATCCGATCTCTCGTCGCTATTGCTGTCAGCGCTGCCTGTGCCATCGGGTACGGACAGCAGACCAGCACAGCGGTACTGACTTACCATAACAATGCTTTACGAACCGGCCTTACGGCAGCCGAAACGAAGCTGACGTGGACCAATGTCAGTCCGTCCACTTTTGCGAAGCTCTTTAGCTATCCCGTGGATGGCTCCGTCTATGCTCAGCCACTCTACGTTCCAGCAGTGAACATCGGCGGCCAGAAGAGGAACGTCCTCTACGTCGTCACCGAGAACAATTCTGTTTATGCGTTTGACGCGGACCGCCCGGCGTTGGGGATGCTGTGGCAGACAAACTTCAATAATGGACCCAGCGGGACCGTAGTCACACCTGTTCCTGCCGATGATGTCTCATGCGATGACATCTCCCCGCAAATTGGAATTACCAGCACTCCTGTGATCGATCCTGCCACTGCAACGCTTTATGCAGTGGCAAAGACGAAGGAAGTCTCAACTTCAGGCACCAGCTATTTTTATCGTCTACATGCCATCAACCTGTCGACGGGTCAGGAGAGGCTGGGTAGCCCGGTGGACGTTGAAGGGACGGTTCCGGGCACGTGCGGAAAGACGGACGGTCAAGGGAACGTGGTCTTTCAAGCCAAGATCCATCTCCAGCGTGCCGCGCTGCTACTCGCCAACGGTGTCGTCTATGTTACGTTCGCAAGTCACTGCGATCTCGACTACTACAACGGTTGGATGATGGGCTACGACACCCAGACGCTGCAGCAGGTTTCCGTCTTCAACACAACACCTGACGCCTCCGACGGCTATTGCCGGGGCGGCATCTGGCAATCGGGCGGCGGCCCAGCGTGGGATGGCGCGAATATCTACATGATCACTGGAAACGGCGATCCTGTCGCAAAAACGCCTGGCACGCGCGGCTACGGCAGCAGCTTCCTCAAGCTGACTCCCGACCCAGTCACCAAGGCTCTTACCGTCACCGATTTCTTCACTCCTTACTACTACCAGACTCTCAACTCCTACGACTACGATATTGGCAGTAGCGGGCCTCTGGTTGTGCCGTCGCCCAACGGAACCGGTCCCAACATTGTAATCGGCGCCGGTAAGAACACCACCGTCTACGTCCTTGATCGCGACAACCTCGGTGGTCTCGGTACATCCTCCGACAACGTGGTACAGGAGCTGCATAATGCGGTGGGATACTACGGCAGGGCAACCACTTCTCCGGTCATTTTCAGGAATAACGTCTATTTCGCCGGCTGGAGTGACCGCGTGAAGATGTTCTACGTCTCGAACGGCAGGCTCAGTCAACAACCAATTGCCAAGGGCGGCAAAGGGTTCCTCGGCCTCACAGCCGGCTTGAGTCTATCGGCCGACCCGCTTGGCAACAACCCGATCCTGTGGGCGATTTCTTCCGGGGCTAACGGGATTCTCCATGCATTCCAGGGCCAGACGCTGGCGGAAATCTATAACTCGGACATGGCAGGCACCCGCGACACCCTCGGGGAAGGTGTCAAATTCACCCCTCCCACCATCGCCAATGGCAAGGTTTACGTTCCCACGTCGAGCTCCATTGTCGTCTACGGTCTGCCGCCCGCGAACTAGTCAATTTTCGCCGGGACGGCTCCACCAGGTGCCGTCCCGGCGACAGTCTCAATCAACCGTCCTTCTTCTTCGGATCCTTCCCCGGAAGGCCAGCGGGGTTTTCATGAACCCGTTCCCGGAATGCCCCTTTCATCCCAGCCGCAAGCGAGACACTGCGCTCGCCGAATTTGTCCCGGATTTTGTCCATCGCCCCCAGAGCCTTACGCCACCGTTCGGCATGTCCCGCATCCAGCAAATCGAGCTGAGCACCGGCTGCTTCGAACCCAGACGTCTGAACCCCGAGCAACCGCACCTTCATGCCCTTCTTCCAATTCGTGCGGAATAGCCGCCGCGCCTCGTCGAAGATCTCGGTATCGATCTGCGTCGGCCGTCCCAGGCTGTGCGCGCGAGTGAGAGTGGTGAAGTCCGAATACCGTAACTTCAATTGAATCGTGCGCGCGTGAAGCGTGTGCTCCCGCAGACGCCGGCCCACCATCTCTGAGAGTCGCGCCAGTGTCGCCTCCAGCTGACCTTGCTCGCCGCAGTCCTCGTTGTAAGTGTGCTCGTGGCTAATGGACTTAGGCTCCTCGTGCGACCCGATCTCGGTGTCGAACCAGCCTCCGGCATCAAAGCCACGCGCTTTTCCCGAAAGAGCCAGACCCCACTTCCCAAACTTCGCCTCCAGGAAATCCGCATCCAGGCGCGCCAGGTCGCCCACCTTGCGCAGTCCGTAGTTGTGCAGGTTTTTCTCCATCACCTTGCCCACCCCGGGAATTCGGCGCACGTCCAGAGGCGCTAGAAACTGCGCTTCGGTGCCCGCCAGCACCCACAGGATGCCGTTCGGTTTTGCCTGGTCGCTAGCGACTTTGGCGACCATGCGCGCCGCGGATATCCCGATCGAACAGTTTAAGGAAGTCTCCCGCTTGATCATCTCGTGCAGCGTATTGGCGGCCTTCAGTGGAGGGCCATGCAGCCTCTCCGCCCCCGTCAGATCAAGGTACGCTTCGTCGATCGAAGCCATTTCCACTAACGGCGAGAACCGGTTGAGAACACTGAAAACCTGTTGCGAGCAATCGCGGTACCGCTCGGGATGTCCATCTACGAAGGTCGCCTGCGGGCACAATTTATACGCCGTTCGAAGAGGCATTGCCGAATGCACGCCGAACTTCCGCGCCGCATAGGAAGCAGCCGATACAACGCCCCGCTGGTCTGGTTGGCCTCCCACCACGACGGGTTTTCCCTTCAGGGATGGATCGAACAGCTCCTCAACGGACACAAAGAAGGCATCCATATCGAGGTGGAAGATGGTTTTCACGTCACAGCCCCGCAACGCCCGGCGATCACCCGCGGCAGTCCGGCCAGGTCATGGATAGTCTCTACATCCTGCCACGGCCCACGCCGCAACAGCGAGCGCACGCCCTCCTCCTGCCGGTACCCGATCTCCATTACAATCCACCCTCCGGGTGACAGCAACCGCGGGGCATCGGCCACCAACCGCTCGTAGATTTCCAGGCCGGTAGGTCCAGGGAACAAAGCCGTATGTGGCTCAAACTCACGAATCTCCCGCTGCAATCCGGCCTCTTCGCCTCGAGGAATATAGGGCGGGTTCGAAACTAGAAGATCGAGGCGCGCCTCAGCCAGTCCCTCTGCCACATCGCAAACTGCAAACCACACCTGCGCCTGCAGTGCCTCTGCGTTGCCGCGCGCTACCCGCACGGCCGCTTCGGAAATATCGGTTGCGAATACCGTCGCGCCCATCTCCAACTGCAACGTAACGGCAATCGCACCCGAACCGCATCCCACATCCAACACCCGCCTTGCCCTTGGAGCCAAGCGCAGTGCTGTCTCCACCACATGCTCTGTCTCAGGGCGGGGAATCAGCACGTCAGGCGTAACGCGGAACTCGCGCCCGTAGAACTCCTGCTTCTTGGTGATGTACTGAGTGGGCTTGCCCTGCAGGCGCTCATGCAAATATCGCCCGTAGTGCAGCCACGCATTGTCGTTCAATTCCGCTTCGGGATGACTGTAGAGGTAGCTGCGCTCACGCTGCAGTGCGTGGCACAAGAGGACTTCGGCCGTTAACCTCGGAGCGGGTATCCCCGCATCCTCAAGAAGCTTGAACCCCTGCCGGAGTGCGCTTTCCACCGTCATTGGAGTTGTTACCCACGGTCACCGTCTGATGGTGCAGATTTTCGGTTTGGTAGTACGTGTTGATCGCATCCAGCACCTGCCCCAGCCGTCCTTCCATCACTTGATCCAACTGGTGGATGGTGAGGCCAATGCGGTGGTCGGTGACGCGATTTTCTTTGAAGTTGTAGGTACGGATCTTCTCGCTGCGGTCGCCCGTGCCCACCATGCTGCGCCGTTCGGCGCCGACGGCCGCCATCTGCTTCTCCATCTCCAACTCATAGAGACGTGAGCGCAGTACGCGCATCGCCTTCGCGCGGTTCTTGATCTGCGATTTCTCGTCCTGGCAACTCACCACCAGGCCCGTCGCCAAATGCGTAATCCGCACCGCCGAGTAAGTCGTATTCACCGACTGTCCACCAGGACCCGAAGAGCAAAATGTATCGACGCGAATATCCTTCGCGTCGATCTGCACTTCCACTTCGTCGGCTTCCGGAAGCACCGCTACGGTGATGGTAGACGTGTGAATGCGACCCTGCTGTTCGGTGGCTGGAACCCGCTGCACGCGGTGTACGCCGCTTTCGTACTTCAGCTTGCTGTAAACTTTATTGCCGCTGATCAGCGCCATCACTTCCTTCAGGCCGCCGGCGGAGGATTCGCTGCTCGAAGTGACTTCCACGCGCCAACGCTGCTCTTCAGCGAACCGTGTGTACATGCGGAAGATCTCCGCTGCGAACAGACTCGCCTCATCGCCGCCTGCCCCCGCCCGAATCTCCAGAACCACGTCTTTCTCGTCGTTCGGGTCCTTGGGCAAGAGTAGGATCTTCAACTCGTCTTCGATGCGGATCACTTCCGGTTCCAACCGCGCCACGTCGTCCACGGCCATCTGCCGCAGGTCCGGGTCTTCCTCTTCCACCATTTGCCGGCTCTCTTCCAGATTGCGGCTGATGGTCTTCCATTCGCGGTACTTCGCCACCATCTCTGACAACTCACTCTGACTCTTGGTGGTTTTGCGGTAGAGGTCGGAATCGTTGATGACGGCCGGATCGGCCATCTGCCGCGTCAGTTCTTCGAAACGGGACTCGATCTCATCGAGCTTCTGCGTATATTGCATTGATATTTAGGCGATGACAAGCTGGCCGCCCTGTTTGCGTTCCAGCTCCATGGCCCCTTCCAAAGCCACAATTGCCACCGCCGTCTGGTCGTCGGCCGGGGGCTGCGTCGTGATGCGTTGCAGCCAGAGGCCAGGGGTGGTCAGAAGGGCCATCAACCCGCCCCGGTGCTTGGCGGCATAGCGAATCAACTCATAACTCAAACCCGTGATCACCGGCAGCAGGGCCAGGCGCGCCAGAAACTTTGCCACAAACCCTTCGAACGGCAGCAACATGTAGACCAACATCGAAAGAATCATGACGACCAGCAGAAAACTGGTGCCGCACCGCGGGTGCCATGTCACAAACTTCTGCGCGTTTTCCACCGTTACCGGCTTCCCCGATTCGAAGTTGAAGACCACTTTATGCTCCGCGCCGTGATACTCAAACACCCGCCGGATGTCTTTCCAGCGCGAAATCATGTACAGGAATCCCAAGAAGATCGTGATGCGGATCACGCCGTCCACCAGATTGAACAGAATCTGGTTATGCACTGCGGGGAAACGCGTTTGAATCATCTGCGTCAGCAGCAGCGGCACAAACTTATACAAGAAGACGAAAAAGGCGAACGAAAACAGGAGATTCAATCCCATCACCCAGGAAGAGATCTCAAGCGGCTTAGAATCGGGTTCGCGCTTCGCATTCTCTTCTTCGAGCGATGCATTCGCTGAGAACTTCAACGCCTTCACGCCCAGCCACATGGCCTGACCCAGCGTGCCGATACCGCGCAGGATTGGGTAGCGGAACATTGGATACTTATCGGAAACCTTCTCCAACGGGCTCTCTTCGGTAACGAAGGTTCCGTCGGCTTTCCGAACGGCGACGCAGTAGCTGTGAGGAGCGCGCATCATCACGCCTTCCATCACCGCCTGTCCGCCGACAAGAGTCTCCTCGCCGCTCTCTAGAACGGGAAGCAGTTGAACATGGGCCGCTAGGCGCAGAAAACGACTGATGACCACAGGTGGAGGGCTCCTGTTATCAAGTATACATCGGTCCGTGCTGGTAACCCTCGGTTCCGCCCGGTGCCTCGGCCTCAGGCGGCGGCGGTGACGTACGCGCCATGCATACTGGAATCGATGATCCAGTTGATCTGACGGGAGTCGAACGGTGCTGCACAGTAGTCGGCGGCCCCGGCTTCGAGCGCGTCCAGCCAATCGGTCACTTCCGGCAGGCGGCTTGTTACGACAACCGGCAGCCGCTGAAGGCGTGAGGCGGCCAGCGCACTGGCGCGGCATTCCGACGTTGAATCGCAGAAAACCAGTTTGACGCCGCGGCGGGCGATCTGGTCGCTACACATACCTGTATCGACGTCTGGCATTACCATCACGTCGTGATTGTTGAGGAACTCTACGAGTTCTGCGGCGAGCGCGGGCTCAAGCCCATAGAGAAGAATCTGCAAGCGGTCGATCTGAGGCATTGGTCCTGTCTCCGGTTATTACTCGGTGATCGGTTGGGGCCTTCCAGCGTCGGAAAGGTCTGACTCGGACCGCGAAAGTCTACTGAGAGGATCGGCTATTTCCAGAGTATCAGAACACCCGTCGGAATCAATAACTTTCTTTAAGGAAACGCTGACTGCGCGAAGGGCTGTTTTCCAGCGCATTGGTACAATAGGAGATCCGGGAGGAAATCGATGGCAGTGACCCAGCGCCGTAATTCGGTGGTCGCCGATGTCGGGGGCGTCAAAGTAGGCGGAACGAATCCAATTGTCGTGCAGTCCATGACTAACACGGACACGGCGGACGTCCTCAGTACCGTCAATCAGGTGATGGCGCTGGCCCGCGCCGGCTCCGAGCTGGTCCGCGTTACTGTCAATACCGACGAAGCCGCCAAGGCTGTCCCGAAAGTTGTTGAAACTCTCTACAAATTCGGCGTCCGAGTGCCAATTGTTGGCGATTTCCATTACAACGGCCATATACTTTTGAAGAAGTATCCGGAGTGCGCCAGACTTCTCTCCAAATATCGAATCAATCCCGGGAACGTGAATATTGGCAAGAAGCATGACGACAATTTCCGCATCATGATCGATGTCGCCATCCAATACGACAAGCCGGTGCGTATTGGCGTCAACTGGGGATCGCTCGACTCGGCGTTGCTTACCCGTCTGATGGACGAAAACAACCTTCTGCCTGTGCCTCTCGAAGCCCGCGACGTCATGCTGAAGGCGATGTGCATCAGCGCCTTGGAATCGGCCGCCGCCGCTGAACGCTATGGCTTAGGTCACAACAAGATTATTCTCAGCGCGAAGGTCAGTGGCGTTCAGGATCTGATCGACGTCAACCGCGCCCTCGCCGCCCAGTGCGACTATCCTCTGCATCTCGGCCTCACTGAAGCCGGTCTCGGTTCAAAGGGAATTGTGGCCACCACCTCCGCCCTCTCGGTGATCCTACAGGAGGGAATCGGCGATACCATTCGCGCCTCCCTGACGCCATTGCCCAACGGAGACCGGACGGACGAAGTGGTGGTTTGCCAGCAGGTTCTCCAGTCGCTGGGAATTCGCAGTTTTACCCCTCAAGTGGCGGCCTGCCCTGGTTGCGGCCGCACCACCAGCACCTTTTTCCAGGACATGGCCGACCAGATCCAGACCTACCTCCGCGAACAGATGCCGTTGTGGAAAGAGAAGCACGCCGGCGTGGAAGAGATGAAAGTAGCCGTGATGGGCTGCATCGTCAATGGCCCCGGCGAGAGCAAGCACGCCAACATCGGCATCTCACTGCCGGGCACATTCGAAGAGCCCAAAGCACCTGTTTACGTAGACGGCCGTCTCACGGTGACCCTCAAGGGCGACGCCATTGTCGCCGAGTTCCTCGTCATTCTTAACGAGTACGTAGCGCGCAAATATTCGGCCCTCGAGCCGGCTGGAGTTCTCTAACCTAGAACGTCACGCCCAGCTCCGCACGGTAGCTGCGGGGAGCCACGAAATGGGTCCCACTGAACGTGGACAGGAAATTGTACAGGGATTCCGAATTCGTCAGATTCTCCACGCTGAATCGCGCCGCCAGTTTCACCTTCTCGCCGTGCAGGAGGTTGTCGTGACCCAAGCCGATATTGAACAGATTCCGCGCGGCGACCCGAGGCGGGTTATGATCGCCATCGGCAGTCCCCGCTGCCGGAATGTCCAATCGCGTAGCGCCATAGCCTGACCCACTGCAACTCGTGATCGGGCTGGCCGGTGTCGCCATCAGGCCGCCGCAATAAAAGCCTATCGCTGCCTGCTGCGCTCCGGAAAGCGCCAGCGCCGACTCCAGATCGGGTACGGCTCCGGCCACCAATCCGCTATCAAAGCGCCACGTAAACGCCATCCAGACACCCTGCTTCGGGAACTGGTACCGGAGGTGAGTCGTCTGCTGAAACGCCTGGTCGTGATCGATCCGAAACACCGAAGAGTCTAGCGGCGAATTGAAGATCAAGCCGCCGTTCGAAGGTCCAAAGAACCGCGCCCGGTTGTGTCCTATCGTCATGAACGCCTGGAAGCCGTGGATGTTCGTGGTAGAGAGGCGCAAGGAAACGCCGTCGATCTTGGACTTCTTCCACGAAATCGGGAAAGTAATCGGCGTGTCCAACAGCGTGCCGAAATCAAAAGCGTTATCGGTGAATTTCCAAAAATAGTCGGCGTCAATCAGCAAATGGCTTCCCACCGCCTGTTGCACGCCGGAATTGAATTGATTCCGCCGCCCCGGTTTGATCGGCTCGGCAGCCTGGGCGCCAAAAATGTTCTCCGCCAGTCCGCCTGCTCCGGTAGCACTCGAAAGCACCAGATTCTCGTTGTAAGGTGTCTCAAACGTGCGGGAATAGGCGCCTCGCAGCACAGAACCCGTTTTCCGGATTCGATAGGAAGCTCCAATCCGGGGCTCCACGCCGTTCGCCGCGGTCAGTCCGTTGTACCGTTCCACCCGCAGGCCGGGCGTGACTGACCAGTTCTTCCAAGTGATCGTATCCTGCGCGTAGAATGCATACTGGTTGACGTTGGCGCTGCCCGCAAACCGGAACAGGGCCCCCCCCCGGGTCAGATCGAATGGGACTAGCCCCAGCTGCAAATTCGGGTTCGGCAGAAGCCCAGCCCCGGCACACCCGCCGGGATCCTGTATACCGGGAGCCGCCTCCGAATCTCCGCCTCCATTGACGCAGACTGCATTGAACAAAGGATCCGTGACGCCCAAAGTGAATCGCTCCCCTAACCGCGTCTGCATCAACTGCGTGCCCACCTTGATGCTATGCACGCCATTCACCCAGGCGACGTCGCCACGCACGCCCCAATTCGTAAGCCTTCGCGATTCCGCCGGTGAGACCGGCGTATCGGCAAAAACGTCGTTGCTTCGGTAGTACGAGACCTGGTCCTGCCGGAAGAACGGATTCACCGTTATGAGGATGTTGGCGTTAACCGTTCTCTGATAACCCGGAGCAATGTTGTAAGTCAGTGTCTTCTGCCGCTGGTCCTGCCCTAGTTGGTCGTAGGTGTTGGGCACTTGAAACCAGTTGCGAGCCTGAAACAGGTTCAAGTGAAACGCGTTCTTGTCCGAAGGACGGAAATCGAAGTGGTCGAAGACCGTATAGTTGTTGCCCGCCGCATGAATCGGCTGAAACTCCGGCGTGTCCAGGAAGCGCCCTGATCGCACCACATTCGCCGAGAGAAAATTGCCCACCTTGCTGTTGCCAACGCCTAGGGTGGCCTCCTCCCCTACCGTGCCAAACGTTCCGTACGACGGAGTGAAACTGCCGAACAGTTTATGGCCAAGGCCCGACTTCGTGGACGCGTTCACCACCAGGCTCGTCTTGTCGCCGAACTCCGCGCTGGGCGCGCTCGTGATCAACTCCATCGAATCGATTGCGTTTAACGGTATTTGCGTTGAAAATTGCTTCGACTGCTGGTCGGATATCGGCTGGCCATCCACGCTGAACGTAGTCTGCGCGTGGTCGCCCAGAGGGTGGAAGAATCCATTCGAATCCGCCACCACGCCCGGGGTTCCCAGAATGATTGCGTCACTGAGGCCCGACCCCGGCGACGACGTTGGCAGCCGCGAATAAAGCTTCTGATCAATGTCGTTGTGCGCGTACGGCACGTTCTCCAATACATCCGACCCAGGCGCCTCCACCGTCACGCTCGACCGTTCTCCGGCCACAGTGAGCTCAACCTTCAGGCTCACCGGCACCGCGTTACGCACGGCGACATCCTGATCGTAAGAGGCGAACCCGACAGCGTCCACATCCAGGTGATAGGGGTTGGGCGGAATGTTCACCAACCGGAAAATACCCCTTTCGTCGGTGTTCGCTTGCTGTCTGTAGCCGGTCACTTTGTTCGTCAGCGTCACCGCCGCCTTAGGAACCGCGGCTCCGGTGGGATCGGTTACCGCGCCTTCAATTGTTCCGGAATGGCCCAGGGACTGCCCAACAAGGCCGGTTGGCAGGCAAAGAAGCATTAATGCAAAAAGAGATGGAGACCGTGTCACGTCTCTATTGGACGGCACGCTCGGTACATTTTCGTAGGCTTTCCACGCCCGCGGGCCCGAATTCACCATGAGCGGGCCTGCTGGAACCGTGAACGGGACGTCTTTTTTGTTCCCTAAAGTCATGAAGAATCGGCTGATATACTGATAGGTGCAAATTCTATTGGATCCTGGCACCCCTTTCGCGTATCCATTGATTTGAGGGTTAGTCTAAAAATGAGCGCACCCAAGCTTCAGATTGCCGCCACCGTCGAGCCTTCCGCCGACGCCGCCATACCCGCTCCCACGACCGGCTACAAGGTCTTCAGCCGCGTGGTTGATTGGATCACCAACGATCGGATGCAGATGCTCAACATCACCGACCGCATCAACGAAATCGTCCGCAAGAGCGGAGTCCGCGATGGCATGGTGCATTTGCAGTCTCTGCACACGACAACGGCGGTGTTCATTAACGAGTGGCAGGATGCTCTGCTCGAAGACGTTCGGAACTTCTTCGACGAAGTCGTCGATCGCAACGCCTATTACCGTCATAATGATCCCGCTCACTCCGATTGCGAGCGCGCCAATGCCGATTCGCACCTCCGCGGCATGATGATGGGGCAAACCCTCATCCTCCAGGTCCGCAACGCCACGGTGCTCCTGGGAACCTGGCAGAGCATCATCCTCGCTGAATTCGACGGTCCGCGCAGCCGCTCCCTCGCCATTCAGGTCTCTGGGGTCTAGGCTGTGATGTCCGTCGAAACGAGTCCGCTGTCTCCTGACTTCCGTCTTCTGTCTTCCCAGTCCCGTAGGGACTTCAAGGGCAAAGCTCTTGTCTAGCCACTTCAGAGTGGAAGTCGCCGAACGGCTCTTACCGCAAGTGGAGCGCGCTCTGCGCGAAGCCATTCGCTGGAAGAAAGAGTACGACGACAGCGAACAGGTGTTGGCCGCTCATCTTCAGCGTCTTTCCCAACTCGGTGGCGTCCTGGTAGACCGCGATGCCGTCATTGCGCTCCGCGATCAACGCGAGCATGCTGCCACCCAACTCCGCGATTCCATCGAACAGGTTCACCAGACCGGCTGTGAGTTGAAGGATCTGGATATCGGCCTGATCGACTTTCGCACGTACTACCGTGGCGACGAAGTCTACCTCTGCTGGAAACTCGGCGAAGACGGCATCTCCTGGTGGCATGGCCTCCACGACGGTGTCCGCGGGCGGCAACCGATCGACGCCGATTTTCTCGAAAACCACCGCGGAGACAGCTCGCACTAGTGCCCTCCGGTTTGACACCCCCGCCGGGCGGTCGATACACTGGCCTGTGGAAGTCGAGGAGTCTTTTCTTACCGGATGCTGATTGCCAAGGAATTCGTTACCTACCTCTCGCAGCAGCTCATTAGGCGTCTGGTTCCCCATTTGATCGAAACTGCCGACCCCGCCTCGGGAGCCGAATTTATGGCCGGCATTATCAATGAGGAGCTCTCTGCCGAAGATCGTCTCAACGATGAGGTGCGCGACATCCTCGATCAATACGAGGAATATATGCGCAAAGAAGGCGTCAGCTACGCCGAGATGTTTCGGCGCATCAAGAACACGCTAATCTCCCAGCGCAAAGTGGTTCGTGCCGCCGGTCGCGATACCGGCGACAGCATGAAACTCTCCCGCGACAAGATCAACGAGATCTCGCACAAGGTCGTGGTCGCCATCCGTGCCTCGCGCCAGTTCCGCCTTCGCAAAGATCCCAACGAAGTTCGCCTGGAGTTTGTGAAAGCGATGTCCGAGTTCCTCATGAACGAAGATAAGGCCGATCGCGACGCCCGCAAAAAGATTCGCACCCAAAAGAAAGAAGTTCCCGAGGGTAGCGAGGAGTGGGACATCCTCCTTAAGCGCTACTACGCCGAAGAACTCAAGAAGCTGGGAATCGACCTGGGCTCTCGATGAAGCCGGCCATCGCCGTCGTTGGCAGCCTCAACATGGATTTCGTAGTATCCGTGGAGCACTTGCCCGCGCCAGGCGAAACCGTGCTCGGTCATAGCTTCGCTATGATCCCGGGCGGCAAAGGCGCCAATCAGGCGTGCGCCGCGGGAAAACTGGCGTCTCCCGGGCTTCCTGTTCGCATGGCCGGACGCGTCGGCTACGATGTTTTTGCCGACCATTTGAAGGCCAGCCTTTCCGCTGCTGGAGTCGACGTCTCCGCCGTCACGGCCAATCGCAGCCAGCCCACTGGCGTCGCCCTCATCTGGGTTGATCGTTCTGGCCAGAATTCAATCGTTGTCGCATCGGGAGCCAACGCGGCCTTCCCCGCGGCCGACGTGGAAATGCTCCGCCCTTTCTTCCGCGGGTCCGCCTTCGCGCTGTTTCAGCTGGAAACCCCGCTCGCCACCGTTGAGTCCGCTCTCCGCCTCGCGCGCGAAGAAGGCGCCCAAACGATACTCGATCCCGCTCCCGCGCAAGCTCTCTCCGCTGGATTATTGGCCAACATCGACATCCTGACTCCGAATGAGAGCGAGGCCTGTCTTTTGCTGGGCCGCCCCACAGCCCGCGTCTCTCTTTCCGAAGCCCCCGCCTTAGCCGCCGCCCTGCGTGCTCTTGGCCCCCGCGCCGTCATCCTCAAATTGGGCGAGCAGGGCTGCTATTACAGCGACGCCACCCAGGAAATCGTCGCTCCCGGCTTTTCAGTAGTAGCGACAGACACCACTGCCGCCGGAGACACATTTAACGGAGCCCTCGCTGTGGCCCTCGCTGAAGGCACACCCATCGCTGAGGCTCTTCGTTTCGCCAACGGTGCTGCCGCGCTCTCGGTGACCCGCTCCGGCGCCCAGGCCTCCATCCCGACCAGGGCAGAGACCGATACCTTTCTCACGTAGCCTCGCAGAGGCTGGATACACTCGGTAAAGCTGATGGATACACCGCCGCTGGTGAGACTCTTTGTCGGTCGACAAGCCATTTTTGACGATCGCCTCAAGACGTTCGCCTACGAACTGCTGTATCGCTCTGGTGCGTCCGACCGCTATGACGCCACGGACCCCGTCAGTGCCACCACGTCCGTAATCGCCAACGCCTTCCTCGCCCTGCCTGTCGAAAAAGTCGTGGAGAGGCGTAAAGCGTTTATCAATTTTCCCAGGGAGTTGCTGGTCGCGCCAGAGGGGCCAGGCTTGCCGGCGCGTACTGCCGTCCTGGAAATTCTCGAGTCCGTCACACCGGACGGTGAAGTGATCGAAGCGTGCCGCCGCCTCAAGGGGCAAGGTTACCAACTCGCCCTCGACGATTTTGTGATTGGCGAAGGCTTCGGTCCTCTAATCGACCTCGCCGACTACATCAAGGTTGATTTCTTAAGTACCTCCC
>JBDTMC010000174.1:0-14119 GCA_039934475.1 Bryobacteraceae bacterium | reverse complement strand
GATCGCCCTCGGCGCGCTCTGTCTATTCGCCCTGACCGGTGTCGATCAGGCGATAAAAGCACTCATCATCTCCGTCCTCGTAACATTTGCCAACCCCGTCCTGTTCCCGGCGCAGCAACACGTGGCGGAGTTTAAGTGGCTGCTACTCCTTTTCGGATTGTGGGTTGCAATTAAAGCCAAATCCAGCGATTTTCGGTATCCGGCCGCGATCACGATCTCTTGGGTCCTATTTCTGAGTGTATCCCTCTACGTGTCCCTCGTATTTGGCTTGTCGCCATCGCTATCGATGTTCAAACTCGCATCATTCACGCTTGGCCTTGTAACGACATTTAGACTTGCCGCACTGAGCCAAACGACGTTGGATGAGTGGTCAGATTTCCTCCTAGTCGTTCTTCTGTGGATCGCCGCGGTTTCATTGCCGTTATTGGGTACTGCAGCTGGTCGCTTCATCAATGGCACCGGCTTCCAGGGAGTAATTAGCCACCCGCAGTCATTTGGAACACTGATGGCAGCCTTGCCAGTGATCGGATTCCTCAAATCGCTGACTTCATCGAAGAGAATGACATATGTGTGGATGCTCGTAGCAATCCTAGGCACCTTCCTGGTATTCGAGAGCGAATCAAGAACTGCAATGCTTTCTTCCTTTTTCGGGGTTTGTCTTAGTAGTGCTTTGTTTTATATGTCAAATCAGCATCGTGGCAAAGGCAGATTGGCAGCCCGTGCGTTTGTTTTCTGCTCCGTGGTGGTATTGATCATATTGGCCTCGGGAGGCAGGGATTCTCCGCTAATCGGAGGCTTAGGGTCGGCTCTTCAGAAGCATACATCGGGTGGTTTGAATTGGGATCGCGATACTTTCGAAACCCTCTTGATGTCCAGGGCCGGGCAAATCGGCGAACAGTCGGACGTTATAGCAGAAAGACCGCTAACCGGAACCGGATTTGGTGTTCAAAACATCAGCCAGGTCGAAAGCTCTCCGGATTCTACGTTTATGGGAATACCCCTATCTTCTCCCAACGAGCCCGGCTTTCTGCCGTTAGCCGTCCAGGCACAAGTGGGCGCCATTGGCTCACTGGTTTTCTGGTACGCGATCTGGCGCATGTTCAAAGCAGTCCTGAAAGGCCGTCAGTTGGTCGCTATCGGGCTGTTCGCCGTGCTACTGGGAGGAAACTGGGGTGAAGCGATCGCATTCTCATTCGGCGGACTCGGCCTCTTCATGTGGATGATCCTTGCGATTACCGTGCGTTGCAGCACCGCAAAGATTGGTGTCCGCCGAAATGTCGCACTGTCAAGGGGTCAATCCTATTACGCCGGCGCCTTGCAAGCGGGGGACTCCCTGTGAACGTGCCCACCGCTCTGGAATCCACATCATGAAGATCGCTATCTGGACGGTCATCCCCAACCACTATCAGAGTGCCTTCCATGGCGCGCTTCGTCGTTTGGGCGCTGACACTCACGTCGTGTATTTTGGCGAAGTACCAGCAGAAAGGCGCGCCCTCGGCTGGAAATCCGTCAGCCGTAGCGAACTCCTTGAAAATGAGTCTTTCTGGGACCCGAGCCTGGATCTGATGGAAAATGTCCCAGCCTGGAGGGAGCGGGTGCATGTGGTGCCGGGCGGCCGAACGGGATTCCTTCGGTCTCTAGCGCGTCGACTGACTGAAAACGGTGTCGACTGGGTACATTGGAGCGAACCCAGCAGCCCAGGTTGGAAGAGGCTCGCAGGCGCACCTATCAGATACTGGCACGCACTACAAGTCAACCGCCATGCCTTAGGCGCCTTTGGAACAGGACCGCTGGCCATGGATGACCTACGTCGCTGGGGAATGGATCGTTTTCGCATCGCGTCGCTGCCATACGTCGTCGCGCCGTCCGAGCACGAGTATTTCGCCGACACAGGACTTGACAGTCCACCTACTTATCTTTACGTAGGTCAGCTTTGCCACCGCAAAGGCATTGATGTGTTGCTCCGCGCCTTTCGCGAAGTCTTACACTGCATTCCTTCCGCTCGCCTTGTGGTGGCGGGCACGGACCATTCCGGAGGGTTGTACCAAGGCATTGCCAACGCACTCGCTATTACCCAACAAACAACGTTCACGGGCGCGATTCCAATCGATGGAATTCGGGCACTGATCCGATCGGCTTCCGTGCTGGTATTGCCAAGCAGGTTTGACGGTTGGGGTGTGGTGCTGAGCGAGGCCGCCGCTGAAGGGTTGGCGCTGATTGCTACCGATATGTGTGGCGCCGCCTATGGCCTGATAGAGTCAGGCTTCAACGGTTATGTCGTCGGAGCCGGATCAGTCCAACAGTTGGCCGCGGCCATGAAAGCTTACGCGAGGGATCCGGCATCCGTCCTCCGGCATGGGCGCCGTTCGCGGATTCTTAGTTCTCACTTCGCTCCAGACCGCGTCGCTGCTACTTTCCTCGAGACGGTGACAGCTTGGCGCGCCTTAGGCCGCCGGGCTTCGATGCGCGTGCCGGGCCAACTTCGCTCCGCTCATTTCGCCGGCGGTGAATAGAAAACAGACACTATGGGAACACGAGTCCTTCACGTCATTCCGAGCCTGGATGAGCGGACCGGTGGTCCCTTGCGGGCCGTCCTCGATCTCTCGTTTCTCGGTCAGACGTATGGTCTTCATAGCGAGATCGTCGGTCCGGGCCCCATCCGCATGAAGGATAATCCTCTTGATTCCGCCCTTATACACGAGACGGCTACTCCCACACTTCAGTCTTACGCGTATTCTCGCGATCTTCGATCATGGCTGGAAGCAAATGTGAACCGGTTCGACGGCGTCGTGAGTCACGGGATGTGGTTATATCCGAACTGGATCACCGGCAAGGTCTGTTACCGGGCCGGCATTCCCTACGCGTGCTTTCCGCACGGAATGCTGGATCTCTGGTCGGTTCAGGAACAGGGAACTTGGAAGCGTCTGAAGAAAACGGCGTACTGGCACTTACGCGAGAAACTTATCTACCGCCGGGCACAACGGCTCTTCTTCACGACGATGCGTGAAATGGAGAATGCCCGCAAGACATTCGCGCTGGGGCATGACACGCTGCACCTCGTGCCCTACGGCATCAAGCACGCGGTTGAAAAGGTGGAGCGGGCTGAAGATGAGCGGATCAACCAACTCGCCACCGGCAGCTACGCACTCTTCCTTAGTAGAGTCCATCCCAAGAAGAACGTGGATCTGTTGCTGACGGCGTGGGGCACGGCGAAACGCCCGGCGGGCTGGAAATTGTGTATCGCCGGTCCGGTCGATGACGAGTACAAAGATCGCCTCCTGGGGCTGGTCAACCATTACGGGATGGGCGATTCCCTGTTGTTCCTGGATCATGTCAGTGGCGTCAACAAGCAGTTCCTGTTCCAGAACGCGAAGTGGTTCATGCTCCCCTCATCACAGGAGAATTTCGGTGTCGCCGTACTGGAGGCGATCGGTCAGCGTTGTCCTGTGGTGATCTCAGATCAGGTATATTTGTCCGACTACTTTCCTTCGTCCGCGGAGATACTGCCGGTGTCGGCCGCCGCTTGGAAGCTATTCATCGAGGAGAGGATGGCTGACGAGCAGCATAGGCAGAAGGTTTTGGCGGATGACCAAGCTTACCTACGACCGCGCTTTGATATCGACCGTGTAGCTGCGGACTGGGTGAAGACGATGACAGACTCTTTTCTTTGTCCGTCCAGCGGAGTCTCCAATGCGTAGAGGTTTAACCTCACTGGCCGGAGCTATGTTTCTCTTCGCGGGTTTCGTCCAGGCGGAGAGTGCGGTGTTCTGGGTGTCGGCGCCAGTCACAACTGGGCAGGCCGTACTCGTCACAGGCTACTTCCCCAATCCAGGTAAACTTTCAATCAAGGTCGCCAAGCTTAGTGCCGCTGCCGCCGACTGGCACGCCAGCGTATCGAACGGCGCTGCGGCCCAGCCAATAGAAGCCACCGAGACTAGTTTTGCGTTCGCCCTGCCGAACCAGGGAGGCGACGGCGTCTACGGATTCCGGGTTGATCAACAGGGTCAGCAGCCCCTATTTGAACGGGTGAACCTTCCGGAAATATGGTGGACGCTGACAGATGCCCCTTCCGGCTCCCTGCCCGCACAATCAGCCGTCCTTGCCGACTCGGCCTTCCCCGGTGCTAGCCTCCGGATCATTGGACGCTGTCTTGCCTTGAAGAGCCAGGCGAGCGACGTACTCCTGGTTGATTCCTCCGGGAAAGCGATCAGCCTCAAGGCTGGAGCCCAGAGTCCGTACTCCCTTTCCGTCAAACTACCTGCCACTCTGCCCGCTGGTGCGTACACATTAAAGGTAAGGGCACTCGAAGGTGGAGATAGCGCGGCCAGTGCCGGGTACGCCATCCAGATTCGGGAAGCTCCCAAAGCCAACGTGAACAAATTTAATGTGAGCGAGTTCGGGGCGAACGGCGATGGGAAGTTCGACAACAACGAAGCCTTTCGGACGGCTCTGTCCAAAGCGGGGGCCGCGGCACCGGCAGTTGTGAACATACCGGCCGGAGGTTACTTTCTCAGCCAGCCACTGGAAATACCCAAGGGTGTCTCCCTGGCTGGAATATCGTCCGATGAGACGGCTCTCTATTTTCCCGAGGCCGATCCAGCCCCGGAGGCATGGGTGCATGGGACCAGCAACTTCGGCATCATGGGCCTTACCATCTACTGCGGAAACCACAAAGGTGTCGTCTCTTCGGACATGAGTGGCAAGCCCTCGGACTCAGGCCACATCCGCTTATACGATGTCTTTATTCGGGCAAGCGCCTTTCGCGGCCATATCACACCTCAAGTTGCCTCCGCACGTATGACCCAGCTTCTGAAAGCCAGCGGAGTCGGCTTTGAGACTGTGCGTCTTAGCGGTCCGGACATCGTCGTCGATAAATGCGATTTGCTGGGTTCCAGCCGTTCGCTGGTGCTTGACGCCGCCAACGGGGCGATCATCCGGAAGAATGCCATCCACAACGGCTTCATCGGCTGGTATAACGTCAACGCCTCAGATCATGTCATCTTTGAAGACAACGCGGTCGACGGCGCCGATCTTGTGGCCAGTGGAGGGTCGTATTCCACATATCGCGGCACCGTCGCCTCCCAAAACATCTACACGGCGGGCAACTCCTACGATCGGTTTATGGGATGGGACCGAGAAGCGATTACCTCAGACGGTGGGGGTGGCGCGTATTTTGGGCCGGTAGCCCACACAGAAGGCGCCCACCTGACTCTGACCGCCTCCCCAAAGTGGGGGACCGCTAACTGGCAGGGCGGAACCGTCGCCATTGTGTCGGGCCATGGACAGGGCCAGTGGCGTCTCCTGAAAGTTGCTAGCGGCGCTGAAGTCGAGATCTCGCGTCCTTTTGACATCAGCCCCGACCAGACATCTCAGATTACAATTGTTCCAACCCACCTCCATTACATCTTTTACAAGAATCGCTTTAGCGATGCTGGAGTTGCCATCCAATTCTACGGGACGGCGATCGAACATATCGTGGCAGAAAACGAATCGTCAAGGACTGGCGGCTTTCACGCCCGCGCCATCCCTTACGCCGGTGGTATTCAGCCGGAATTCAATGTTCAATTGCTGGGCAACCAGTTCCTTGTCGGGCACTCTTACCACTTCGGCGCCAACGGCACCTACGCAGCGGGCCCCGCCACACTCGAAGCCTTCGCCAAGGCGCCCAGCGCCATCATCGGGATGGTGATAAGAAACAATGTCATGAAGGACGGTGCTCTGCTTCGTGTCGATGGCGCTGCCAAGACGATGAATGGCGTCGTGGTGGAGGGTAATCAACTGTCCGATCCCACCAAGTTCCTTGAGTTGACTGCGCCAATCAAAGACCAGATAGTCGTCCGATAGCATCTCTCCTTCTGTACGGAATCTCCCGATGTCCGCTCTCCATCACCAAGTCTCGACGCACTCCGCAGGGCCTGAACTGAGCGCTCTTAGAGTACCCTATCGAAACTCTCTGTCATTGTCTAACAGACTCGGGCGCGCGCTATGGAATGTAGTGAATGCCCTGCTCTATCGGCCGAGCCCCCGTATTATGCATGGTTGGCGGCGTGGCTTGCTCCGCCTATTCGGGGCGACAATCGCCCCGACTGCGCACCCTTACCCGCGGTGCCGTATCTATGCGCCGTGGAATCTGGTTATGAATGACTACAGCTGCCTAGCGGATGATGTGGACTGTTATACGGTTGACCGGATTGTGTTGGGAGCCCACGCGATCGTGTCGCAATACTCCTATCTGTGCACCGCGACTCACGACTACCGGGATCCGAATTTTGCCCTCATCATACGCCCGATCGTGCTGGGGGACCATTCCTGGGTCGCCGCCCGCGCCTTTATCGGCCCGGGGGTATCGATTGGAATCGGTGCGGTGGTCGGTGCGTGCAGTTGCGTGACCAAAGATGTTGATCCCTGGGTGATCGTCGCAGGCAACCCGGCTGTCTTCCTAAAACCAAGAACCATGAGGCAGTATCCAGCGGAACAAAACGCAGAGGACGGACAGTGACCACTTTTCAGAAAGCTTCCGAAACGCTTCCGGTCACCGTGATCGTGGCGGTGAAGAACGAGGCTGTGAACATTGCCAAGTGTCTTGCTTCTTGCACCTGGGCGGAATCCGTGATTGTGGTTGACTCTCACAGTAGTGACGGCACCCGCGCCATCAGTGAACAGATGGGCGCCACCGTCGTCGATTTCGACTATCGGGGAGGGTTCCCCAAGAAACGCCAGTGGGCTATGGACACGTTGCCGCTCAGCAGCGAATGGACCCTTCTGCTGGACGCCGATGAAACTGTTGGCGAAGAACTGAGAGGCGAGATTACGCGTGTTCTTCAGTCATTCACCACATGCGACGCATTTCTGATCCGGAAGGAGTTTCACTTTCTCGGCAAGCGGTTCCGGTTCGGCGGGTTCTCTCATTCCGCCGTCGTCTTATTTCGGCGCGGAAAGGCCCGGTTCGAGCGGCTTGTCGACCATAAGGCGATCAGTCAGGATATGGAGATCCACGAGAGGCTCATCGTCTCAGGTCGTGTCGGACGGCTCCAGCATCCGCTGCTACATTGGGATTTCAAGTCCCTTGAAGCTTATATCGACCGCCATAATCGGTACTCCACATGGGATGCGATCCAGCGGGAGCATTTCCTTCGAACGGGCACTTGGGGTGCCGACGCGATATCCGGAGGCGCGCTCTCAGGAGAGCAGGCGTTTCGCCGCTTCCTTAAGTCGGTGGCCGTCCGGCTACCATTCGAGCCGGTATTTTGGTTCCTCTACCATTATGTAGTCCGACTTGGGTTTCTGGAAGGGACTCGCGGGTATATCGCCTGCTCGATTCGCGCCCAGTATATCCGAAACATCCGCTCCAAGCTCTTCGAACTCCGGCTTCTGAAATGTGAGCGGGAGCAATCCAGCGCCGCTCAGTCTGCGCTTGACCGGCCCGTGGCCTGAGGACTGAATTCCGCATGCGTTCGATTATCGAAAGACTAAGCCGTCAGATTGTTCTGCGCCGGAAGCTCCCTGCCGAGTTCGGAAGGCGGCAGATCTATGTGTCGCCCGGCTCTGCCCTGCGCTATTGGGGCAAGATAGATGGCGTCGACCCCAAGCTGCTCCACAACGCCGACAAACTGGTAAGGCCGAATGACGTGGTTTGGGACATAGGCGCGAATGTTGGTCTGTTTGCTTTCAGTGCCGCCGCCAAAGCAGGCGCCGGCGGTACGATTCTCGCCGTCGAGGCTGATGCCTGGCTGGTTAATCTTCTAATGCGTTCTTCCGGAATTCAAGATTCGATGTCGGCGCCTGTTCGCGTTCTGTCAGCCGCCGTGAGCGATTCAATCGGCGTTGCGAGTTTCCATATCGCTGGACGCGGACGGGCGTCGAATCACCTTGACGGCCTCCAAAACTCACAGGCAGGGGGGACTCAACAGATTCAATCGGTCCTGACTGTAACGTTGGACTGGCTGCTAAACCACTTCCCGCCTCCCAATCTGGTGAAGATCGACGTAGAAGGCGCCGAGTCGCTTGTCCTTGCCGGTGCCGAGCGTCTTCTCTCCCAGATACGTCCACGGATTCTGTGCGAAGTAAATGCCAAGTCTACGGAAGCGGTGACGAAAGTCTTCAAGCACTACGGTTATCTGCTTGAAGACGCCGATGCAGACACCGCAGAGCGGCGGCCGCTTGATCATGCCGCGTGGAATACGCTTGCCAGTCCGATACCCCAATTCGGGTAGGTTCCCCTGCACATCCTACTCCACTCCCGAGGCGTTCGGGAGAGATCCGTTAGCGGCAGTAAGTAAGAATCGGGAGGAGTTGCAGACCTTGAATCTAGACTCTATTTCGCATCCCCGTTCGCACCACCCGTCGCAAGTGCGCGGCGAGGCAAGGGAAAGCACGCCTTCCCTGCCTTATCGCGACAACATGAAGAAAAATCCTAGTAGGCGTGGGTACCCTGAGATCGAATTCGGTGGATTTTCGGATGTGGATGGCACCGTTAGATTCTTCTCGCGGGTTTCCGCATTGCTAACTCCGGACGCGGTGGTGGTGGACTTTGGCTGTGGCAGGGGCGCACAGACGGAGGATCCAGTGGCCTACCGGCGAGATATCAGTAACTTTCGCGGTCGCGTTCGCAAAGTGGTCGGTATTGACGTTGATCGTGCCGGCGCCGGCAATTCCACGATCGATGAGTTCCGGCACTTGCTGCCAGACGGCATCTGGCCTATCGAGTCTTCCACGGTTGATGTCGTTCTCTCAAGCTTCGTCATGGAACACCTCCCAGACCCGGAACTTTTTTTCAGTGAAGCGGCCCGAGTCCTGCGTCGGGGTGGCTATGTTTGCCTGAGGACGCCAAACGTTTGGGGCTACGTAGCGGTGGCAGCTCGGATGATTCCGGAGCGTCTTCACAAAAAAGTCCTGAAGCGTGTACAACCGAAACGGCTGGACGAAGATATTTTCCCCACACTCTATCGCTGCAATAGTCTCTGGAAGCTAAGGCGCCAACTTTCCAAGCACGGGTTCGATGGACTCGCCTACGGCTATGAGGCCGAGCCTTCCTACCTGAACTTTTCGAGCGTTGCCTACCGAATGGGCGTCTGGATTCACAAGTTTCTCCCTGGTCCAGTTCGCTCTGCTATTTTCGCCTTTGGCCGAAAGCAGTAGTGATCAGGTCGCCGAAACGGCTCGCCCGGCAGTAGGTTCCCATGCACATCCTACTCCTCAACCAGTTCTTCCATCCCGACAGCGCTGCCACCAGTCAGCTCCTTACGGACCTCGCTGGTGATCTCGCCGCGCGGGGCCATCGCGTGCGAGTGGTGGCTGCCACGTCCACTTACGCGTCCGCTGGAAGTTCCGGCCCGGTTGGCGTGGAAGTGCAGCGAGTGAAGACTCCGCAGTTCAGTAACTCTATTCCAGGGCGCCTCTCTTCCTATCTCGCCTATTTCGTTGGCGTCCTCTCCGCCTGTCTTTTTGGACCTAAGCCCGATTGCATCGTGACCATGACCACACCGCCCGGCCTCTCTCTCGTCGGGGCCCTAATGAAACGCCTGCGCGGAGTGCCCCATATCTGCTGGGAAATGGACATGTATCCGGATGTCGCGGTCGGCTTGGGCGTGCTCGCTGCGGGCAGCCCTGTTACCCGTCTGACGTCGCTGCTATTCGGCGCGGCCGTTCGGGGCGCGGACGCCGCCGTTGTCCTCGGGCCGTGTATGGAGAACCTTCTTCGGCGCAAAGGCGTCAAAGCCGATCGAATTCATGTCGTGGAGAATTGGGCAGACGGCACGGTGGTAGTTCCCCGCCCCATGCCGCCATCCCCGCTCAGCATCATCTATTCGGGTAACCTCGGACGCGCCCACGATATTGAAACAGTGCAGAGCGTTTTGGCCGATAGCTCCGCGCGCTGGGTCTTCGCCGGTGGCGGTCCGCTGAGGCCAGCCTTCGAAGCGTACTGCCGCGACGCCAATCTTACTAAGGTAGAGTTCAAGTCCTATTGCTCGCTCCACGAATTGGGCGAGTCACTGGCGCAATCTCACATCGGTCTGGTTACACAGCGGCCGGCCACGCTGGGCACTCTTGTTCCCAGTAAGACATACGGCATTATGGCGGCTGGCCGGCCGGTGCTCTTCATCGGTCCCAGGGAGTCCACACCGGCGCTGCTGATCGCCCGGCACGGCTGCGGCTGGCATGTCGAACCAGGCGATTCCAAGGGGTTACTCGCTCTGCTGGAACACCTTGCCGCCCACCCCGATGAGATCGCCGCAGCCGGCGCTGAAGCGCGCCGCGTATTCCTGGCTCTGTACGACAAGCGGGTGGCGCTAGGCCACCTTAATCGCATCATCAATTCCGTGGGACGCGCCTCGGAGGGTCCACTTCCCGCCCGTGCTTACTCGCAGTATTCGGACTAGCGTTATGCCACGGAAAGCTCTCATCACCACCATCGCCGAGCTGGCACGCTTCGTGGAAGCGGCGGCCTTGCGCTGGCGCCAGCAGAGAGGTGAAAAAAATGCTTGACCTGACAAGAAAGCGAATTTGCGTCACGGGCGGCGGTGGCTTCGCCGGCTCGTTTTTGGTGGAGCGGCTGCGCGCTCAAGGCTGCCGCAACATCTTCGTGCCCCGCCGCGCCGACTTCGACCTTACTACCTGCGCCGGCGTCGAACTCCTCTTTGCCCAGGCGCGGCCAGAGATTCTATTTCACCTTGCCGCTGTAGTGGGCGGCATCGGCGCCAACCGCGCCAATCCGGGCCGCTTTTTCTACGAGAACGCGATCATGGGTATTCAGGTAATCGAGGCGGCACGCCTTGCCGGAGTGGAAAAGACGATTGTCGCCGGCACCATCTGCTCATACCCTAAGCTTGTGCCGGTGCCCTTCCATGAAGACGATCTGTGGAGCGGTTACCCCGAGGAGACAAACGCTCCCTACGGCATCGCAAAGAAGGCCTTACTGGTGCAGTGCCAGGCCTACCGCCAGCAATACGGTATGAACGCGATCTACCTCATGCCGGTTAACTTGTATGGGCCGCGGGACAATTTCGACATCGACAGTTCGCACGTCATTCCCTCTCTGATCCGCAAGTGTGTCGAAGCGGTAGAGAATGGGGATAGCGAGATCGTGTTATGGGGTGATGGTTCCCCAACCCGCGAATTCCTTTACGTAGAGGACGCTGCCGCCGGGCTTGTTCAGGCCGCCGAATCCTACGAATCGGCCGAACCAGTCAACCTCGGAACGGGAATGGAGATTTCCATCGCCGAACTGGCCGAGCTGATTTCGTCTCTCAGCGGTTTCGAGGGCCGCATCCGCTGGGACGAATCCAAACCAAATGGACAACCGCGCCGTTGCCTCGACACGACGCGAGCCCGCGAAGGCTTCGGGTTCCAGGCCCGAATGCCGCTGCGGGAAGGTCTGGAACGAACCATTCGCTGGTTCCAAACCCAACATATTGGAGCGCGGACACAGACGTGCCGCGTGGAAGCTCCCGTCGAAGCCTAACGCGGACAAAAACCCCTTCTTTTCCGGTCCCAAACACAAATGTACTCACTACTCTTTCTCGGTGGGACGTCTTTTTTCATCGCGCTGGCTCTAACACCGCTGTTCCGTGATCTATTCCTCCGGCTCGGCATTGTTGACCATCCCGACGACCGCAAAACGCACTGCAAGCCTATACCGCGGATCGGTGGCATCCCGATCGTCGTCGCCATTCTGCTGTCGTGGGGACTGCTGCTTGTCGTGCCGCTGAACGCCGGAAGCTCCGTGCGCGACAACCTGCCTCTGGTGCTGCGTGTGATTCCCGCGGCGCTTATCGTCTTTTGCGTTGGTTTGGTTGACGACCTTCGATCCCTGCGCCCGTGGCAAAAACTCGTCGGCGAAGGCGCCGCCGCGGCTGCTGCGGTTCTTGGTGGCGTCCAAATTCACGCACTGGGAGGCTACGCCGTATCCCCCTGGGTGGGCATCCCCCTCACGATGCTCTGGCTGATCGCCTGCACAAACGCTTTGAACCTCATCGACGGCGTTGACGGCCTCGCCGCCGGCGTCGGGTTCTTCGCCGCCATCACCTGTCTCATCAGTGCACTGCTGCGCAACAACATCCCGCTCGCGTTGGCTATCATCCCGCTCGCGGGAGCCCTACTGGGATTTCTGCGCTACAACTTTAATCCTGCCAGCGTCTTCCTCGGCGACTCGGGTAGCCTTCTTATCGGCTTCCTCCTTGGTTGCTATGGCGTCCTCTGGACTCAGAAATCGGCGACGCTTCTTGCGGTCACAGCCCCGCTCATCGCCCTGGCGATACCGCTCCTCGATACGGGTCTCTCGGTGGTCCGTCGTTATCTCCGCCTGCAACCGATCTTTTCGCCCGACCGGGGACACATCCACCACCGGCTGCTCGCTCTGGGACACTCTCCGCGGCGCGTGGCCCTGCTCATCTATGCGGTGTCCGGCGCCTTCGCCAGCCTTTCTCTGTTGCTCTCTGTCACACGCGGCGGGTTCGCCGGAGTGATCCTGGTTGTCTTCTGCGCGGCGGCCTGGCTGGGGGTGCAGCATCTGGGTTATGTAGAATTCGGAACCGCCGGCCGCATGCTTGCCGCCGGCGCTTTCCGCCGTCATCTTGTCGCCCAGCTTTCGCTCGATTCTTTTGCCGCGGCCCTCACGGCGGCGGCCACGCCGGACGATTGCTGGGAAGTGATCACGACCTACCGCAAAGCGTTTGGCTTCTCTGAAATCTGCCTTCGCTATGCCGGCAACTATTACGACGAACTGTGCAAAGAGAACCCGCCTTCAGGCTGGCAAGTGCAGGTTCCCATTAGCGATACCGACTATCTCGTTCTTGTCCGTCAGTTCGATACCGAGGCCCAAAGCGCCACTGTTGCGCCATTCGTCGATGCTGCAGCGCGAATTCTACGTCAGAATCGGGCACGCATGGCGGGCAGTGACCAAAGCATGGCCAATCTCTCTACCGCTTTGTCTTACCGGCCTGTGACCGAGGCTGAATTGCAATGACCGAACATATGGTCAACAACGGCGCAAGGACCGTTGTCACGAAAACGACCTGAATTGGAGGAAATATGAAGAAAAGCCTGTTATTGATGTCTCTTTCGGCCGTCCTGGCCGTCTGCTCCCCCGCACCCGATCCTGTGGCGACGCTCACCAGTGGTGGCGCTTTCAAGGTGAAGGGTGTCAAAATCACCGCCGCCGGCGTGCCAGATTGGCCGCTGTCTGCGGGTGACGTCATCTCCACCCTCGATTCGAACGCCGTCATCAAGTTCACTGACGGCAGTCGCGTCACAATTGCGCGCCAAACCAGCGCCCTCATTGAGAAGACCCAAGCGGGCATTCGCGTACGACTTCAGAAAGGCTCCATGTCCTTCCGCCTTGCCAGAGCCGGTAAGACCGAAGTTTCCGGCCTCGATCTCCCCGCCGTGCCGCGCACAGAAGGGGGATTGACAGTCAACGGGACCAACGCATGGTTTTTCCCCGCCGCGGGCGGTTTTTCGGCCGAGGTGAACCCCGCCGCACCGGTCGTAATGACGCCGTTTAACCTCGGCTATCTC
Organism: Bryobacteraceae bacterium; assembly: GCA_039934475.1. Taxonomy (GTDB): domain Bacteria; phylum Acidobacteriota; class Terriglobia; order Bryobacterales; family Bryobacteraceae; genus JBDTMC01. The sequence goes on along the minus strand of JBDTMC010000174.1, from coordinate 604 downwards.
GACTCTCTGCGGACGGCTCCCGATTCCGGAACGCCGCCCGTGGCGCCTCCGCCGATTACGCAAAATCCGGGCGGCCCCCTGCCTGGAATCAGCGCCACGCATCCGTAGTCTCGCAAAACAAGGAAGCTTATTCATGAAAAACTCACCCTTTGTTCTCACTGCTCTGGTTCTGACCGTCGCTTCGGCAGCGTTCGCACAAGCTCCTGTTCTTTCTCAAGTGGGCAATGCCGGCGATTATTCGATTACGGCCGCTCCGGGCGGTCTGATCTCGCTCTTTGGAACGAACCTTGCCACCGGCACGGCGGTCGGTACGGCTCCGCTACAGAATAGCCTGTTGGGCAGTTCAGTACAGGTGCTGGATGGCGCCAACACGCAGGATCTGCCCCTGTGGTTCGTCTCCGCGGGCCAGATCAATGCGCAGTTGCCATATACGATTGCGTCGTCTACCGTCCAGCTTCGCGTAACCACTTCGGGCGGCACCAGCGGCCTTCTGCCGGTGAACATCGTGCCGCGGGCGCCTCGCTTTCTCACTATCACTGAGGATGGGCTTGGGCGTCCTGTAGTCACCAAGTCCGATTACAGCGTGGTAAACCGCTCCAATGCC
>JBDTMC010000173.1:0-14232 GCA_039934475.1 Bryobacteraceae bacterium | reverse complement strand
CGGCACCTGAGGGTCGCAAGGCACATCGCGCGCCTCCGCGGAAACCTTCGTTGCGTACTCCGAGCAATCAAAATAAGAGATGGGGCGAATGCCGGATTCACCGGCGATCAGTTTCGGCCAGCACGTCTCCACGCCGCGGCCAAGCGCTGTGGTTAACCCAAGCCCTGTGATGACTACGCGCCGCCGCGCCGTCGTAACTGTGTGGAACGGTTGCATGAAAGCTTTGAAATTTACTGCAATTCAGCATTTAAACATACTTTTTGTATTTCTGGGCTGACCGATTACTGCCTATCCATGTGGTACGTTTTGTCCATGGCCTGTTCACCCACGCGCCGCGCCCTTCTCGCAATGCCCGCGATCCTCTCGGCCCAGACGTCCAGCACCGCGATTAACGTTGCCTTCATCGGCGTCGGAAATCGCGGGGGTTACTTGCTCACCCACATGCTGAAGGTGCCCGGAGTGAAAGTGGTGGCCATCGCCGACATCGCTCCGGAAACCCTCGCCGCGGCGGGGAAGGTTGCCACGGAAGGCGGGCATTCGCCTGCCCTCTACGCCGATTTTCGCAAGATGCTGGAGGAGCACAAGGAGATTGACGCCGTCGTGATCGCCACACCCGTCAACACCCACAAGGACATCGCCATTGCTGCGTTGGAAGTGGGCAAGCACGTCTATTGCGAGAAGCCCATGGCGATTACGCCGGAAGAGTGCCGCCTCGTCGTGAATGCCAGCAAAACCGCCAAGGGCATCTTCCAGATGGGTTTCCAACTCCGTCACGATCCCAACCGCCGTGCATCCATGGACTTCATCCACGCGGGTGGCATCGGCAAACTGCTCTATGCCCAAGGCTTCCGCCACACCGGCGACTTGCCTCGCAATACCGCCTGGTATTTTGACCGCACCATCAGCGGCGACAACATCGTGGAGTAGGCGTGCCACATCATCGATCTCTTTACTTGGGCCATCGACAAGCCCCCTCTGCGGGCCTATGGTTCCGGCGGCATCAACCTCTACAAGGACATCCCGCCCGGTCGTACCACGATGGACAATTACTCGGTTATTTTCGAATACCCTGACGACATCCGGGTCAACTTCAGCCACATGTATTTTGACCCCCCGGGCTTCTCCGGCGTTCATGAGCGCATCTGGGGAGATAAGGGAGCCGTCGAACTCGCCGCTGCAACCTGGACTGAGCGCGAGAAGAAGGGTGAAATCAAACTGGACGTTCCGGACGCAGGCAAGAACGGCGACTACCTGTCACTAGCCGCTTTCATCGACAATGCGCGGGGACACACGATGCCGCTGAACAACGCCGACTCAGCCCGACGCTCCACTCTAGTTGCGATGTTAGGCCGCAAAGCCATCTATGAGCGGCGGATCGTCGAGTGGAAAGAAGTCGACGTCTAGCTACCGCTGGAACCACAGTTCCATAAACACGTTGGCTCGCACATACTCCGACGGTGCCACCCGTTCCGCCGGAATATGGCGGAACCCCACCGATTCATACAGCCGGATAGCGGGTGTCAGCACCGTATTTGTATTCAAGAATAGCCGCGTGGCGCCCGCGTCCCGGGCTTCGTCGATTACTCGCTGCAGCAACCCGCGCCCAATTCCCAGCCCTTGGGCCTGCTCCGTGACCGCCATCTTCGCCACCTCAAACTCTCCATCCGCGGTTGACACCAAAGCGCAACACCCCACGGGCACGCCGTCCTTGACGGAGAAGAAGATCCGGCCACCGCCCTTGAGGATGGCGTCTTCCGGATGCTCCAGGGCATGAACGTCCTTTGCCTCAAGCGCGAAGTATCGTGTGATCCATTCCTCGTTCAACTGCCGGAAGGCGATGGCATCACCAGGGGCGAATTCGCGGATTGTCACGGTGGGAGAGGCTTCGGCGGACATAATGGTCTAGACGCGCACCCGCTGATGGTATGCCAAGCGCACGGGCCCGAGCAAGCCGGAAGGGAGGGGTTCGCGAACCACCGTCCACTCATCGCCGGCGGGGAAGCGGTTGCCATACTTTGCAACCACTGCCGAGTAATCAATCGGCCCGTCGCCCAGTACCTTGTTTAGTAGCAAATTCGTTACCGCTACGCGAAGCCGATTTCGTCCCAATCGCAACGCGGAACTCACGTCAACGCGATAGGGTCTCATCCATGCCACGCCCACTGGTGTCCCATTCACGCTCACGTCGGCGGTCTCTCGAACCGAGCCTAAATCCAGGGTCACCCCGATTTGGTGAGTCGGCGCCACCGGGCACTCAATGTCGGCCTCATAGACACCGCGCCCTGAAAAGAACCGCGCCTCGGGAATCTCCGTCCACGATCGCAAGGCATCCAGCTTCATCGGCGCAAGCGGCGAGCCTTCCAACGTCAGCGTCCAAATCGGAGATAACACAAACGGCGCTGGCAGGCCACGAACCTCCACGCTCCGCCTGCCGCCCTTCGTTCGAATGGAGTATTGTCCGTTCTCCCAAACCGGTTCCTCTATGGTGCTCTCCAAGGCCACGGGCTCTCGGGCGGCCGCGACGAACGTATAGACGCGAGACTCCAAAGGCCCCAGGGTGAAGCGCAGGCGCACGCCGTTCGCCCCCGGCTCAAACACGGTCACCTCTTGCACCCGCCCGGTCTCCAGATGCCACCGCTCCGGCACGCGGGCTCCGCAGCGAAATACGGCGTCGAGGTTCACCGCCTCCGTGCCCGTGTTCGCGAGGAAGTAGTAGTCGCGATCCGCTGCTCGCCGATGAATAAAGCCGACCTGCGGGCTCGCCTCCACGAACTGGATATCGGGCTGACACACGCGCGACAGCGCTTCCCGAAAACTCCCCAATTCATCGCCTGCGAAGATGGCGCGTCCTTTGCCATACGCATGTTCGACGAGCGAATCGCCGCGAGCCACCACACCGAACATCTCGCCCACTAGCTTTCTTACCAAAGCCCGATTCTCGTCCCGCCCGTTCAACCCCCAAGCCGTTTCCGGCAGACGGCGCGTCGCGATCACAGACCCGCCGGCGGCCACGAACTCGGCCAGCCTCTTCAGAGAAGCCACATCAATGCCCGTCAGATTCGGCAGCACGACGACGGCGAAGTCACAGTCACCCATCCGCAGGCGTCCCTCCCGCATCTGCATCTCCGGAAGTGTGAACGCATCCACGCCGTCAAACGAGTACCCATTCGTCACCATCGTCTTGACGACGTCCGCCTCGTAGTGCAGAGCATTCTTGAGACGAAACTCCGGCGGAATTCCATTCGACGACAGCCGGTCGCGAACCGCCCAATTCAAGAGCAACTGCTCCGGCCCCGCCTCGGCCATTGCATCTTCAGCCGGCAAATACAAACCCACGGCGGCAACCGGTTTGCCTTGCTGCAAGACGTAACTGGCGCGGTTGACATAGTCGGCCAAGTAAGAGACATAGGGCCAATACGGAGAGGTGTGGTTCACCGCAGGGCCGAAGTACGGCACCCATCCTGGCGACCCCACTGACTCCGGCGAGTAAGCGTAAGTCAAACCATAAAGTGCATTGATTCCGCAAAGGAAATGCAAGTCCGAACAGAGCTTCAAGTCTTCGAGTGTGTCGGCGAAGCGGTTCGGCAGGTTCGTCCACGTCCAAGCCTCGGCGAGCACTACCGGCTTCGCGGCCAAGTGCGCGCCGGAACTCGCCCAACGGGAAGTGCTGAACTCCTTCCACTCATAGTGCTCGCCCACCGGAACATCCACCCATCGATAGCTTGACAGCGACACAGGTGGCGTTCCGTAAGCCTCCACCTGCGTGGTGACGCCCCTGCGGTGGGCCCACTCGCCGAGCGGCTTTACGAATTCACTCTCGGCCAGTTCGGAGAGTGTGCGCCAGAAATCGCAACGTACATCGCGCGAATCGGCATGTTGCCCATCGAAGAGCACGTCCAACTTCGGCAGAAGATCATAACCACGCCGGGCCGCGAACGCCTGTGGCATGCTGGCCGTCCAACTGGCCCGATACACTTCGAAGCTGTCGCAGAAGATGGAGCGAATACCGCCGCGCGGCACGGCGCCGAGCAACTTATCCCCAACGGCCTCGAGGTACCGTTGCAGAGCCGCACGGTTGTAGTGGTCCACTACCAGACCCTCTGCTCCTAACGCGGCCCGCTTCACCTGCATGTGTGTGGGTGACGAAACGAAGGAGGCGCCCACTTCCTTCTCGCCCAGTCCCAAATCGCCGCTGCGCCGCCGGATGGCATGGGCGCTGTCCTCGAGGGAGACCGAAGGCCCGCCATAGGGCCATCCGGTGCCGAGAACTATATCCACCGTCAGTCCCAGACGCCGCGCCGCAGTGGCCACCGACTCCAGCACCCGTAAGAACTGCGGTGACAGGTATTCGAGATTACGAATTCCCTTCGCCGCATCGTCCAACGCGATTGGATAGGTGGGGAATATGAGCACGCCGCCGATATGCTGTGCCGCCATGCGCGCCATTTCCCGTTCGCATTCGGCGGCTTCCCAAGCCGGCCCGAAGATATACCAGTGCATTCGCATCCGGTAGCGGTTGGGGACATCGCGAAACTCACTGCCGCCGCCAGCAGGCGAATCCGCCATTCCCGCTGCAGCGACTGCAGCCAAAGAGGAGAGAGCAAACGCGCGGCGCGATATCGTCAAATCAGTCATCAGGAGTCAGTGTATCCCGCGTGCTTTGCGGGCTTTCCGCCCGGGTTCTATCGCTGCGAAGCGGCCTTCGCGCGAACTACCAGGCTACGTATCAACGAGTCCTCTGGAAACACTTCTAATTCCTTCTCCATGGCGGCCATAGCTTCCGGGTAGCGCTTCTCCCCGATGTACACCAGCGCGAGAGCCTTATAAAGCCGCTGCGAATAGGGACTCAAACCGATCCCTTTCTTCAAAGCCTCTATAGCCTCCGCGGTGCGGCCTGACTGGCGGAGTAAGTCGGCCAGCTTTTCGTAGTCCAAAGGAGCGACGGAACCCGCTTCGGTGGCTCGCGACAGATAGGTCATTGCCTTTTCGTAGCTCTCCGGAGTGCCTACGCCGAATTCGCGCCAGCCAAGCGCCGAGAGCACCTGATAGTCATTCGGGTTAGTCCGCGCCAGTTCATCCACAATCGCCGAATAAGACCGCCCGAACTGCGGATCGGTAGTCGCCAGTTCTCCATAGGCCCGCATCAACGTCAGGGGAGCGATGCGGTCCGGCTTCCCCGGAATGGCATTGATATGCACCAGGTCTGGAAGGGCCGCGGTGGTGCGATGAAAAGCTTCGTCTGGCAGCGGTTGATCCTTAGTGACGACGATGCGGTGATCCGTTAAAACCGAGTGTGGAATTACGGACCCGGCCTTGGGCATATGGCATCCGGCGCAATCGTCCTGCTTCGCGGCCCGAGCGTCCGGGGGCAGTTTGCAACTCGCCGCCGTGTGACACTGAAGGCATTTCTGTCGATAGTAAGAAGCCGCGGCAGTAGCCCGCGGCTGCACATGCGGATCATGACACGATACGCAGTGCAATGCTCCCTTACTCGCCCGGAAGCACTTACTAAGTGTCATCAAAGTGTAATGTTCCAACAAGGGGGAGACATCCGTTGCCCCGGGCTTCAAAGGAGGCGCAAAGATCGCCACTGTCTCATCCAACGGCCGTCCCGGACGAAAATCGGAAAACTCCTTCCCCGGCTGTAGCACGCGGGTGGCGGTGCCCTCATGACAATTCATGCAGATGTTGTCCGCCAGCCAGCCGTCAATTTTGGCTGGATTTACAATCGTCTTGCCAGCCTTGTTGGAAGCCGCCTTCGGACTTCGCCGCTCAGCGACATGGCTTTGTCCTGGACCATGGCAGTTCTCGCATCCGATGGCCAACTCCTGAAAGGGCGGATCGCCAAACAAGCCTCGTCTATTCCGATCGGCGGTGGACCGTCCGCTGTGACAGGACACGCAGGCGGCTGGCGCGGGACGGCTGAACCCAAGGTCTTCCGTCTCATACCCTGGCGACAGACCCCATTTATGGATTCTGGTGTAGTAAGTGAGAGGCGCCTCAAACAGATATTCGCCCCGACGCACGAGGTAGGTGATTCCATTCACGCCGGACCCCATCGCATACTCCAGTTTCTGTGTATCGCGGAATACCTCATGGCCCGAGGAATCCAACTCGTACTCACTCTGATAGAGGGCGCCGTCTTTGCGGAACACCGAGTAGCTGCGGTTCAGCTTGGGACTGGTGACGGTACCGCTATCTGAGACGATGGCCCGTTGTGAAGCGTCGGAGGGCAAGGCCATCGACCGGCCCATATCCGTTTGCCGGTAGCTGGCATAAATGCCGGCATGACAAGTTCCGCAGACTTGGGAACCGGTGAACTCGCCGTCCGCTGCCGACCCCGGCGTCCCTGCGGCCAGCAGCACGCAACCCACCACGTACAAGATGCCAGACCAAGTCCATCCCAGTTTGCGCACGTTTCAGGTTACACCGTACGGCGCCGAGGGGTTACTGGCGTGGGCGCGAGGTCTGGCCGAGGACCTACAAGGCAGGGGATTGGTGGCGGGTTTCAGGCGGCGACGGACCTCACTGTCGGGGGCTCTTCTAGGGTGTTTTCGAGGGATTCGGGGACGTTGGTGGCCTCTTCGACAGCATCTTCGGCGTTCGAGGCATAGAGTGACGAGCCGAAGGTGGGTTTGTAGATCCGGCGAGGGCCGTTTTGTGCAGCCTTAGCGGGCTCTGCCGCTTGAGCATCGGGCTGGGTGATTGATTCTACTGGTGGTTCCGCGAGCTTGGGTTCGTTCGGCTCGTTTTGTGTTCGGACTCCGGCTTGTGCGGGAAGTCATTCATGTCGGTCATGGGTACACTTCTCCTTACAGCGTTAAAAATTCGATGGACGGACTGGTCCACGTCCGTGCGGAGTTTACCATGGTGGGTGTTCAGATCGAATGAGAGGTTGGCTGATGTTCTTTTGTTTTGTTGGGGATAAAATAGTTTGAATTGCGGTGACTGCCAAAGACCTAATCAGCTTGGCGGCGGGGGACAGAAACTTGCCCCTATGCATCTTATATGGTACATGTACTGTATAAGGTGCACGAATGACAGAACATGACGGAAGGCGCATCGCAGCAAAGAATACCGCTCATCTTTTTCCGGACGGGGAACGGGACCGAGCCTGTGCGGGAGTGGCTGAGGGAGCTGCCGGAGACCGAACGTCAGCACGTCGGGAAAGATCTTTTACGCGCGCAATGGCGCTGGCCGGTGGGAATGCCGCTGTGCCGAGCGATGGGCGACGGTCTCTGGGAAATTCGCACCGATCTGCCGACCAAGCGTACGGCGCGGGTGCTGCTTTGCATCTACCGCGAACATTTGGTGGCGCTGCATGGCTTCATCAAGAAGACGCGGGCAACACCCGCTGAGGATTTGGCATTGGCGCACAAGCGCCAGAAGGAGTTGACGCGATGAGCAAGAAACACATGGGTTCCGGCATTGATGATTTCCTCAAGGAGGAGGGGATCTTCGACGAGGCGCAGGCTCAAGCAGTCAAAGAGGTCGTCGCCTGGCAGCTCGCGCAGGCCATGAAGGAAAAGAAGATCTCGAAGAACCGCATGGCTACACTTCTTAAAACGAGCCGAACGCAGGTTGACCGTCTCCTTGACGCCAACGACGACATCACCCTCTCAAGTTTGCAACGGGCAGCGGCCATGGTCGGCCGTCGGGTTTCGATCCAGTTGGTCTAGTTTTCACGACGGGTTGGTAAGTAGTCGGTCAATGGCACTTAGGCGTGACAGCTGACATCTAGCGTTTTGCTGCATATGCTGGCGGCCAAGTTCTTGGGGTGTGTTTCTGGACCGCAGCGCCAGATGGGAAACTGAATGGTGCTACGCCTATGAGCAGTGCCGTCATTCCCTTCGTGCAATCAGGTTCTTATCCGAGGCGCCACGGGAATCGTGTGAGGCCTTTGATTTTACTGGCGCCGGCGCGGGCGAACTCCCAGGTGGTTTCGGCGAGGGACTCGACGAGGGAGCATTCGACGCCGTCGTGGGGCTGGAAGCGCTGCATGAACTGGTCCCGGAGTTTGGCATAGGCGCGGGTGGATTCTCCGTAGAGGAGGAGGAATTCGCCGCACAAGTCGTGTTTGACGGCGTTCATTTGGGAGCGGTCGAGGCCGGCTTGTGTGACGGGGCCTTTGGAGTCGCTGCCGTTTTCGCGGGAGGCGGCGTCCTGGGCGGGAGTGCGGGGGCGCGTGGCTTTAGGTTCGGACTCCGGTTTGTGCGGGAAGTCATTCAGGTCGGTCATGGCTACACTTCTCCTTACAGCGTGAAAAATTCGATGGACGGACTGGTCCACGTCAGAGCGGAATTTACCATGGCGGGTGTTCAGATCGAATGAGAGGTTGGCTGATGCTCTTTTGTTTTGTTGGGGATAAAATAGTTTGAATTGCGGTGACTGGGGTGGTTGGGCTGGACGATTCTGGTGGTTCGTCGTGAAGAGATTATTGGTCGCCGATTAACTCGGATGAACACGGATCGGATGACTGTCACAAATGTCAGAACCCGAACGTTATAGGTATTGTGGATGCGACGAATGCTCAGACGGCGGTGAACTCCATCGACGCCTTGGATATAGAATCTGCCTTTGCCGCGCATTACGGGCGCGTCGCCCGAACGATCGCCTTGGTGATTGGCAATCGTGGGCGCGCGGAAGAACTGGCTGTTGACGTTTTCTTGAAGTGTGCCCAAAGCGGAGCGGCGAGCGGCCCAAACCCTGAAGGATGGCTGTACCGGACGGCCGCGAATTTGGCGATCGATGAACTGCGACGGCAAACTCGCCGGGCTCGCTTCGACCGCTTGTTCCAATGGATGCGCGCGCCGGCGACCCCGGAAGAGATTCATTCAGCAAATCAGGAACGTGACCAGGTGCGTGTGGTGCTGGCTATGATGCAACGGCGTCAAGCGGAGTTGCTTGTGCTGCGAACTCAGGGATTTTCGTACGAAGAGTTGGCTTCCACATTGAGCCTGAATCGCGCATCGATAGGAACTCTCCTAAAGCGAGCAGAACAGACCTTCCGAAAGGAGTACATCGCGAAGTATGGACCGCAGTGAAGACTCTCTAACTTCAGCATCAGGCCCCGAAGGGTTTAGTGATGACGCATGGATCCAGAATCGACTCTCGGCACTTAGGCCACCCGCTGGCTGGGAGCCGAATGCGGAGGTCGGTATCGCCTTGTTGAAGCAAGGCCGACGGTCGGCGCTCGCTCGGCGTCAAAAGGGTCTCTATGTGCTCGCTGGTGTTGCCCTCGCCGGAACTCTTTTGGCATTTCCCGTCACTCGCGTGATGGCGAACCGATGCGTAGATGCTTGCGTCGCTGGAACGAATGCGGTGGGTCAGGCTTTGGGGATCACGGCGGCGTTTCAATCTGAGCGTGGTTCGGAGCTCAAGACTCTGGAAGTGGCTCCTGGGTTCCGCCTGAAGGACAGGCACGGAAACCCCGTCGAGCTGGCAGATTTCCGAGGGAAAGTTGTAGTGCTTAACTTTTGGGCAACGTGGTGCGGGCCCTGTAAGGTTGAGATTCCCTGGTTCATGGAGTTTCAGCAAAGATTTCGCGAATCAGGTTTGACTGTCTTGGGCGTCTCAATGGACGAGGACGGCTGGAAGTCCGTGGGCCCTTACCTGGACGAGCACAAGGTGAATTACCCAGTAATGATAGGCGACGACGAACTGGCAAAGGCCTACGGTGGTCTGGATGCGCTGCCAATGACTTTTCTCATCAACAAGAGCGGCCGCATCGCCGTCGTGCATACGGGATTGGTCGCCAAGGCAACCTACGAAGGCGAAATCAAAAAGCTCATGGCCGAATAAAAGCAGATCCAACCAAATGAATAAGATCATCAAGAGTATGAAATCCGTCCCTCTGTGGGCACTGCTGTTCGCGTGTGTCCACGCGATGGGAGAACAACCCGCCGTCCGTGCCGTGATTCAACTTCCCCAAGAGAGGAAGCCAGCTGCTGCGTTTCGCCTGGCTGACGCCTCCGGGAAAGAAAGGCTCCTTTCCAAGTTTCGGGGCAAAGTCGTATTGCTGAATTTTTGGGCAACTGAGTGCGGCGGTTGCAAGCTGGAGCTTCCGTATTTTATTGCGTTCGATCACCTATACCGGTCCAGAGGTCTGCAGGCTCTTGGAGTCTCAGAGGAGCTCTTCTATGATGACAAGCTGAAGGGGCCGACTGAGGCCTGGGATCGAGTCAAGCCCTTCGTCAAAGAGCACGGCATTGAGTACCCGATAGTAATGGCTGACGACGCCGTGAACAAGACATACCGAGTGGAGAGTATGCCGGCCACCTATTTAATTGACAAGCAGGGCCGCATCGCCGCAACTTATATTGGTATGGTCGACAAGGCCGATATCGAAACAAACCTCAAGGCCCTTCTTGCCGAACGTTAAAAGCTGACTGGCAGGCTTGACCGAGGATATCGCGCCTTTGCTTCCTGCCGGCGTTGGCTTCACCGGCGACGTGCGCTGCCGGCAGAAACACGGGCGGTGCCGAGAACGTTTACCCTCACCAATGGGAAACTGAATGGTGCTACGCCTATGAGCGGTGCCGGCATTCCCTTCGTGCAGTCAGGTTCTTATCCGAGGCGCCACGGGAATCGGGTGAGGCCTTTGATTGACGGGGAACCTGCGTTCCGTCGCATATGCGAAGCAATCGAGGAGGCACGACTCAGCATCTGGGTCACGGTGACTTTCCTGTGGTCAACCTTCGAGATGCCGGATGGCCAGGGGAGCCTATTTGATGTTCTTGATCGTGCTGCCGCGCGGGGCATCGACACGCGACTCATTTTTTGGCGTCCGGATGAGGAGACGGAGAGGCTGAGGCGAAATGCATTCTGGGGATCGCCCGCCCAGATTGGATTACTCGACAAACGCCGATCCGGCGTGAAAATCCGCTGGGACCGCGCTCACCCTGGGTTCTGTCAGCATCAGAAGTGCTGGCTGATCGATGCCGGAGACGAGAATGAAACGGCGTTCGTTGGGGGCATTAATCTCAATCCACATTCAATGGTCGCGCCGGGACACAAGGGCGAAGGGCAAAATCACGACGTCTTTGTTGAGTTGGCGGGGCCTTCGGCTGTCGACGCTCAGCATAACTTCGTGCAGCGCTGGAATGAAGCGAGCGAGCGCATAGCCAAGGATGGCTGCTGGGGAGCAGGAAGCACAACCAGCTTGCCGTTCCCGACTCGAGTCCCTGCTGAGCGCGGGAGTGCGGTGGTGCAGATACAACGAACCATGCACGAGGGACGCTATGTCAATGGGCAGGCAACGCCCGAGGGAATGTCGTTCGATATCGCTTCGGGTGAGCAAACAAACTTCCATCAGTATTGTGCGGCCATCAAAGCGGCGCGCCGCTCGATCTACATCGAAAACCAATCCGTTGAAGTACCTGAAATTGTGGATTGCCTGCGTCGTGCGCTCGAGCGCGGCGTAGACGTGATTTTGCTAATGCCGGCAGAGCCGGACGTAAGTTTGGAGGTTCCGCCGGCACGGCGCGCGTTTATCAACGCCCGGACGGAGCTCGGGACTTACCAGAACTTCATGTTGGCGGGGATAGCCGGCGTGGGCGCTGATGGTCATCGTAAATCGATCTATGTCCATTCCAAACTCATGTTGGTTGACGACGAATGGGCTACGGTCGGCTCGTGCAATCTGCATCATTTTTCGCTCTTCGGAAACAGCGAAATCAACGCCGCGTTCTCAGAGCCTGACACCGTACGCGCCTTTCGTTGTGAGCTTTTTCGTGAACACCTCGATCAGGATACGTTCGGTCTGGATGATCGCAGCGCCTTCCATTTATTCCGAAGGATTGCGAGCGCCAACCGCAAGAAGTTCGAAGCCGGTGATGATGCATGGCAAGGCGTCGCATTCGAACTCGATCTTGCCGCGTATCTTGGGTGAGCGTTTGGAGGAGGGAACCTGGTTACGATACCCACACCACGTGCCCGCCATGGAGTTCAGAAGACATCCGCCGTAACGGCGTAGTGTGTAGCGACTGCTCCGAGCGGATGGTCGGCTAACCGGACATTGGGCTCGGAGGACGGCGTTACCGGAGTGTGTTCGAAAACGGATCAGTCTCGGGAGAAATCTCTCCAAACGTGCATTGACGCGGGCTGACGCATACCGCTTGGCCGCTTAGCGTGTGCAGATCGGCGGGACTGCCGGTGTCGAAGGGCGGGAACCATTCGTTCCGCTCGGCGGCATTACAGACTACCTTCGTAACGGTGGGCCGCGAGATGCGCCCGGGATTCGAGTCTCTCCTCGCAATGGTGCAACGCCGTGTGCCGGAAAAATTAGTACAGGCACGAATTTCCTCCCTTGGGAACTTCCGCATTTACAGTAGCTTACAGGGGTCGGAAAATCATGCCAGCCCCATTTTTCGAGTCTGACCACTTGCCCCACGAACTGCTAGATGCCTACCTGTACGCCCATCTCGGCGAGGCCAAGATTGCTCTTCTCCACTGCCTTACGGCGCACCGGCAAACTGTCAAACCGTGCAATGACGCGGGCGGATGGCGTGCCGGCGATTCGAGTCCCTCCTCGCGATGATCGGTAGCTAAGTAGTCCGATGACGAGCATTTTGAGTTATGTTGTGCTGCTCGCGGCAGTGGGGGAAAAGTACCGTCGCGGCGGTGCTGGCGACACACCACTTGCTGAGTCAGCCGAACGCCGTGATCGGCGTGATGTGCCCGGTGGAGAGCCAGGCGGCGGAGTTGCTGCGGAAGGTGAGGGCGTTTTGGGCGCAGTTGCATGTCAGCTTCACGACGGATCGGATTCACCGGCAGTCGATTGAGTTGAAACGCGGGGAGCGGTATGAGGGCAAGCGGGACGATCTGGTGATCGGACTGTGCCTGGCCGTTTGGGCGGCGGGGCTGGCGGACTACGGAGAGCGAGCCGAGGTGCGGCTGTGTTAGTCGAAGCGAAGGGCGTCAGTGGGGTTCAGCGTCGAGGCGCGGCGGGCCGGAATAAGGGCGGCGGCGAGCGCAGCGGAGGCTAGCACGAGTGTCGCGGCGGCGATGGTGAGAGGGTCAGTTGGTTTGACGCCGAAGAGCTGGGATTCCACGAGGCGGCCAAGCGCGGCGACGGCAGGCAAGGCGATGGACGTACCGGCCGCGATCATGACGAGGGCATCGCGGAGGACGAGCCAGAGGGCGTTGCGTTGGGTGGCTCCGAGGGCGAGACGGATGCCGATTTCGCGGGTGCGCTGGGTGACGACGAAGGACATGACTCCGTAGAGGCCGACCAGGGAGAGCAGCAGCGCCAAGGTACCGAAGGCTGCGGAGAGCGTGGCCAGTATGCGCTCCGCACTCAACGACCGGTTGACCTGTTCATCCACTGTCCGGAGGTACGTTATGGGCAGGGCGGGATCGGCATTGTGGACGAGGGTTCGAATGGATGCGAAGGCACGTTCGGGCGTGCCGCGCACACGGACGTAGAAGGCGCCAGCCTGGTCATTGCCCTCGAAGAGCGGCAAGTAGGCTTGTTCATTTTCCTCGCGAAGACCACGATAGCTGACGTCGGCGACGACTCCGACGATTTCGATATTGGGCTTAGCGTCGGGCCCGGCGCCCTGACAGATGCGCGCACCGAGAGGATTGCGACCCGGTAGATAACGCTTGACGAAGGCCTGATTGACGATGGCTGAACGCTCCCCTCGCTGACCGACAGGCTTCGTATCGCGCGCGTCGAAATCTCTTCCGGCGATGAGTTTGACTTCGAGCGTGGTGAAGAACCCGGGTGTGATGGCATTGATATGAACATCGCGATCGGTAGCGATGCGCTCCGTGGTTTGGATCGTCATCGGGTTGTTCCAGCTGCCACCGGTCAACAGAGTCATGCGCGCCACGGCGGAGGATTCCGTAATGGGAGATGTCCGTAATTCCTCATGAAGGCGGCGGGTGAGGGCGCTGGCTTGCTGGCGCGTGTAGCCGTTACGCATGGGATCAATGCCGAAGGAGACGAGGCTGGAGGTGGCGAAGCCAGGACCCTTGGCCATGAGTGTCGTCAGGGTGCGGGCGAAGAGAGCCGCTCCGATGACGAGGATCAAGGTGAACGCGATTTGGAGTGTGACGATGGCTTTGCGCAGGCGGACACCGCCGGTGACGCCGCCGCGCTCGCGGAGAGACGCGACGATGGAGCGACGGCCGGTTTGGAGGGCGGGCGCCAAGCCGCTGAGGATACCGGCGGCGACGATGACGAGCAAAGTGAAGAGGAGCAGGCGGGAATCGACGGAGGAATGGAGG
>JBDTMC010000172.1:0-14336 GCA_039934475.1 Bryobacteraceae bacterium | reverse complement strand
CGTCAATCTGATCCAAATCAACTTTAACGGGCGGCTTGTACAGTTCGCCTTTGAGAGTACTGACGAGACCGTCTCCACCGAGTATTTCTCCTCACCCTATGTACTGCAAGGCGCCATTCGCTGGTTTAACCAGGAACTGCTTGAGGAACGAGGCATCGAAGAGGAACAAATCTTCTACTGCTGGAACGAAAAATCTGGAGGCACGTGGCGATGGATGGATCCCAAGTCGCGGCGGGTTGGGTACTTGGATGGAGATCACCTGATGACTGTTCTGGAAAGACTATAGGTTACCCCGCGAACTTGTAACCCAGGCCTCGCAGTGTGAGAAAGTGTTCCGGATATCTCGGGTTCTCTTCCAGCTTCTGTCTTAGCCAAGCCATGTGGACGTCCACCGTCCTGGTGGAAGGCATTGATTGATAGCCCCACACTTCGTGCAGCAGCGTTTCGCGCGAAACCACCTCCCCCGGCCGTTCAATGAGGTATCGCAAGAGTTGAAACTCCCGGGCGCTGAGAACCACGGATTGCCCGCCCTTCAGTACTTTTCCCCGGCGCAAGTCAACCAACACTTTGCCGAAGCGGCGGTCGCCATCCAGCGCCGGTTCCGGTTTCACATTCGCGCGCCGCAAAAGGGCGGTGAGGCGGGCTAGTAGTTCAGCCATTTCAAACGGCTTGACGAGGTAGTCATCGGCGCCAAGCTGCAGTCCAGCTACCTTATCCACCACCTGACCACGGGCAGTGAGCATGAGCACCGGAACATTTGACCCACTCTGCCTCAACTGGCGGCAAACGTCGAAGCCATTCTTCTTCGGCAGCATTACGTCGAGCAGAATCAAGTCGAAGGTTTCGTTGAGAGCCCGCGAGAGGCCCTGCTCTCCGTCGTGCGCCGATTCCACCAGATAACCCTCGCCCACCAGACGGTCGGTGAGTGTCAACACTAGACCCGGCTCATCTTCTACCAGCAGAATTCGAGCGCCGCTCATGCTTTCTCCATAGCCGCTGGAATGCGCAGCACAAATCGCGATCCTTCACCGGCTTCACTAGTGACGGCTAGCGAGCCTCCGTGGGCTTCAATTATTCGCTTTACCAAACTTAGCCCGAGTCCGGCGCCGCGAATTTGGTCCGTCACCGCGCGCCGGCCGCGATAAAAGGGCTCGAAGACGTGCGGCAGATCGGCGGGATCGATGCCAGCCCCACCATCGCGCACCGTGATCACCACAGAGCGATTTTCTTCCACCGCCTCCACACGGGTGGGGCCTTCGGCATGCTTTAGGGAGTTTTCGAGTAAGTTGCGGATGCACTGTTCCAGCGCCACGGCGTCGGCACGGGCTTGCGGCAGGCCAGTCGGAGTGGAGCAGTCCACAGTGCGGCCCGCCCGTAGGTAATCCTCATGAGCCGCATCGACGGCGCGACTGAGAAGCGAAGTGACGTCTGTCGGCATGAGGTCGTACTTCGCCTTACCCGATTGAATGCCGGCGAAGCGCAGCACCTGTTCCACCATCGCCGAAAGGCGCTGTCCCTCGTTCCGAACCAAGTCGCCATAGCGGCGGACCTGATCCTCACGCGTCACTACGCCGTCGGCCAGGTTCTCGCCGGCCGACTGGATGACAGCCAGGGGAGTCCGCAGTTCGTGAGAAACGCCAGCTACAAACTCCATCTGCAGTTGCGAGAGTCGGCGCTCATGTCGCGCGGAACGCAGCAGAAGGGCGAAGCCGGCGCACAGGATCAGAAGAATCGCTCCGCTCACCCCAAGATTCCGCCAGCGCGTTGCATTGACGACTGTTTCCAATGACCCATTGCGGGACCAGATGCGCATTTCCCAAGGCGCGGACGTCATACCACCGAAACCCATGCCGCCGGGCATGCCCATGTTCATCCCCATACCCATGCCCATGCCCATCCCCATGCCCGGTCCTGGACCAGGACGAATCAAGCGCAACGGTAACCGCAATTCGGCTTCTCCGGCAGGCGGCTTGTCCGATTGAAAGAAGAGGCTTCCGTCGGATTCGGCTGCCACCTGCACAGTGTAGTCGGAGCCAAGGGATCGCCGCGCCACTTCGGGCAGCGCCTCTTTTTGCAAATAGTCCTTATCGAACTCCAGGATGAGCCACGAATTCGCTGGCGGTCGCCCCTCCTCGGAGCCCATGCCTGGAGGGCCAAAACGATCCCGCGGAGGACGGGAACCAACGGCCCGTTCCCGCGGACGCGGCCGGGGACGCGGCATGGCGATGGCGGGAATACTGGCGTCAATGGCGAACGGGGACTCGCGACGGCGTTCCAACAGTCCCTTCAGCACCGCTAAAGAGTCTGGCCATGAACTGGGTTTGAAGTGTTCTTCCTCTGGATCGAAAAGTTCTATTGGCTCGTCAGGGGCGGGCAGGAAATAGACGGCGTGAAGGGGTTTGGGCAAATGCCCGGATTCGGAGCCGCGCATGAGAGCGATGCCGTATTCATCGACATCGAACCCGCCCATCCGCGGCCGGCGCCGCGGCATGCTCTGCAGTACTCCGTAAATCTGGTTGTCGAAGTCGGCCGCGAAGCGAGAGGCCGCCTGGCGCATGTTGGCCCGCAACTGCTCCCGCTCTGTGCGGCTGATGTCTCCAATCCAGCGGTACTGCAGAAAGGCCAGCAGAGGTAGGGCCACCGCCATGGCGACGATCACAACGAGTTCCGTACGCAAGCCGCGCTGCATTCTTCGTTCCCAATGAGTATATCCACACCGCCATGTTATGAACGTAAAGTCTTATTTTGCAGAGTCTTAACGCAAGATCTCTGTGAGCCTGTTGCATACTTAGATCAGGAAAAACGAACCTGCCGAACCGCGGCGCAGAAGGAGAAGCGACAAATATGAAGATGAAGCTGGCACTACTAACCGCAGTGGCATCACTGGCGATGGCCCAAGGTATGCGCGGTCCCATGGGAATGGGCATGGGCCCAGGAGGCGGCGGAGCGGCCCCTACCTTTGACAACATCAAGACATATCTGACTCTGACAGATAGTCAATTGACCGCAATTGAAGCAATCCGTACATCGGCGCGCACTGCAAATCAGCAAACAATGACCGATCTCCGCACCAAGGAGACCGCACTGCAGGCGTTGCTGAAGTCCTCCAACCCGGATCCGGCCGCCGTCGGCAAACTGATGGTCGATATACAGGCTTTGCGCGCGACAATGCACACCGCCAATACCAGCCTTACGGATCAGGCTGTGGCTCTGCTTACACCTGACCAGAAGACAAAGCTCGCGTCGCTGGCAGCGGCAGCCGCGCTGCAGCCGCAAATTCACGAAGCATCGATGCTGCTCCTATTGACGCCACCCGCCCACGGGGCCGGCGAAATGGGTCCCGGAGGCATGGGCCATGGAATGATGGGCATGGGCCCGGGCCGTCGTTAAATCCGTATTAACTCCTTGCACCAGGCCGGGTGGTGGTTCACCCGGCCGATCGAATCATAGAGCCTCTTACCTTAACCCCTAAGAAAGTGCCGGCGGTAGCACGCGAAACTTCTTCCCTTGCGTTGCCACCGCCGTTTTTTTCTCCCCCCATCGCTCGTGTTGGCCCACATCATGACCAAATGCTATCCTGCGTGTCAATGCCCAAGCTCATCTGCCTGAGTCTGTTGATCGCCTCTACTCTTGCGGGACAAACTAAGTTCGAATACTGGCCCGGAGCGAAATACGATGCCTCCATTCCGACGCCGAAAACCATCCTCGGTTTCGACTTTGGCGACCGTATTGCCACCCACGCCCAGATCGTCTCTTACTTTCAGGCCCTTGCCACAGCCCTGCCTGATCAGGTGAAGCTCTTCGACTACGGACAGACCTGGGAAGGGCGCCGGTTGATCTTCGCCGCCATCGGGTCAAAGGCTAACATCCGCCGGCTTCCGGAAATTCAGAGTGCGATGAAGAGGCTATATGATCCGCGCCAGACGAGTGAAGCTGAATCAAAGAGGCTGATCACCGATCTGCCGGCTGTCATCTGGCTCTCCTACGGCGTCCACGGGAATGAGATTTCGTCGCCCGACGCCGCCATGGTGACGGCTTATCATCTGTTGGCCAACCGCGACAACCCGGTGACGGATGAGATTCTGTCGAACGTAGTTATTCTGATCGATCCCCTGCAGAATCCGGATGGCCGCGACCGCTTCGTCCAGAACTTCAACCAGAACGAAGGCCCCGAACCAAATGCCGACCCGCTGGCAGCGGAACATCTCGAGCCCTGGCCGGGAGGGCGCACAAATCACTATTACTTCGACCTCAACCGCGACTGGCTAGCGATGACGCAACCCGAAATCTCTGGGCAGATCCAAGCTCTGCGCGCCTGGCTGCCATTGGTCTACGTTGATCTTCATGAAATGGGCTCGGAGTCTTCTTACTACTTCGCCCCCGAAGCCATCCCCTACAACCCGCACCTCGTGAAGGAGCAGCAAACCAACCTCTACTGGTTTGGCAAAACCAACGCCAAATACTTCGACCAGTTTGGATACAGCTACTTCACTCGCGAGGCGTACGATGCGTTCTATCCGGGGTATGGCGCCAGTTGGCCCTCCTACTATGGAGCCTTGTCGATGACTTACGAGAACGGCTCGACACGCGGTTTAGTTGTCCGGCGAAATTCGGACGACACCACCATCACCTTCCGCGAAACCGTCCGCCGTCATTTCATCACGTCTCTCGGCACCTGCGAAACGGCGGCCGTCCATCGAGAGGAGTTGCTGGCTAATTTCTACCGTTATCACGTTACAGCAATCGAAGAAGGCAAGAAGGAACCGATTCGGGAATATATCCTGCCTCGCCGCAGCGACGCCCCAGCTACAGACAGACTGGCCGCGCTGCTGGTCCGGCATGGAGTAGAAGTCCTGCGCGCTACCGCAGCGTTCAAGGCCGCCGACGGCAAAGAATATGCGGCCGGAAGCTACGTGATTCCCACGGCACAGCCGGCCAAGCGCATGGTGCGCGTGTTGTTGGACACGAATGTGTCTATGGACGAAGCGTTCCTTACCAGCGAGGAACACCGGCGCAAACGCCGCGAATCGAGCGAGATCTACGATGTCACGGCGTGGTCCCTTCCCTTGCAGTTCGGGGTTGAGGCAATCACCACGGGAGCACGGTCAGAAGGCAAGTTCGAACCGTTCCAGGCCGCACCCGCGGGCCGGGTGGAAGGCGGCGAAGCCACGGTGGCTTACTTGATTCCCTGGGGTACGGCACCTGCCGGTCGTTTCCTGGCTGCGGCACTAAAAGACGGCCTCCGCATGCTAACCACCGATCGACCCTTCACGCAGAATGGCCGCACTTACCCATCGGGGACGGTGATCATCAAAGTGAAGGACAACGCGCTGTCCGTACATGAGAGCGTCCGGAGGAATGCGGAGTCCAGCGGAGCCACCGTGTTCGCAACATCATCCAGTTGGATGGACGACGGCCCTAACTTCGGCAGCCAATGGGTCCGCTATATACGGAAACCGGTGATCGCGCTGGCTTGGGATCGCCCGTCGGCGGCGGGGTCCGCAGGCCAGGCCCGCTTCGTGATCGAGCGGCAGTTCGGCTATCCTGTGACGGTTGTTCGCACGCAGCAACTCGCGACTGCAGACCTTAGTAAGTTCTCGATCATTCTACTTCCGGATGCGATTGGTGAAGGCTATTTCGGCGTCTTAGGCCCGGCGGGCACGAGACGATTGAAGGACTGGGTGGAATCGGGCGGCACGCTGATTGGGCTGGGGTCGGGAGCGGTTCAATTTCTGGCCGATACTCGCAGCGGTCTATTAGATGTTAAGCAGGAAAACGCGCCGGGCAGTGAACCACCTAAGCCGCCACCGGCAACACCGGCGACAGGCGCGCCGACGCCCGATTCAGGCCGCGTAGCCGGCAAAATTCTCAAGAACCAGGAAGAGTACGACAAAGCCATTCAACCGGACACCGATCTGCCCTCGAGCGCCCACGGATTCATTGGCCGGGCCAAAGTGGACACCGAGCACTGGCTGGGAGCCGGCGCGGCTGACATCGTCTTCCCCATGGTGGCAGGGCGGACGATCTTCACGCCGCTGAAAGCCGATAAAGGCGTCAATGTCGCGGTCTACTCAGGACCTGACCAGGTAGCCGCCAGCGGATACGTTTGGGACGAGTACCGCAAGCAGATCGCCTTCAAGCCATTTGTGATCTACCAGCGCAGCGGCCGCGGCAATGTGATTGCCTTCACGTCCGATCCTAATTTCCGAGCTTACCTGGACGGACTGAATGTCCTCTTCCTCAACTCGGTATTCCGCAGCCCGGCGCATGCTGGAGTAGGTGGTTCGGAAGAGAGGGAGTAACGCGTGCGCTCTACTTCTTTGCGGCCGCGGCGATCTCCACAACGCGATTTTCGCGAATCTCGTCGTTAGGGTTGATCACCACCAGATCCCCGGCCGAGATTCCCGCGCTGACCTGCACTACCTTGCCTTCGTCGCGCGCGATTTCAATCTTGCGGTAGTGCACCCGATGTTGATCGTCCACCACCGCCACCGAAGGCCCCTGGCTGCGGGCGACCACCGCATCGCCCGGTACTTGAAGGGCCTGCGCGGCCTGCTTCAGATGGATCTTAACCCGGCTGTACATTCCCGGCTTCAGTACCTTGTCCGGGTTCTGTATTTTGATCACCGCGAGCATCGTGCGAGTAGCCGGGTCGAGTGCGTTCGCGATGTTTGAAACCCTTGCCGGAAAAGTGCGTCCCGGCAGGTCGTCCACGGTCAGCGTCACGGGAATTCCCGGGACGACGTAGGGCACTGCCGATTGCGGAATGCCTACAAAGACGCGGATGACAGAGATGTCGGCCACCTTGAATAAGTCTTTACCGCCTGAGCCAGGCGAGATGAGTGTACCGACGTCTGGGCTGCGCCATGTCACAACGCCGTCAAACGGGGCCAGCAACCGGCTGTAGGATTTCATTTGTTGCAGCCGTTGCAAGTTGGCATCAGCGGCGATCAAAGCCTCCTTCTGCGCGGCAATCGACGCTTCGGCGGCCTGCTCTTCGGCCTGTTGCACCTCGTATGTGGCTTGCTTCTCATCGGCGTCCTGACGCGACAGGACCCCACCCGCGGTGAGTTTCTTCCATCGCTCCGACGTGATCTTCGCCAAGTTCATGGAGGCTCGGGTCTGCAGAAGCTTCGCTTCCAACTGCTTCAGCGAAGCTCGGTTCTGAGCCAGAGTCGCCTTTGCCTGCAGGTACTGCTGGTCCAGTTCCGGAGTATCCAATTCGGCGAGGAAGTCACCCTTCTTCACCCACTGGCCGATCTCTGCCGTACGCTTACCGATGTAGCCTTCCACACGCGCGTTGATCGGCGATTCCATCAGCGCCATCAGATCGCAGGGGAGTTCCAGTTCCGCCGAGCCCTGGGTGAGAGCCACGGTCGCCACCCGAACTACGGGCGGATGATCGGATTCCGTCGCCGCTTCCACCAATGCCTTCTGTTTGGCAAGCCGCGGCCAGTAACCCGCCAGGACGATGCAGGCCACGGCCAGCGCACAGATCGTCAGAATCGTTAACAGCCGGCTGCGGGCCATCATTACTCCACCACCTCCGCCTCAAAGTCCACAGGGGCTTTCTTCCGCAGATAACTGTACACTACCGGAACGAAAAATAGCGTAGCCACCGTAGCCACCAGTAGTCCGCCGATGACGGCCCGGCCCAACGGCGCATTCTGTTCGCCGCCTTCGCCCATGCCCAGCGCCATGGGGAGCATTCCGACGATCATCGCCGCTGCTGTCATGATGACCGGACGCAGGCGCGTGAAGCCCGCGTCCAGGGCGGCTTGATTCGCATCGACACCTTCGGCGCGGCGATCATTGGCAAAGTTCACGAGCAGAATGGAGTTCGCCGTGGCGACGCCGATGCTCATGATGGCGCCCATTAAAGCGGGGACGCTGATTGTAGTTTGAGTGACAAAGAGCATGAGGAGAATGCCGCTCAAAGCCCCGGGTAGGGCGGTGAGGATGATAAACGGATCGAGCCAGCTTTGGAAGTTAACGACCATGACAAAGTAGACCAGCAGGATGGCGAGGATGATGCCAAAGCCCATTCCAACGAAGGACCGTTCCATCGTCTCCACCTGGCCGCGGATGGTGAAGAAGCTGCCGGCGGGAAGCTTCGGTTCAGCCCGCGCGAGGATGGCCCGGACATCGCGGGCGAAACTGCCCAAGTCCCGGCCTTCCACACTTGCCTGAACATTGATCATCGGCTGCACATTGTAGTGGCTGACGACGGCGTCTCCGGTGGAGCGCTCAAGCGTGGCAACGTTGTTCAGCAACTGGGTCTGGCCGTTACTCGATCGGACGGGTTGGGAGAGGAGGTCTTGTGTAGTCTCAATCTTATCCATCGGCGTCTGCACCGCGACGAGGTAATCGATGCCGTTGGCAATGTTCAGCCACCAGTTGGTACCCACAAAGCTGGAAGACGACAGTGAGACGACCATACTGCGTGCAACGTCCACCTGTGTCATGCCGAGTTGGCGGGCGCGCGTCCGATCTACGTTGATTTTCAGCTCAGGCATGTCGTCCACCTGCTGAAGATGGACGTCCACCGCTCCGGGCAGTGCCTTCACCTGATCGCGGACGGCGCGGGCAATTTCGGCATTCGCGCGGTAGTTCCGCAGCGGTCCTGCCACCTGAATATCCACGGGAGCCGGAATGCCGAAATTCAGGATCTGGCTGACGATATCCGCCGGCTGGAAGAAGAACGTCAGCTCCGGGTACTCTTTGTTCAATTGCTTGCGCAGCGCGCTGATGTAGTTACCCGTTGGCCTGTGATCCTCTTGTAAGGAAACCAGAATCTCACCGTCAAAGGGACCGACAGTCACGCTATCGCTGAAGGCGTAGTTCATGCCGCTGTTCGGCAAGCCGATGTTGTCCAGAATATCTTTCAGCTCCGAACGCGGGATCGCCTTGCGAATGGAATCTTCCACCAATGCAAAGATACGCTCGGTCTCCTCCAGCCGAGTGCCGGCTGGAGCGCGGACATGGAGTCGAATCTGACCGGCGTCCACCTTGGGAAAGAAGTCCGTCCCGATCAACGGGACAAGGGCTCCGCTGGCGAGTATCAGTAAACCAAAGAACAGCAGGACATAACCGCGGTGCGCCAGCGCCGACGCCAGCACGCGTCGATAGGCTTTGCGTTTCAACTCAAACCAGTGATTGAAGATGTGATGGATCTTGCCAACAAGCCCAGGCTGCTCCGCTTCTTCCTCGTCCTCAGCATGACGGTAGCGGTGCACTTCGGCCGGAATGAGGTACTTCACCATCGTCGGCACCAGGGTGCGGGAGAGCAGGTAAGAGGCGGCCATGGCAATCGCGACGGCTAGCGCGAGAGGCGTAAACAGGTAGCGGGCGGCGCCAGTGAGGAAGGCCACCGGAACGAACACGATGCAGATGCAGAGCGTGGAGACGAAGGCAGGCACTGCAATCTGCTGAGCGCCATCGAGGATGGCCTTCACCACTGGTTTCCCCATGCCCAGGTTGCGATGGATGTTTTCGATCTCCACTGTGGCGTCATCCACAAGAATGCCCACCGCCAAGGCCATGCCACCGAGCGTCATGATGTTGATGGTGTGACCCAACACGTAGAGCACACCCAGTGACGTAAGAATGGAGAGCGGAATAGAGACGCAAACGATGAGGGTGCTACGCCACGAGCCAAGGAACAGAAGGATCATCAAACCCGTTAGCAGGGCAGCCGTGGCAGCCTCTTTCAAAACGCTCTCAATCGCGGCGTTCACGAACCTCGATTGATCGAACAGCGTCGTGATCTTCACTTCCTTCGGAATTGTGGTCTGTATGCGCGGCAGACTGGCCTGGACGCGCTTGACGATATCGAGAGTAGAGGCGCCGCCGTTCTTCAGAACGGTAAGCAATAGGGAGCGCCGGCCATCGTGCCTCACGATGTTGGTCTGAACCGCAAATCCGTCGCGGACGTTCGCGACATCGCTCAACTGGACCACTCCGTTGGTTGAGGTTTTCAGAGGTATATTATTGAAAAGCTTTACGGTTTCCAGGACGTTATTCAGACGCACCGTATACTCGCGGAGGCCGATTTTGGCCGTTCCCGCCGGTTGCATTACGCTCTGGTTGTTGATTGCATTAACCACGTCAATCGCCGAAAGGCCCTTGGAGTACAGCGACTGCGAGTCAATGTCAACCATGATCTGACGCATCTTGCCGCCGTAAGGCAGCGGGAAACTGGCGCCCTGGACGGTGGCCATTTGGGTCCTGATCACGTTCATCGTCAAATCGAACAGCTCCTGCTCGGGAATCGTGTTCGAACTGATGCTGAGCTGCAGGATGGGTACCGAACTGGCGTTGTACCGGATGATCATGGGCGGCCCGATGCCGGGCGGCAGGTAGTGAATCATCGACGATGCCTGGGCCGAGATCTGCGCCACCGCCGCCTCCACCTTCGCGTTCGGGTGGAAGAAGATTTTCATCAGTCCAAGACCCTGGATGGACTGCGACTCCATGTGCTCGATGTCGTTCACGGTGGTGGTGAAAGCGCGCTCAGAGCGCGTCGTGATCATGTCCGCCATCTCTTCCGGCGACGTGCCGCCGAGAGTCCAAATGACGCTCACCACTGGAATGTTGATGTCAGGGAACATATCCGTCGGCATGGCCACAATGGCCAAACCACCGGCCACAAGGATGGCCAACGCCATGACGACGAAGGTATACGGGCGTTTCAGCGCGAGTCGTACGATCCACATAAGGGCTGGGTTGGGTCTACACCACGGAGCGTTTTATACTTTGGGGTCTAACTATAAAGGCTATCACGAGGCGGTGAAGGTTACGGAGAATTCAGGGCGAAGCCTAATCCTGAATGCCGGCCAGCTTTTTGTAGGCGCGGATCGCGGAGTTCTGAAACTCCCAGGCGGGCTGACCTGCCGGCGCTGGCCCGTTCCATTCAATCTGCCAAGCGTACCCGCGAAACAGCGGCCGCGCGAACACCCCGGTGGCGCGACCGGCGAACTCCGGAAACTCTTCTGCTGCTTCCGCCAGCGCGAGGCGGCTCAACTCCGGGTCGATAGCGAGGGGATCCATCGCTCGATTCTAGCGCGGGCTGCAACCTTCGAACATCAATACCGGATTACCACTTGGCACGGCGGCCGGAAGTACCCGGCACAGTGACTTGGGAACTGCTCGCTCATCCAACAGTCCTTCGCGAACGAATTTCACGAGGTGGTCGATTTCCTCCGGTTGCAGATCGATCGGCGAGGCAACGAGAGGATCCAATGTAGCGAGGACGTTTTCCACTGGAGCCACTCTGTGCGTCAGATCGGCAGCTACACCGGCGCGAAGAGGATCGTATTGCCGGGCAGAATTACTGACGTTCAAATGATGGCGGATCGCATCCTCCAACTTCGTAAACGCCCCGTTGTGGAAGAACGCCGGTTGTAGCGCGGCGTTGCGCAGAGGCGAGCTTCTGAATTTGTAGCGATCCGCGGCGCTGCCAGTCACCTGTTCCAGGCCAAAGTCCTCGTCCTCACCCGGCCCGTCGAAGATCACATTCCCCTGCCCTATGCCAAACACGGGCGCAATCTGCGGCACGCCGATGTTGTGCATTTTAAAATCGCTGAACATCTGATTGGAGTTGCCCGATACGGCATGACAGGCGACGCATCTTCCCTTGCCAAAAAAGATCAGCGCCCCCTGTTTCATCTCCTCGGAGAGTGCATCGGCGTTGCCGCGGGCATAGCGGTCGATAGGCGCGTTGGCGAACACCATGGTGAATTCGAACTCGGCGATGGCACGGCCGAACATCGTGAAATCGATTAGCGCTCCGGTAGCAACTTCCGGGAACACCGCGCCGAAGAGCCGCCTGTAGGGATTGGAACTGTTGAGGCGTGCGAGCACCGCCTGGCGGATAGGTTCGTTGCGGAAACCGCTTTCGTCCGGAGGAGGAACGACCCCGCCGAATCCATCGTCGAACTGGTCGAAGCGAGGACCAATTGTCCCACTGGTTCCCGTAAAGCCGGCCACTTCCACTAGTTCCGTCGGAGGAATGTGTGCCTGCGCCTGGAGAAGGTGTTTGATAACTGGATCGTTCGGCGGGAACTTGGTAGCGCCCTCCGGCAGCGGGAATAAGAATCCTTGCGAGTTGTTGAATGGATCGCCGGACGGCGCGGAGAACCGGCCATTCCACATCAGGTTGGGATAGAAGGCGGTGTTGGCGACGGAGGGGGTGCGGCGCTGATTCCGCGGACCGATACGAGCCGGTCCGACAATGCCGTTATTCTGGACGCCGATGGCGATCGATTGCGTATCGCCGAGACCAGCCGATGGCGCGTGGCACCCGCCGCAAGTATTGTCGTTGTGCAGGCCACCGTCAGTATCAAAAAACAGCCGTCTCCCAAGGTCCGCCAGTCTGGAGTTAATTGGCCGTCCAAGCCTGGTAGTCAAGGTGGCTTCGACGTTACCAGAGAAACCCGCCCGCTGTAGTACGGCGCGCAGTTGCCGGTCGATGTGGCCGTTGTCGGCCACTAAGAGGCCAGGCAATGTGAGTAGAACCAGCAGGTTAGTTTTGGCTGTCATGCTGTCTATGACCAGGGACGGCTCCAGCCTGGAACAGAATCTACTTCTGAAAGAACCTGTTGAGTTCGTCGTAGGAGACCAGACCGTCCAGAGCGTAGAAACTGCCTTCCGCGGCAAGGGGCTTCACAGCGTTCTGGAACCCCGTCCAGGCGGCACGCGCGAGAGCGCTGCCGACGCTGATACGGCGGACTCCGAGATCAGCCAAGTCCGCCACTCGCAGAATTGATGCTCCCATCAGAATGTTCACCGGCTTCGGATGGAGCTCAGTCACAATCGCCCTGATGTCTTCCACATTGCGCGGGCCAGGCGCGTACAGCACATCCGCACCGGCCTCTGCGTAGGCCTGCAACCGGCGAATGGATTCTCTCAGCGGATGGGGCGTGCCCACCAGGTAGCACTCCGCTCGCGCGGTCAGAATTACTCCGCTTCCGGACTGCTCGATCGCCGCTCGTGCTGCCCTGATGCGGTCCGCGGCAAATCCCACCTCGTACAGAGGCTGGGCCGCGTCCGCAGTCCGGTCCTCGATCGACAAGCCGGCGACACCAGTCTCCACGCAGAGACGCACACTTTCTGCGACGCCCTCCGGATCGTCCGCGTATCCGGATTCAAAATCGGCGTTGATGGGCAAAGCCACCGCGGCGACCATCTGAGAGATATGCTCCAACATCGCATCGCGCGACACCGCCCATTCCGCGTCAGGAAGGCCGCGCGAAAACGCGACGCCGGCGCTGGTGGTGGCCAAAGCGGGAAATCCGAGGTGGGCCAGATAGAGAGCCGATCCAACGTCCCATGGGTTCGGCATCACGAAGCAGCCGGACTCGTGCAACTGGCGAAAGACCTCGCAGAGAGCGGTCATTTCCCCTCCACCAGCGAAACGATCTGATCAACCTTCGCGTGGTACATACCCTTCGGTCCCGATGGCCATTCCACTTCGATCTTCTCGATCGCGTCGAGGGCGCCCAAACCGAAGTGCAGCCGCAGGTCACTCTGCGACATGAACGTGCTGCCGGACCTCACTTCGTTCACCAGGCGACGGGTACCCGCATACACGGTCACGCGGGCTCCAATCGCCGACCGGTTCGATTTGGTTCCCTCCAGCCGCAGCGTGATCCAGTGACCATGACCGGTGCCATTGTTATGCAGCAGGCTTGGCTTCTCGTTCATGTTGGTCACCAGCAGATCCATGTTCCCGTCGTTGTCGAAGTCGGCCTCCACCACACCGCGGCTCGAGAACTCGGCTTTCACCGCATCGCCGCTGGTCATGGAGACATCGGCAAAGCGCCCGTTAGCGGTGTTGCGGTACAACAAGCGGCGCATATTGAAACTAGCGTCCCGGACATCGGGATAAACGTGGCCGTTGACCATGAAGACGTCGGGCCAGCCGTCGTTGTCGTAGTCGGTGAAGGCGGTTCCCCAGCCGAGAAACTTCGTCGTCCGTCCTAAGCCTGCGGGCACGGTGTTCTCAGTGAAACTGCCGTCGCCGTTGTTGCGGTAGAGATTGGGCGTGTCGTCGATAAAGTTGGTTTTCACTAGATCGAGCAGTCCGTCGCCATCGTAATCGGCCGCGCTAGTTCCCATCCCGGCCTGTTCACGGCCGTCCTCGCTGTAGGCCACGCCGGTTTCCACACCGGTGTCCTGGAATGTCCCGTCGCCCTTGTTGCGGTAGAGAATGCTGGCCTGTGAGTCCACCGCCACATAGATGTCCGGCCAGCCATCGTGATCGTAGTCGAGCGTGGTGACGGAGAGGCCGTAGCGTTCACCCGGGGCGGTGATGCCGGAAGCCTTGGAAACGTCGG
>JBDTMC010000171.1:0-14489 GCA_039934475.1 Bryobacteraceae bacterium | reverse complement strand
GTCAACAACAACCTCAAATATCACGGCCAGATCGTCAATTCCGGTTCGAAGAAAGCCTTCCACGTCACGGAAAAGAAGGAGGCTGAGCCCTAACGATGAACGATTTCGGTGTGCGATTGCGTAGACTTTTCCCCGCCTGGATCAACCAGTTTGAATTCCGGTAGAGGCTCAATCTGACCGGTGATCAAGCGGGCTCCGCGGTTGTAAGTGGTGTAGCTGATGCCCCACTTCAAGAGCACCATAAGGCGGTTTTCAAAGCCCACCAGGTACATGATGTGGACGAAGAGCCACAACATCCAGGCGATGACCCCGCCAAAGCGAAGCTTTCCGAAGTCAGCCACCGCGGCGGCACGGCCAATCGTCGCCAAGCTCCCCTTGTCGAAGTAACGGAACGGTGGCGGTGGCGTTGCACCTGTCACATGGGAAGAGATCACTTTGGCGGCATACGCCCCCATTTGCATGGCGGCCGGAGCCACTCCAGGCACCATCTTGCCGTCATATTCCACGTGGGCCAAGTCACCAATGACAAGAATCTCGGGATGTCCGGGGACGGTTAAATCCGGCTGCACCATGACACGTCCGGCGCGGTCGGTGAGCGCACCGGCACCTTCGGTCAGCATTTTGCCTAGAGGGGAAGCCGCTACTCCGGCCGCCCATAAGACGGTTTGGGAGGCCAGCCGTTCGGGAGGGCCACCGGCGGAGGGTTGCATCGTGACCCCATCTTCGTCAATGCCGACAACGTGCATGCCGAGCCGGGGCCGAACGGAGAGCTGAAGCAAGGAGTGTTCGGCTTTCCGTGATAGGTCGGGCGGATAACCGGAGAGGACGCGATCATTGCCGTCCACCAGCAGGATGCGGGCTTGTTCGGGCTTGATGGAGCGGAAGTTGTCGCGCAAAGTGTCGTTCGCGATCTCGCCCAGAGTGCCAGCCAATTCCACTCCGGTAGGACCCGCTCCGACGATGACGAACGTGAGCCAGGCCTGCCTGCGGACTGGGTCCGTTTCGCGTTCCGCCGCTTCAAAGGCGACCAGAAGCCGCTGGCGGATGGTGGTAGCGTCCTCAATTGTTTTCAGGCCGGGAGCGATGCGCTCCCACTCGGCATGTCCGAAATAGGTATGGGTCGCGCCAGTGGCAAGGATGAGAGAGTCATAGGAGATTTCGCCGCGATTGTCCTCGAGAGTGATTGTCTTGCGCGCGACATTGATCGCGGTCACCTCACCCAACAGCACGCGGGTGTTTTTCTCGCGACGGAAAATCCAGCGAAGTGGGGCCGCGATGTCCCCGGGCGAAAGGCCTCCGGTGGCAACCTGGTAGAGCAGAGGCTGGAAAAGGTGGAAGTTACGCCGGTCCACCAGGGTGATCTGTAACGATGCGTCTTTCAGGGCTTTGGCGGCGTACAAACCGCCGAAACCGCCGCCCACAATCACAACGTGATGCATTCGCTGGCCTCCACTGAAATTAGATGATTCAGCCGAAGATTTGGAACTAGCCCTACTGAGAGTCGCGCGCCGGCACCCAGCCAGAGGACGAGGAGAAGCTCAGGAGCGAGCATTGGCTAACACGGCCTCCGCCGCCAGGCGTCCGGACAACAAAGCACCCTGAATGGATGGCGTGGTGCGATAGTCCCCGCAGACATACAGACCGGACGGAAGCCGCGACGGGAGCCCCGGTTCGGCCGGATCCGCAGTGTCCGGTTGGGCATGCGGGATGCGATAGGTGCGCAGATGGCGCCAGCTCGCGGCAGACTGGCCAAACCATTCAGTGAGCTGGCTCCGCACCGCAGGCTCCCAGTCCTGCCCCATCTCTCCGAGCACTGTGACGGAAACCAGCGACTGGCCGGGGGGAGCGTATCCGGGCGCGACATTACTGGGGACACAGAGGTTATTGATCGGTCCGCGACGGTCACCATTCAAGACCAGCCAGCGGCCCGTCACGGGCGGCTCTGGGGCAGCGTAGTAGAGGCAGGAGACGCCGCGCGACCCGGGGTCCGGTAAGCCGGCCAGCCCGGCCGCGGTAAGGGCGTCGCAGGCAAGCACAACGGCAGCGGCCTCGAAGCGCTCGCCTGAGGTGAGTGTGACCGCCGTGGCTTCGATCGACTGGGCCTGCGAATTCAAACGGACGGCGCGCGCCGGTAAAAGCGAAGCCAATTGCTGCGGAATTTTGCCCATGCCTTCCTCTGGAATACTGGTGTCCCCCAACGCCAACATACGGAAGACGAAATCGAACATGCGGCTGGACACCCGGAGCCCGTCGTCGAGGAAGATTCCGCCAAAGAACGGGCGGAAGAAACGGTCCAACATGCTGTTGCCAAAGCCGAATTCACGGAGACGGGCTTCGGTGGTTACGCGCGGGCGCAAAAACAAATCCCGATAGGGACCATCGAGAACCGAAGATCGCAGAGTGGCGACACGAATCTTGTCGCCGAGAGTCCCAATCGGACCGAATAGCGATTCCAAACCCTGCAACGGACGGCGAAACGGATCAACGACACGGTGGAAGGCCCCGTCGTAGCGTATTTGGGAACCCGGCTCGAACGCCTGGAGGCGGAGCGCGTTGTAATCGAGTACCGCCTTCGCCTCCGGATAAGCCGTCAAGAGAACCTGGAACCCGCGGTCGAGCAGGAATCCGTCAACACTGTCCGTCCGCACGCGGCCCCCTACGCCATCAGACGCTTCGAAAACGAGAGGCGTCATACCAGCGGCGGTCAAATGCCGGGCGCAATTCAAACCGGCGAGACCACCTCCCACAATCAAGACGTTGGGTTGCGAGTCGGACACGATGGTTTATCCTTTGATGCCGGCGGCGGAGGCAGTGGAGCGATCGAGGCCGATGCGCCGCAACAGCAACAATTCCGAGAGATTTTCTGTGGTCAACAGGCCGATGAGGCGCTCGTCCTCCATTACGAGGGCGCCCGAAGCGGCGGAGGTGAGCACGGGAAGCGCTTCACTGAGGTCGGTACTGGGGGCGAACGTGGGTGGGTCGCGGTCCATAGCTGAGGCGACAAACGAGTCCGGACCCTCGGAGGCGAGCGCGCGCAACATGGCGTTACGGCCGAGAATACCGACAACACGTTCTCCCAACAGCACAGGGAAATCGTGCTGCGAGGTTGCCAACAGCAGATTGGCTGCCTCGCGAAGAGTGTCTCCGTGGGAGAGGGTACGGAAGTCCGTCATCATCGCCTGGGCCACGGTGATGCCTTGAATCAGGGAACGGCCGGCGGCGGCCATTCCTTCCTGCGAAGCGCCCACGTAGACAAAAAACGCGATGAAGATGAGCATGTACTCGTGCGAGAGCAAACCGTAAAGACCCATGGCTACGGAGAGCCAGCGGCCGGCGCGGGCCGCCATCTGTGTCGCCTGATCCTCGCTCCGGGAAAGCGCGAGCAGGCTTCTCAGGACACGGCCGCCATCCATGGGGAAAGCGGGGAGCAAGTTGAAGAGGGCTAGTACCAGATTGCCGGCTGCAATACGCTGCAGCAGATTCGCGTCGGTGCCCTTCATCAGGATGTCGAGGGGCACGGGGGTTCCGCGCACGGCGAAGTAGGCGAACATCGCGCCGGCGATGAACAGATTGACAGCCGGTCCGGCGAGCGCAATCCAGAGTTCCTCACGCGCCTTTGGCGAGCGCTCCAGACGAGCCAAGCCGCCGATGGGAAACATCACGATCTCGAGGGTGCGGATGCCGTAGCGGCGGGCGACTACGGCGTGCCCCAATTCGTGGAGCAGGACGCTGGCGAACAGCGCCGCGATGTAGAGGACGCTGGACGCGCCTGACTGCTCATTTTCCACGCTGAAGAAAATGAGAAAGACGAAGAGCAGGAGAAACGTGAAGTGAAGGCGAACGGGGACGCCGAAGAGTTTCATTGCGCCGATCGTGCCGGAGAGTCGTGGTGCGTCAGTCTGGGCCATGCTTGCCCCCCTTCCCCATTACAGCAGGATTTGCCGGACGGATCTTTCCTTTCGCGGACTCAGGACGCGATGATTGAATCGTCGGTCACCAAGCGCACGTAATCCGGCCGGTCCGCTGCACTCTGATGTCGATAGCTGCGGATGACTTCGCCGTGATAGATGAGGAAAACTCCGGGCATCTGGAAGCCGTCACCCTCCAGGCGGCCAATGCTGTGGCGCCTGAGAATTCCGGCTTGGAATCCGCGCCACCAGACCTTTGGGCCGAAGACCTCGGTCAAGCTGCCGCGGCGCAGGCCGAAGGCGCGGTAGAGGCTTCGCCGCGGGTCGCTCACTCGTGGCAGGTCGGCAAGGCTGTAGCGGGTAAAGAACTGAGCGGCGCGCGGCTCTTCGTTCATATGCACCATCACCAGGCGCGCTCCAGCTGCTTCAATTGCGCGACGCTGACGGCTGAGATCGCTCATCGCCTCGCGGCAGAACGTACACCCGGCATGACGGAGAAAGACAAGCAGGACTGGTGAAAGGCGCGATAATTCGTCGAGGCTCACTTGATGTTGGGTGCGCGCGCGAAGCGCCATGCGCATGATTTCGGGGGCAGCAATCCGTTTTCTGTGCATGGCAAGGCGGTGGCCGCCATGGAGAATGGCGGCAAAAGGCACCCACCAAATCAACTCGCTGGTGATTGCCAATCCGGCTGCGACCGAAGGCAGGCGACCGTGCGAAGCGGCGAGCACGAATCCGGCAGCGCCAATCGTCTTTCCCAGGAGTCCAGCCAAAACGACTGGCCAGTGCTGGTACGGATTCCGCGCGGCGGATAAATAAGCGATGCCCCAGACGGCGACGAACATGCCGATCGACTGCCAGAGTTCCGGGTAGTTCGGGCGCATCATGCCGGCCCGGTCAAACGCGGAAAGGGGAGACAGCACGATGAAGGCGCCCAATAAGAAGTTGTAAACGCCAGCGCTGTAAAGAACACCCTTCGTCCAGATCGGGGCCTGAGATCGCTGCATCATGGCGGTGCGCACTCTAAACCGGGATAAGCCTCATAAGCAATTGGATGCGAGGAAGTTGAGGAGGATGGGAGAAATACTCCGGCGTGAAGTGCTTGAGAAATGAAAAGGCCGTCCTCATGGACGGCCTCCCTCAAGATCCTGGCTGCGGCGCGACTAGGGACGCATTACGTTCTCGGCTTGCAGGCCCTTCGGGCCACGCTTCACCTCGAATTCCACCTCCGCCCCCTCTTCCAGCGTCCGGTACCCGGACATCTGAATTGCTGAAAAGTGGACGAACACGTCTTCACCGCTGGAACGCTGGATAAATCCATAGCCCTTGGCGGCGTTAAACCATTTCACTACACCTTTTTCTCTCACTACCTTCTCCTAATGCGTCATTCGCTGCGCGACGACGGGCCAGAGACAACCGCAGACGGTTCTGCCAAGGGTCCTCGAGGACGGCAACGAATCAACTTCTGTAACTTGCACTCGATTTTCGCAAAAGCGACTAGGGAGAGCAACAACTTTTTACGAACAATTGCGTTGGTTTGCGTTTTTTATTGCGCGCTGTAGTTTCTGCGAAATAAAGACTTAAGAGGGAGGTCTTAAAGGATCGATGTTTGGCGGACGTGAGGGTGCTGACGCAGAAAATCCGGTCACATCAGGCTCCAGGATTGTCCGTGCCGTCAGAAACGTAATCGCGTGAGCATCTGCCGTCAATTCAATAGGTTCAGAATACCCGCCGCCCAAGGTTACCACAAACGGCACACCCAACCCTTGTACTGTTTGCATCACCAGCAAGTCCCTTGCGGCAAGGCCTGCGGGCGTCAGCGACAGTCTCCCCAGGCGGTCTGTTGCCAGCGCATCCACTCCAGATTGATAAAAGATAATTTCAGGTGCAAACTCCAAAAGCCTCTCCAGCACCTTCTTCACCACCGCCAAATACTCCTCATCGCCGGTTCCATCGGCAAGGTCCACGTCGAGCCGGCTGTGTTGTTTTCGAAAGGGAAAGTTGTGCCGGCCGTGAACGGAGATGGTGAGGACGGAATCGTCGTTTTCAAAAAGATGGGCGGTGCCGTCACCTTGATGGACATCCAGATCCAAAACCGCCGCTCGCGAGACCAAGCCTCGGTCGCGCAACCAGAGGATGGCGATGGCGATGTCGTTGAACACGCAAAAGCCAGAGCCTTCTGCACGAAAGGCATGGTGGGTGCCACCGGCGAGGTTACCTCCCCATCCGGTAGCGAGAGCATCGGCGGTGGCGCCAAGGGTCCCGCCCACGGAAGCCAGCGTTCGCAGTTTCAAACCTTCGGACCAGGGGAATCCAATGCGCCGCATCACGGCCGCGGGCAGCGTGCCTTCCAGAAAGTCGCGCACATAATCGGGATCATGGGCCAAAGTGATGGTAGCGACATCCGCCAGCGGCGCCTGTTGAAGCTCAAAGCCGCTTTCCGCCAGACGCTGGCGCACCATGCGATACTTTCGCAGGGGAAACCTGTGGCCGGGCGGAAGCGGAATCTCGTGGTGATCGCAATAATAAAGGCGGCGCGCCATTACCTCTTAGTGAGGTCACGGACGTAGATGTCCCGGAAGCGCATGTCGCCGTGGCCGCCGGAGTGCAGTTGGAGCGCAATGGGACCGTCGAAAGAGAGCGGCTTCGGATCTGTGAAGTCGATCATGGGAACACCATTCAACCGCGAGATATAGCGATTGCCCTCTACCTTCAAAAGGTATTCGTTCCATTCGCCTTTGCGGACCACAATCTCATTTTCGGGCGCGGGCCACACCACCCAGCCTCGGCCATCGCCATAGATACCGCCCGTGTGCTCCATGAGCTTGCAGTCAATTTCAAACTGCAGACCTTGGGTGACATCGGCGGTGCCGGACTTGAAGGCCACATGGAAGAAAACGCCCGAATTGCCATCGCCCTCGCACTTGAATCTCAAGGCGAGTTGAAAATCCTTGTAAGTCTTGGTGGTTTGGAGATAGCCGTAGTCTTTGGTGATGCCGACACCATGAATAGTGCCGTCTTCCACGGTCCACTTCTCATTGCCGATTTTTTCCCAACCGGTGAGGTCCTTACCATTGAACAGGGTGATCCAGTCCTCCCCCGGGAGTGTTGACTTCTGGGCAAAGGCGGCCAGGGCGACGAAAAACAGGATGAGCAGACGATTCATGCTGACCATGATACGCCAGCGCCACTCAAGCGAGTTCCTTTTCGATAGCCGCAGCGATGCGATGCGCCGCGGCGTCGACCAGAGACTGTTCGGGGCCTTCCACCATCACCCTGGCCAGAGGCTCAGTTCCGGAGAAGCGAACCAGCACGCGGCCACCATCGCCAAAGGCGTTCTCCACGGCGCGGATCTCTTCATTCACGGCGGTCAATTCGGCTAGAGGACGCTTGTTCCTGATCTGAATATTGACCAGGATTTGAGGGTAGATCACCAATTCGGCGCAGAGTTCGTCGAGGCCCAAGCCTGTTTCGCGCATAGTCTCAAACACACGCAGCGCAGTGAGCAGGCCATCGCCGGTGGTGGCGTACTGGCGAAAGATGACGTGCCCGGATTGCTCCCCGCCGAGGGCGGCTTCGCGGCGCAGCATCTCTTCGAGGACGTATTTGTCACCCACGGGAGTGCGGACCATGGCGATTCCCTCAGCACGCAAGGCACGTTCCAGGCCGATGTTCGACATGACTGTTGAAACTACAACGTCACCCGGCAAACGGCCCGCCCGATGAAGGGCCCGGCCCGCGAGATAGAGGACAGCATCGCCGTCCACAATTCTTCCCGATGCCGCGACGAAGATTGCGCGGTCAGCATCGCCGTCAAAGGCGACTCCGGCGCGTGCCCCGGTGGCCAGCACCTGCTGTTGGAGCGCGCCGACATGGAGTGCGCCGCAATCCTTGTTGATGTTGCGGCCGTTGGGTGCACAACCATAGGCGGCCACGCTGGCGCCGAGGCGAGTGAACAATTCCGGAGCGAGATGCGACGCCGCGCCATTGGCGCAATCGAGCGCCAGCGGCATGCCATCCAGTGAGCCGGTAAACGTGGAAGCGAGAAAATCGATGTATTCGTCGTCCAGGCCACCATCCACTACCAGTTCCAAGGACGATGATTTCAGACCTTGTTCGCACAAGGCCAGGATGCGCAGTTCGAGTTCGCTCTCCTGGATATCGGGAAGTTTGAATCCGGAATGGTCGAAGACTTTAAGGCCATTATCGAGATAAGGGTTGTGTGAAGCCGAGATCATGACGCCGGCTACGAAGTCATCGCGACGGGTGAGGTAGGCCACTCCGGGCGTTGTGATCAGTCCCGCAAACCGGGCGCGAACGCCCTGCCGCGCCAAGCCCGCCGCCACCAGCGCGGCGAGCCACGGGCCGGATTCGCGGGTATCCATACCGATGAGGACTTCCGGGGCCGGTTTACCCGCGGCATTGGCAAGGCACCATTCCCCCAATGCCACTCCGAAGGCGAAGACTGTGGGAGCGTCGAGGGGGTACTCACCGGCTACACCTCGAATGCCGTCGGTTCCGAACAGTTGTTTGGTTTTTGCCATCTTAGAATAAAAATGCGCTAGTAACTCAACGGGATCTTTTCCATATCGACGCGGACGTCAACCGGAGCGGGAGTATCCAGAGCCACCTGCGCATCCGGCACATAGATTTGCACTCGAAAATGGGAGATGCCAATAGCTTCGCCCAGTTTTACGGGGTCGGTTTCTACAAACTGCACACGCTGGACGTGACTTTCCGGTCCAGTTACAAATACGGTGGCGGGAAATGCCTCAGCGCCGGAAACGCGGTACCCAGCGGGCGGCGGGCCGGCATACCGGATGCGGACGCTGACCTCGCGAGCGATGCGCTTTTCCAGATTGAGGCGCAACTGTGACGGAATCACACGGGATAGAGACACTCCAGTGGGCAGACGTACGCTCTGCGCCGTAATAGTAAAGGTACGCTCCCCAGGCTCACGAAAACCGGACAGATCGAGGAGTACGGGAGACGCATCCGCTGAAGCCGCAGCGAGCCGGCTGGATGGTCCGTGCACCTCAAGTTGTACGGTGTGCGGCATATCGGAACTGATTTCCAGATCGTTCAGCGATCTCTTATACTGCACCGGCACCGTGATGATGGTGGTTACTTCCGGTTCGCCTACCAAGAGGAACCAAAGCCCCGTCGCGATCAGAAGAGATAGAATCTTCCACCAGAGATTGGCGGTCAGCCGGCGCACTGTCACTTTGGTATCTCCAGATTCTCACCGTCGGCCGGGAATGGCACTTCGTTTTCCACTTGCGGCAAAGGCGCCGGCGCGACAGGGGCCCGGCCTCTACGCCCGAAATGGCGTGACACACGTTCGGCGAGGCGCTCAGGAGTAAGATCGGTCTCGATTTCGCCAAAGGCGGCGGCAGAGATGCGTCCCGTTTCCTCAGAGGCGACAATGGCCAGGCAGTCAGTCTCCTCGGTAACGCCAATGGCGGCGCGATGACGGGTACCGAGTTTCCGCACGACGTTCGGGTTAATGCTGAGCGGCAGGAAGCACGCCGCGGCGGCAATCCGTTCGCCCTGGACAATGACAGCGCCATCGTGGAGAGCGGCTTTGGGTTCAAAGATCGCCAGCAGCAGATCGCGCGAGATGTGCGAATCCAGCAGGACTCCGCTTTCGATAAACGTGCGTAGACCGATGTCGCGTTCCAACACGATGAGTGCGCCGATCTTTCGGCTCGCCAGTTGTTGGACAGCCATCGTGATCTCGTCGGTTATGCCCTTGGCCTGACTTGATCCCAGGAACCACGGCCAACGGCGTCTACCCAGTTTGGCCAAAACGCGGCGAATTTCTGCCTGGAAGAGAACGATTAAAGCAAAAACAGTATAGGGTGCGAGGGCAGCCAGTATGGAACGCAGGAGTTCCAGGCGCACCCAGCGAGCCAAAAGATACACCAGCAGAACCACGCCCATGCCGCTGAGAATATGAGCGGCGCGGCGGCCACGGACAATCACCACAAACTGATAAATCAGGATAGCGACGATGAGAATGTCGACGATCGCCGTGAAATTCAGCTTCGGTAATAGCGCGAGAAATGATTGGGGGATCGTGAGCATGAGCGCCGCCGGACACTAACAGTTTACCCCAGCGGCGCTAAAGAACCCCGCCTAAGTGGAGAACTTATAAATGGCTTCCCGGAGCGGAAGCCCAACTACGTCAATGCGTTTGAGGTCGGCGCTGCCCAGACCACGAGCCTCGGCAAGCAAGAGCGTGTTATCACAGTCGGCGAACGGAGCGGTGCCACGCGGCGCGCGGGGGTCATAGCCCATCGCCGCAGTCGCTACTGTATCGGTAGTCACCGCGTTGGTCCCGGCAATCAGCAGGTGCGGCGACAGCGAACGAATGCCCTTGATCCAGGGGCCTTCACCGGCGGCAATAGTTTCTATGCCATCGATCAACGCGATATCGATAGGGCGCGCCGAAAACACATCTACGGTCACGCGCGGCATGCGATACCCCGGGATGCGCGGCGTTGACGCGTCCAACTCCGAAGGCGCCACCTTCGCCGGCTGGCGCTTTCCCAAGTGGCAACAGTTAACCCGTCCCGCGCCTGGATTTTCGTTCGGCTCATGCTCGCCGGCGTCATCCCCATAGATGGAAGCGGGCGTATTGCCGAAGCAGTTCTTCATCGCCAGAGTGACACCGCACGTGGCATGATTCTTCAGCTTTGCCATGGAGGCGAAGACGTCAGTGTCTTCGTACGCCTGGTTGAAGTGAATGGCCGGGTAAATGTATCCGCCGGCGGCTGTCTTCAGGACTGAGTATTTTTTGCGCTTGCCGAGCGCGTTGGTGTTTTCGAATTCAATGTTGGGAGCAATCGCGCTCAGCCGCCGTACGTTCCAGCCGGCATCGAGCATATATTCTTCGAGAGGCCCTGACGTTGCCCAGGCGCTCTCCACAAAGCGAATGCGTTTCGCGCCCGCGGCATTCAACAGATGAGCGAAGGCGCCCACCATATTGGGGTGGGAATAGTGTGTGAGGCCAAGAGCCTTGCCCTGGAACTTCAGGCCCGGGCTGCCTGTCAGATTCAACTTTATGGTGACGGTCTTGTTGCGGACCAGGCGCGGCAATCCGCCCAGCTGGTCGAACATGGTCGACAAAGTCGACACGAGTTCTTCGTTCGAATACGTTTGGCAGCGCGCGATTGCAACCGGCGCCGCGGGGGGCGCTGAGGCGCGAACCAGCGGGGCTGCCGCTCCCAGTGCGAGCAACTCACGACGAGTCATAGCAACCAGTGTAGCCTCTCTTTAGTCCAGTTTGACGATCCCGGAAACAGCGAGCTTGTCAATATCCACGCCGGTACCTTCGCCTTCGTCCACCGGATACGTTTCCAGTTCCTTCACTTCGCCCTCCGGCGTATACAGCCGCGCGTGCTTGAATTGACCGAGCACCTGCGCCGTTATTCCCTCCACCGGATAGTCGCTGTAGTTCACCAGATGCAGGATGACACCTTTGCCATCGGGCGCGGACAGCAGGTTGGACAACATGCTGGACACGTTGAACAGGCGAGCGCCCAGATTGCGGCGGCCCGTCATGGCGTTCACTTCCTTCCAGATGTTGTCGAGCGTTTTGGTGTCCTCGTCGGAGAGCGTGATCTGGCTTTCCTTCAGCGACGGAAACTTCCACCCTGGCGGCCCCGAGAGCAGCATTCCCCCGGCGCGGGTGAAGGATTTCAAAACATCCTTCTGTTCGGTGTTGAGGGCTTCCGGATCCACATCCACGGCCATTTTCGTTGGCCCCATCACACCGGGCTTCAGGCGGCGCACCGGTACAGGCCGCACTGGCGTGTGCTTGACGGCGATCATGTCGAGGATGCCGCCGGAGAGCAGTGCGCCGGTGGGGACGTCCTGCACCAAGGCGAGCAGGCCGTGCGGCGGCAGGTCGCGCCAGTCTTTGTGATCCTCATAGAAGCGCAGCATTTGGCCGATGCGCGTCCAGTCTTTGCGGGCCGCCGCATCGCCCTCCAGAAGGCGCTTCTCGAAATCGGGGTCCAGAGCCACCACCCAACGCGCACCGGACATGGCGGCATCGGCGACCGCCTGCAGATAGCGCTCCACGCGCCATGTATTTTTCTCGGGCGGTGTCACACCCACCCAGATGAGGGACTTAGAGGCGGCGCGAGCGAAGCGCAGGAAACCGGTATTCGTGTAAATCCAGGCTGCTCCGCTGGGGGCGGCCTTTACGCTATTGTCAGGCTCGGTTTGAATACCCGGCCAGACACCTTGGTTGGTGCCGAT
Organism: Bryobacteraceae bacterium; assembly: GCA_039934475.1. Taxonomy (GTDB): domain Bacteria; phylum Acidobacteriota; class Terriglobia; order Bryobacterales; family Bryobacteraceae; genus JBDTMC01. Next base: position 2,313 of record JBDTMC010000171.1, on the reverse strand, counting down.
CACCGGCAGAGCCGCATCCAGGGGCATGCGGTAGCGGGCCGAGAGTTCCACAACCGGAATCTTGGAATCGCTTAAAACGTCGCGGATGTGGCCGGCTGCCGCGGGTTCAAAGTCACCGTCCAAAACCACGCCGGCGGCTCCGGCGGAGACCGCTTGGCGCGCCTGGTCGAGCGCGGCGGCGCCAGGATGCACCACGCCTAGGGCGGTGATGTTGCGCGCCGCCGCGGCTTTTGACAACGTCCAGTTCGGCTGTTCCAGAAGGATGCAATTGATAGGTGTCTGCGCGATGAGTTCGAGCGACTTCGGATCGGCTGAATTCCATCGCGCAGGAATCCATTCCGGCATGGCAGCCAACACCAAGAGGGCGATCCACATACTCGTACTCTAGCGCGCGGGCGGGTGGCGGTGATCGACACCCTTCGCCAGATTTTGGTAAAACTGCGACCTTACTGGCGGTTGTAAGCGGGGCGGTTCCGTCCTCGGCGGGGGGACTAGAACGGCACGGAACCGCTCCCGGGAAGAGACACTGCCCCCTTTACCCCTACGGGCCGTCCGCAGAAATCATTTCAACGGGCCTCCGGGTTGGACAATGGACGGGACACAAAGGGCATTACAATCTATCGGGACCACTCGACCTTACGAATTCTTGAGTTTCCGGAGTCCGTAAAATAAAGAGCGGCAGCGCCACTAACGGCTACAAATCTAGGCACACACACCTTCGCGCCGCCAATCGGTCCTCCATCGCCGCTAAAGCCCGACGGAACTCCACCTACTGCTGTCGTAATGAGATTCGTCTGCGCATCTACGAACCGAATACGATTGTTAAGGCTGTCCGCAATGTAGAGATTCCCGACTGGGTCCACCGAGACATTGCGAGGGCCATTGAGTCTGGCCTTTGTTGCCGGGATCTTGTCGCCGTTATAACCGGCAGTCAGCGTACCTGCGACCGTCGATATCGTACCGTCCTTTGCGAGGATCTTGCGAATTAGTGAATCCGGCACTACATTCGGTCCCGGAACGTTCTGTGGGTCTCGTCCACCCTCGGTGATGTATACGTTGCCAAAAGAATCTGTCGTAACTCCACGAGGGGAATTCACTTGCGCCGCGATTGCCGGTCCCCCATCTCCCAAACTCCCGCTCACCCCGGTTCCCGCGATGGTGACGATGACGCCAGGGGGAACCGTGATGGCGTTCGTTGTTCCAGGATAGAGGGACACGGCGGTGGACCCTAGGTTCACGAACCGAACTCGGAAACTCCCCAGTTCCGCGATATATAGGTTGTTGTGCGCGTCGATAGTGATAGCTCTTGGCTGGTTCAGTTGGGCAGAGGTTGCAGCGCCCCAGTCCCCACCGTACCCGCTCGTACCGTCTCCCGCGACCGTGGAGATTATACCGCTCTGCGGGTCGACCTTGCGCACCCGGCTATTGCCACGGTCACAGATGTACATATTGCCCACACTATCTAGTTGTACGTCGCTCGGGACGCTCAATTGAGCATCAGAGGCAAGAATGGAATCGCCGTTATATCCTGCTATGCCGGTTCCCGCTACCCGCCGAATCACACCCGACGTATCCACTGAACGAACCATCTGGTTAGATTGGTCGGTGAGGAGCATATACCCATGTCTGTCTACACAGAACCCACAAGGATCGTTCAACACAGCGGCAGTGGCGGGACCGTCGTTGCCCACGTTCACAGAACCGGCAAAGGTGTTGATGATCTGCGTATGTCCGCTGACGCGCCGAACTCGGGCGTTATTGTACTCTGCGATATACAAGTTATTTGAGTCATCCAAAGCGACGCCGGTAGGTGAACTGAGCCCCGCAATCAATGCAGGGCCGCCGTCACCAGTCTCGTCGGAGCCACCCAAACCAGCGACCGTCGAAATGATCCCTGTCGACACCAGGATTTTTCTGACTCGCGTTGACTGCTGCTGGCCGATGTAAACATTGCCTTCTTTGTCAAATGCAACCGTGCACGGATACTTGAGCCTTGCGGCTGTGGATGGTTGTCCATCGCCCGAGTCGCCGGGCACTCCGGTGCCAGCCAATGTGGCGACAATTCCAGTAAGAGGATCAATCCGCCTCAGTCGCTGGTTGTAATAGTCGGCGACGAAGATCACTCCGGCTGCATTCAGGGCGACGCCCGTGGGCAAATTCAGCATGGCGGCAACTGCAGGGCCTCTGTCGCCTGAGAATCCGCCGGTGCGAGTTCCGGCGATGGTACCGATCATGCCGGGTAGAACATTGACGGGTGTAGGCGCGAGGGAATACAGTTTGAGTGGCACGTTCCCCCGGTTCACGACGCGGACA
>JBDTMC010000170.1:0-14513 GCA_039934475.1 Bryobacteraceae bacterium | reverse complement strand
CGTCAATCCTGGAAGATGACGGCTCCCCATTGTTCTGGGCTTACGTCTTGGGCGTGCTTTGAGAATAGCCATTGGTGGCCCTCGATGTCTTCGGCGGCGTATTGGCGCTCGCCGTAGGCGGTTTCGTTTGGTTCCTCGAGGATTTTGGCTCCGGCGGCTTTTGCTTTTTCGTAATGGCCGTCAACGTCTTCTACGAATACCGTTAAGGCGCTGTTGCGGAGGCCGGTTTGGGCGGGAGTGGCGCGGCCGGGGCGAATGCTGGCGAGCATGATCCAGGCTTCGCCGAGATGCATTTGGCCACCTTGCACTGGATCGCCATAGCGATAGTGTTCGCGGAAGCCAAAGACTTTGGCCAGCCACGCCATCGCCGAGGCCACGTCTTGATAGAACAGATGCGGCAGGATGGTGTCCACGGGTACTGAGCGGTTGGTCGTCATCCCTATACGTTACAACTGAACAATCCGCCACCTGCTACCGTATGTAGTCAAGAACCCGGAAATATGGAACTCACCATCCGCAATCTGTCTAAGACCTATCCCAATGGCGTGCGCGCGTTGGACGACGTCACGCTCACTATTCCTATGGGCATGTATGGTCTGCTGGGCCCGAACGGCGCCGGCAAGTCGACCTTGATGCGCACTATCGCCACGCTGCAAGAACCGGATAGCGGCGAGTTGCGACTGGGCGATCTGGACGTTCTTCGAAATAAGGATGCGTTGCGGCGCCAGCTTGGCTATCTGCCGCAGGACTTCGGAGTCTACCCACGGGTTAGCGCGCGCGACATGCTGGAACACATTGCCTTGCTGAAGGGGTTTACGGCGGGCGGTGAGCGCAAGGACATCGTGGAAGCGATGCTGCAGCGGGTGAACTTGTGGGATGTACGAAAGAAAGCTCTTTCCGGCTTTAGCGGGGGGATGCGCCAGCGGTTTGGCATTGCCCAGGCTTTGCTGGGCCGCCCGCAGTTGCTGATTGTTGACGAACCGACGGCCGGCCTGGACCCGGGTGAGCGTAATCGCTTCTACAATTTGTTGAGTGAGATTGGGGAGAACGTCATTGTCATCCTCTCCACTCATATCGTGGAAGACGTGATGGACCTGTGCAGTAACATGGCCATCATTCACAAAGGCCGTGTGCTGTTTGCCGGGCATCCCGATGAGGCGGTGGGGCGGCTGGAGTCGCGTGTCTGGAAGCGCTTTGCGGCGAAGTCGGAGTTGGCCGGCCTGGAGATGAGTTACCGTGTGATTTCGCACAAGCTGATTGCGGGTAGGCCGCTGGTTCACATCTACAGCGAGGATCACCCGGGCGGGGGTTTCGAACCGGCGCAGGCCGATCTGGAAGACGTGTTCTTTACACATATCGCAGGCATCCGTTAAAGCGAGCCAATCATGTTCCAACACTTCCTTGGGTTCGAACTTCGTTATTGGCTGAGAGGGTGGATGGTGTGGATCTTCTTTCTCATCATTAGCCTGATGATCTTTGGCGCCTGCTCGTCAGACAAAGTGACGGTGGGCGAGTCCATCGGCAATACGTTCCGCAACGCGCCGTTCGTCATCCAGAACTATTACGCCATCATGGCCGTACTGACGCTGCTGATGACAACGGCGTTCGTGAACTCGGCGGCGATTCGCGATTTTCAGTACAACACAAACCAGATGCTGTTCAGCCTGCCGGTGAGTAAGTCGGGTTATATCATGGGCCGCTATCTGGGTGCTTCAATTGCGGCTATGATTCCGCCTTTGGGCGTGACGCTGGGAGTTATCGCGGCGAAGTACGCGCCGTGGGTGGAGGCGGAGCGCTTTGGCGGCATCTCCTGGAGTGCTCATCTGAATAGCGTGCTGGTCTTCGTGATTCCGAACACCCTTTTCGTGGCCGCGGTGTTGTTCGCGGTGGCGGCTCTATTCCGATCCACCACGGTGAGCTTCCTTGGCGGTTTGCTGTTGCTGGTCGCTTATGGAGTTACCGCGGCTCTAACGTCCGATCTGAAGAACGAAGCCCTTGCCGCGATGGTGGATCCCTTTGGCGCGCAAGCGTTCACGCTGATGACGAAATACTGGACGGTGGCGGAGCGCAACTCGCGCAGTGTCGGGTTTGAAGGCATCCTGCTTTGGAACCGGCTCCTTTGGCTGGGAGTGGGCGCGGTGGTTCTGGGCCTTGCTTCTTTGCGCATCACGCTTGGCGAGATGCCCTCGCGCAAGCGCAAAGCCGCGGCGGAGGAAGATGAACAGATTTTGGGTGGTAAGCTTCCGTGGCGCACCCCATCATGGTCAGGCAACGCAGCGCTGCAACAGTGGATGGGCACGGTTCGCATCGAGTTCGCTTCGCTGATCAAGACTCCGGCGTTCCTGGTGATTGCCGCGGCGGCGCTTCTGAATTGCATTGTCAGTACGGCGACGAATGTTGGCGAGGCGTTTGGTAACAAGAGCTTTCCGGTGACCTATGCGGTGACTCAACTGATTCAGGGCTCGCTGTACATGTTCCTGGTGGCGTTGCTGACTTACTTTGCCGGACAGTTGGTTTGGCGGGAGCGCGACGATCGCGTTGATGAGATTCACGATAGTCTACCCGTTCGCGATTGGGTTCTCTATGCGGCGAAACTAGTCGTTCTGCTGGTGGGCATTCTGCTGATCCTTGGTGTTAGTGTCGCTGCGGGAATGATTGTGCAGACGGCCAAGGGATACACGCGCTTTCAGCTTGACGTCTATGCGCATGAGATCTTCCTGCGCGACTTCTCGCTGTTTATCTTCCTGTCGGTTCTGGCGTTCCTGTTCCACATTGTCAGCCCGAACAAGTACATCGGGTACTTCGCTTTCATCGCCTTCCTGATCGCGGATCTCTTCGGCTGGCCGGCGGTGAATGTCGCGTCGCGCATGGTTTCGTTCGGCGCGCGGCCGCAATTGCCTTATTCGGAGTTCTTCGGTTTCGCCCCCGCGATGACGGGCTGGCTTTGGTTCACACTGTACTGGTCTTTGTTCTGTGTGTTGCTGGCCGGCGCCAGTTTACTGTTGTGGCCGCGGGGGAAGGAGATCGCATGGAAGCACCGCCTGCGCGTGGCGAGTCTGCGGATGGAGGGCTGGCTGCGCCCGGCGATGATTGTGACCGCGATTGCGTTCTGCGCCACGGGGGCGTGGGCGTTCTATAACACGAAGGTGCTGAACACGGTTATCGGTCCCAAGGACGGGGAACGGCTTCAAGCAGACTATGAAAAGACCTATAAAAAGTTCCAGCATCTACCGCAGCCGCGCATTTCGAACGTCCGCTACCAGATCGATCTTTTCCCCGAAACGCGCGAAGCCACGATGCGGGCTACGGAGACGATCACCAACCGCAGCAATGGCCCGATCGCAGAGCTGCACTTCACGATGGACCGGCAATTCGACTACGAGATTCAGCCTGCGGGGGCTAGCGTGAAATTAGATGACACGCGCCTTCACTACCGCATTTACTCACTGAATCCGCCGATGCAGCCAGGCGAGGCGCGCACACTCACGTTCACTGTCAAGGCGGTGAATCGGGGTTTTGCCAATAGTGTGGAGCGTCAGGAGCTGGTGCAGAACGGAACGTTTTTCAACAACACGGTAGCGCCGCAGATCGGCTATCAGGAGCGCGGTGAGCTGACCGACCGCAATGACCGTCGCAATCAGGGCTTGGGCGAGAAGGACCTCATGCCGGCCTTAGAGCGGAACTGCACGGCGCATTGCATGGACACGTATCTGAGCAACAATTCCGATTGGACGAGTGTCGAGACAGTGATCAGCACGGTGGCGGACCAGATCGCGATCGCGCCGGGCTCGCTGCAACGCGAATGGAGCGAGAATGGCCGCCGCTATTTCCAATACAAGCTGGACAAGGACTCGCTGAATTTCTATTCGTTCATGTCGGCTCGGTATGAGGTGGTGCGGGAGGAATGGAACGGCATCAAGCTGGAGGTCTACTATCTGCCGCAACACAAGTGGAACGTGCCGCGCATGATGGAGAGCATGAAGAAGTCGCTCGGCTACTTCACGAAGAATTTCGGGCCTTACTATCACAAGGAGGCGCGGATCATCGAGTTTCCACGGATCGCGCGTTTCGCGCAGGCGTTCCCGGGGACGATGCCGTATTCGGAGGGCATCGGCTTTATTGCCGATTTGAGCGATAAGGACAGCATTGACCAGGTCTTCTACATCGTGGCCCACGAAATGGGTCACCAGTGGTGGGCGCATCAGGTGGTGGGGGCCAATATGCAGGGCGCCACTCTGCTTTCAGAGACAATGGCGCAGTATTCCGCGTTGATGGTGATGGAGAAGGAGTATGGCCGCGATATCATGCGCAAGTTCTTGGAATATGAGATGGACCGATATTTGCGGTCTCGCGGCCGGGAACGGTTGAAGGAGCGGCCACTGTTGAATGTCGAAGCGGAACAAGGCTACATCCATTACCGCAAGGGCAGTGTGAATATGTACCTATTGAAGGAGACGATTGGAGAAGAGGCGATCAATCGCGTTCTGCGTAAGTTGGTCCAGCAATATGCTTATGCGGACGCGCCTTACCCGACTTCGTACGCGCTGGTGGATGCTTTGAAGGAAGAGGCGGGTCCGCAGAACGCGGCGTTACTGCGTGATTTGTTCGAGGACATCACGCTGTTCTCGAATCGCACGATGAAGACGACGGCGAAGAAGTTGGATGGCGGCAAGTACGAGGTTACGGTGAAGGCGGAGGCGAAGAAGTTTAAAGCCGATGCCGGGGGCGCGGAGAGGGAAGTTCCGATCGACGACTGGGTGGAGTTCGGAGCGTTTGCGGCGCCGCCGAAGGGACAGAAGTATGGAAAGACGCTGTACCGCGAGCGAGTGCATGTGACGAGTGGGGATGTGACGCGCACGTTCACTGTGTCGGAGTTGCCGGAGAAGGCTGGGATTGATCCGTTTCATTTACTGATTGATCGCACGCCGGACGATAATTTGAAGAGTGTTGAGATACGGTAGGGATGCTCTTGGGCGGCGGTGGGAAGTTTTGGTGCGAGGGTCAGTATCCGCCAATGGCGTATACTGAATTCCAGTGGAACTAACAAACTCGAAATCTGCCTCGTGAAGGTCGAGGTCTGCGAGGAGGAGTACCGGCGATTTCAGGCTGAGTTGGTGGTCAACCCCGCGATCGGCGCGGTGTTACGGGGTGGCAGCGGTGAGGTAAGCAATCTGACGCCGAAGCAGATCGCACTGTTGGCAAAGGTGGTCAAAGAGGAGTTTGGGAATGAAAGCGAAAATGTTTGAGGAACTACTGGGGAGCATTCGCGAAGGGGGAGCCATTCTTCGCGGTCAGCAAAAGCCGTCGCGACGATTCGTGGTGGAAGCTGCCGGTGTCCGCGCGATCCGCGAGAAGACCAGCTTGTCGCAGTCCGAGTTTGCGAACCTGATTGGCGTGAGTGTGAAGACGATTCAGAACTGGGAGCAGGATCGGCGCCGCCCGACCGGACCTGCGGCGGCGCTGCTGCGAATTATCGCTCAGGAGCCCAAACTCGCCGTTCAGGCGATCCACCGGGCGTGATGGTTGGAGTTTGAAGGGTCACGGCTCCAGGTGAGTAGTGCCGACTCGCGGACGGCTCACGCCGTGGACTCATTGGAGAGGGAAGCCGCCGGATACGGATGCTCTTCGAATCCGCGGAGATCGCAACACTTCGGATAAAGCCGCCTCGCCGTAACGCACACGCGATGTTCCTTGAGGGCGGTCAGAACGGCATCAAACCCAAAATTCCGCAGGGTCTCCGCTGCTGCCGGAGCCAATCCCTGGTCGAGGACTATGCGTGTCACGCGACTCGATCAATGCTGAGGTGCTCGTCGTCGACGGTGGCCGCCGCATAGTGAAGCGCTTGACTGATATCGTCTGATTCTAGAAAAGGATACTCGGCGAAAAGAGCAGAGCGATCCGTGTACACTGCGAGGAGTTCAAGGACTCGCCGAACAGTAATGCGCAGCCCTCGAATACAGGGCTTCCCGCCGCACTTTCCTGGCTCAATCGTAATTCGATCAAACTGGTGAACGGTTGCCATATTCCCAGTGTAGGTCATGCGGGCTTCCTCTCAGCGTGCTGTTGGCGTCGTGAGCAGGGTTCCGATCGCCAGTGAAAAGCCGGGGAGCATCGACGTTGAGATTGTATCGTCGGATGTGATCATTGTGCTGGATTCGCCGCGATGGATCATCACGGATTTCGACTTGGGATACACCTGCCAGACTTCGGAGGTTCTATAGCGCAGGTATGCCTGCAGTTTCTCTTGCGTGTCGGAGCTGCGCTCCGAGGGGGAGATGATCTCGACGGCGAGATCGGGTGCGCCGGGCACTGGCACCCGGTTCATGTCGAGGGACGAAACGCGTGGCTGCAACAAAAGCAGAACGTCGGGCCGGACGCGGTAATTGTCCGCTAGTGCAAATTCGACATCGGTAAGAACCAAACCTGTGCCGGGGCGAGCTTCGAGGTAAACCATGAGGGCGAATAGGATGCGCTGCACGATCAATTGATGTTCCGGAGTCGGGCTAGACACAGGGATACGCTCTCCGCCCAAAAGTTCCCAAAGCCGGCCCTCGTTGTATGGAAGTGCATCAAATTCGAGCCCGGTCATTAAAGCGGTGGCCGCCATGGGAAACTCCTCTCCTTATTGTTGGTTTACGAAGCCTTACTTCTCCTCGGGAATCGGCTTGAAGGCGTAGGAGCCGTCGGCTCGCTTCTCGCGATAGGCTTCGTGGCAGGGCTTGCAGGTGGTGCTGAGAGACTTGAAAGCTTCGGCGGCCTTGGGGGCGTCGCCGGCATGTGCGGCGCTGGCCATCGCTACAGCCGCGGCCTTGCCGTCCACGCTGAGCTTGACGGCATCCGGGGCGTCACGCTGGCGCCAGAAGCCGATCATTTCTTCGTAGATTCCGGCCATGCGCTCGGCAGTGCGAACGGCCTCGGGCGCGGCTTTGGACTCCAGTTTGTTCAACGCCCCCATTGAGGCGGCGAGCGTCTTCATCGATGTGCGGAATTCCGCTTCCTGGGCGGGCAGAGCGATAGCCGTGCCGAGGATCAGGGCCAACAATGCCGCCAACTTCATGCGCGGGCGGCCTTTGGGGAAGAAGAGGAACCCACGATTCGCTCGTCCAACAAAAGACGGCGCAGGGTTCGTAAATCGTTCAGAATGCGCCGGCTGGTGACGATATGGGTGGAGAGGGTGTGCAATTTGTGATAGACCAGCAGGAGGGCCTCGCGGCGGCGCTCCTCTGCGCCTTCGAGATCGGCTTGGACTTCCTGCGTCGCGTCTTCCACGGCACCAAGCAGCAGCTCCATGAACTCCTGGGTGCTCTCGATACTCTCAAACGGCGTATTGTCCATCGTTTCCGTCCTCCCGCCGAATACGGCGATTTGCTCGTCTTATTATGGTATAAACCGCCGGAAAATGCGCACCAATACTGTACCGGTCCGAAGGTTCTACAGCGAAGGGCCGAGCGGATCGGCGCCAATTGTTCCTACTAATTCGTCGAGATAAGACGCCGCGGAGACCCGGGCCAGTTGCGCCTGAGCCTTGGCGACGCGCTCTGGCAGGTTGCCGGCGGCTTCTACCGCGGCCACATGGCGCTTCCATAAGGCGATGTCCCGCTGCTGCTTGGTGCGGAGGCGGTTGCGGTACCAGTCGCTGGCCAACACCGATTCGCGCGTGAATAAAGCGCGAAATGCAGGGTCATTCGCGGTGAGGCCTTCGTAATCGCCGTGGGCGAGGATGTGGAGCAGAGCTTTCAAGGGCGGGCAGGCCGCGTCGATGCTGCCATCTTCGAAGTAGCTTTGCGCCACCCGCTGCTGCGCTTCGACGATGCTTTCGACGCCGGAGACGAAGCACGCCAAATCCTGTTTCTCCGGGCGCAGCAGTTCCTCAGTGAGCACGGTGTCGGGAGCCTCAAAGATGCGTCCCAGGTAGTGATCGCCGAAGAGCGCCGTGATGCGGTAGCCGAGGCGGCTGGCAAGGACGGTGCGGCCTTCGTATTCGAAATCGGCGACCTTTTCCATGTAGCCGTTGTCGATGAGGACTTGGGCGTCGCGTTCAGACACCTTCATGCGGCACCAGATCTCAGGCACCAGCATGCTGATGTCGTGATCGATGCGGTACTTCGGCCCGAGGTGTCCGGCGGCAGTGGTGAATCCGTTATAGCCGGTAAGAACAAACGATACGAGCGCGTTGTTGAGGTCATAGACCGGGAGCAGGGCGTTGAAGGGGCCTTTGGTGAGCGCTCCTTCGCTGCCGAACCCGGTGGTGGAAGGGGACTTTCCGGTGAGACTGCTGAGCAGATCCATGAAGAGCTCCGGCAGTTCCTGGTAGTGGATGGGGTTGTAGACGGCGAGGGGGGCGAGGCCGATTTTGGGTTCCGGAGGGTTGTTGCGGCGGCCGGAGAGCACGGCGCTGACGGGGAAGTAGACGCCGGCGTCGGCGGGGATTTCCTGATCGAGACGGCCACCGATTTCGGCGAGCCAGCTTTCGCGCGGGTTCACCAGGTCGGGCCGCTTTTCGAGGTAGCGCGGGTTCTTTGACGGCGCGCCATCGACTATGCGGGGATGGGCGCTGGAGACCACGAATGCCGGCTCGGAAGCCTCGGCAAAGTCCTTGAGCAGGCGTTTCATCGGCTCGGTGTATTCGTCGAACTCGACTACGTGTTCCACGAGAGCCTTGGCGTCGTCGCGGGTGAGAGGCTGGAAGTTCGAGAGGAAGGTGCCGGGAGAGGCGATGTCGGCCTCGGCCTGACGGTCGGCGCCGCGGTGGATGGCGTCATCGGGACGCTGGAAGAGCAGAGCCTCACAGTTCTGGACGAGCTTGACGCTGGGGTTGGGACAGTTCAAACCCAAGTACGGCAGACGCTCGCGTGGAACGACTACGGAAACGGTGATGTCGTCCTCGACTTGGACCTTTTCGGCGGGCTTGAAATCGGGGCGCAGCTTGTAGATTCGCCAGGCGCCGCCGGGATCGTAGCCGACGCGGAGGTAGTTCCCGACGAGCTTTTGGCTGTCGTAGCGAAGCTCGTGGCCGAGGTAACCGTTGATGCGATCGACGGTGAAATGCTCGCGCCAGTTGTCACCCCAATCGGGTTGGTAGTAGCGTTTGACGCTGAACACCAACTGGCGGAGGATTTGGGGGAGGCTGTGAAGCCAGTCGTTGTATTCGGAGGTGTAGTCGGGCGAGGGCGTCATTAGTTTAATGACGGAGCCGAGAGAGCGGTCGAGGCTGAGGATGGGGCGGCCGGCGCGCTGGGGATCGGTAGGGCACTGGAAGATTGCGGTGAAATCCTTTTTAAAGATTTCGGCCACCTGATCCATGTCGTGCTGGTAATCGCGGACGAAGATCGGGCCTTTGAGGATGGTGTTGGAGAGGGATTTAGAGATTTCCGATTTGCCGCCGCCGGAGACTGTGCTGGGTTTGTGGCAAAGGGTTCCGTTGGGGCGGGTGCCGACCAATCGCCACGCGGTGCCGCCCATCTGCTTTTCGAGGCGAACGCGGTAGCCGGAGGGGAGAACATAGACGCCGGTTTCGCGGAGGGGGAGTTCTTTCGTCGCGCCTTCATAGGGCCAGCGGACGTAGCCCAGGCGCACATTGAACTCGGAGTTTTCCGGCACATAGAACACTTCGGGATACTGCTTATCGATGGCGTAGCGGCCGGGTTGGCGATCGACGCGGTCACCGAGGAGGGCGATGGCGTGCTCGAATGTCGTCTTCTTGAGGACGACGGTGCGGTCGGCGAAGAAGTCCTGGCCGAGGACGTAGCTGGGGAAGGCGATGGCGCCGCCGGCGTGCTCCTCTTCGCACAGGCCGTAGAGGTTGGCGGCGAAGCTGATCTGCGTCTTTACCTCCTTTTTGCAGTAGCCGTAGTAGTTGTCGGCGATGACGGTGACCATGACGCCGCGCGCGTCGCGGCAGGCGATTTTGAAGGCGCGGCCCTCGTTATAGATTTCGTTTTTGTCGCGCCAGCACATGCCGTCGCGGCGCTGGCGGGCGGTGGCTTCGTCGTAGTGAGGGAGACCTAGATCCTTCTTCTGGCGGCCTACAAGGTGGGGGGCGAGGATGACACAGCCGGTATTGCCGGTCCAGTGCTCGACGTCGAGCGCGGCGTCGTTTTCGGGGAGGTACGGATCGCCGGCATTGCCGAAGATTCCTTCGACGAAATCGAGGTTGCTGACGAGGCTACCGGGGGCGAAGAAGTGGATCTCCATGCGCTTTTCCGGGTCGGTGGCGGTAGCGGGGCAGACCAGCGGCCGCATGAGAAGGGACACGAAGAGGCGGGCGCAGTCGGGCTGGCCGGCGGTGAAGGGGAGGGTGAGGATGTCCGGAGTGGGCCGGAAGGCATCGGCGAGGAGGCGCGCAAAGGCGATTTTCGGGACCTCGTATTTGTCGGCGGGAACGGGGAGTCCACCTTCGACGATGTGGAAGATACCCTTAGTGGTGCGGCGGTCGCTGGCGGGATTGTGGAGGACGCCTTGCGGCAGCCGGTAGGAGTTCAAGTAGGGAGAGGAGAAGGTGTCGCCGGCGGGGGGCAGGCTCATGACGCGGCCCAGGCCGGGGCGATCGAGGACGAAGGTATTGACGGGGAGGCGGGGCGCGCCGGTGGGGCAAACAGGGGCTAAGTAGCTGTCCAGAAACGACTGGATGCGGGCGTCGACGGGACAATGGTGGTCGCCGAGGATGCGGTCTTTTTCGTGGTAGTTGCGCAGGAGAGGGCCGGCGAGTTCGAGGAAGTAGGGGTCGGCCGCGCTGTCGCTAGTGGGCTGGTTGAGGGCGGCCAGCTTCAGATTGATATAGCGAATGAGTTCCTTGCTTCGCGAGGCTGCGTTGTTGGTAAGAAATCGGATTCCCTGTTCGGTGACAATCATTGTTTTCACTGGTTTCTGAGAGATGGAAGAGCGCACGGGGCCCGCGACGGACGTCTCTGACCTGTCTAGCTTAGCAAACCGGACGACGCTCGCCTGCGTCCCGGGATAGCCGCGCAATAATAGTCAGGTACAAGGAACGCGCCGGCTATGAATCCGCTGTTTCGGATCACGAATGCGATCGCTCGCAACTTGACTCACATCGAGCGCGCCCGCGGCTTTCTGGATGCGGCCAAGCTCTCCGAAGAGTGGATCGCAGGCATGCAGCGGCGGGCGCTGGTGCTGGAGGCGCACCACACCACGCATATTGAGGGGACGCACTTGACCCTCGACCAGTCTGAGCGAGTGCTGGCGGGCGAGAAACCGGCAGGCGTTGGCGCCGATGATGCCCAGGAAGTGGCCAACTATCGGGAAGCCTTTGAGCTGGTGTCCGATTACCTTGGAAGGGGCGACCCGATCACTGAAGGGCTGGTGAGGGAGATCCACAAACGACTTGTCCAGGGCGTACGGGGCAACGCTGCGGCCCCGGGAGAGTATCGTCTCGTCCAGAATTACGTCGCCAATTCACTGACGAAGGAGATCATCTACACGCCGCCAGGTCCCATGGATGTTCCGCCCCTGATGGCCGAGTTCGTCGCCTGGATGAATGCGGAGCAGGAGATTCACCCGATTCTGGTGGCGGGAGTTTCGCAATTCCAACTCGTGCACATTCACCCTTTCCTGGACGGCAATGGAAGAACAGCCCGCTTGCTCTCAATGCTCTGCCTTTACCGGACCGGCTATGACTTCAAGCGACTCTTTACGCTCAGTGAATACTATGATCGCGATCGCTCCATTTACTACCGGGCGATCCAGAGCGTCCGGGAAAGAGGCATGGATCTCACGGACTGGCTCGAATACTTTACGATTGGCCTGAGTTCACAGCTGGCCGAGGTTCAGAAGAAGGGTGAATCGCTCATCCGCGTCGACCTCCTTACGAACGAGCACAAGCTCACGGCCCGCCAGCGGGTGGCTCTCGAACTAGCTGGCGACGGACCATTCCGGATCGAGGATTTCGCAGCCAGATGCCCTGGCGTTCACCGCCGATCCCTTCAGCGTGATCTGCGCGCGCTCATCGAGAAACAACTTCTGGTCTCCGAAGGAGCTACGAACCTTGTCAGTTACCGGCTCTTCGGCGAGTCCTCTGAACTTGCGACAAACTAGCGACAAAACTTGCGACAGGCCGACGGCAGAGGCCGGAGAGACGTAACCTTCCTCGCCTTGATCGGTGTAGCCCCGTGGCCCGCCGCTAGCGAGGGTTGTGACGGCGTACTAGCGTCGCGAGGCAGGCCCTGAGGGTCAAGGAACGGAGACTGAAAGCCGCGCACACGCGGTTCATCGGCAGACTGGCCGTACTGCATCCTAATGTTCAAGGGTGTACCGCATTTTCAACCGTCGGGCACTAACTATATCATTCCATTGCACATGCGGCGAGAAGATCTGTGTCCAAATTGGGAGGGCTTAGAAAACCGGACCGCGCACACTGCGTCCCGGGGAAGGCAGTGCGATCCTAGACCGATACAAGGGATCCGCCGGCCATGAGATGGCCTTCTCGAGGCCGGGGAAGTAACCAACCCATCAGGGAGCCCTCGACCTGATGTCCGAGGCAGAGGACTGGAACGGCCACTTCAAAATAGTTAGCATTGGCCCTTGTGAGGCACCCGTGATTGAGGTTATCCTGAGGGCCTCACCCAAGGAGGCCGGAATGAAAGAAGAAGAGTCATCCAATGAGAAGCAAGAACCCAAGCAATCATCGGACCTAAATCGCCGCGCTTTTATCGGTGCGCTGGGGGGGGGGCGCCGCCTCGGGATTGTTCCTTCAGCAGTTTGCTAAAGGGGACGACGGAGCGATTTATTACCAGGACTCCTTTGGCAACACCGTGGCTGCCTCACCCGAATCCATTGCGGTCGGTATCTACCCGCCGAACCAGGTCTTGACGCCCCCCGCGCCCTCAGCCGCCAAGCCGAACGTCGGGCCCTCTTTGCTTGGTGAGGCCTCCCCCTCGGACACCACCCAGATCCAAGCCAACTATACGCAGCCAAACATCCTTACGATCATGGTGGATCAGTGGCGAGCGCCCCGCTGGTTCCCCGCCACCGCAAGTGGGGGCTGGGACGTGGTAGATGCGCTGCTGCCAAACGTAGCGAAACTCCGCAAGCACTCTGTGATCTTCCCGAACTACTATGTCGCCGCGACGGCCTGCACGCCATCTCGAGCAACGCTCCTCACCGGACTCTATTCCCAGCAGACTGCCGTATTCCAAACGCAAGGGCAGAACACGATCTGTAAGCCTTCGTTGAACCCCGGCTTCCCGACGTTTGCCAATGCGCTGACCGATTCTGGATACAACGTTTACTGGATGGGGAAATGGCACTTGTCCGATCCAGTGCCATTTATCCCAAATCCGGACCTTGGTGGGAACGGGCCAACGGACTACGGGTTCACGGCGAGCCTGCCTGCCTTGAACTATCCCCGCAACTCGGGAGACGCCTCACCAAACGGGCTTGGGAACTTGGGAACCGAAGGCGATAACCCATTTCCGGGCGATTATCCCCCAGTTGCTGGGCCGAGCCAACCCGCCAATATTGCCGATCCGGGCTATGCTCTGACGAATGACGCCGCCGTCGCAGACTGGTTCATCAGTACTTTTCTCCCAAATGTTCCAAGCGGAAAGCCATGGTGCGCCACGGTGAGCTTCGCCAATCCGCACGATGTGACACTGTTTCCCTACGCCTTTGATCTGGCGAGCCTTTCGGGCCCCTTTTATCCGCCGAATCCAGCCCCAACGGCGGCGCATCCTTTCGGCAGCTATCCCGCTCCCCCCGTTGCTGGGGCTGACGCGCCATCTGGGAGCACGCAACGGCAGATTGATGATCAACATGTGCCGCCACTGCCTTCGTTGTATAGCGCTTCAGTAATGCCGCCGTCCGATTGGAACGTGCTGGATAACCCCGCCGCGCAGCCCTACAGCGGCGGCACAGGCAAGCCCCTATTGCAGGTGGTTTTCCAGACCCAGATTAACAACACGTACGGAAGCGTCTCAGGGTACAGCACATCTGACAAAAGCAATTGGCTGACTTTCTTGAACTATTACTTTTGGTTGCAGCAGTGCGTTGACTATCAGATTGGACGCGTGGTCAGAGCGATTGAGCCTCCTTCGGCTCTCTGGTATAACACGCACATCCTATTCCATGCCGACCACGGCGAATACGGCGGCTCACATTGGCTCAAGGCGAAAGGCGGGGCGGTCTATGAGGAAGGCATCAACGTGCCATTCTATTTCAGTCACCCGTCGCAGCGGCTTCACTATGAACAGACCGGTGATGACACGTCGTTAGTAAAACCCTACGTCTGCTCCAGCGTCGACATTTTTCCAGTTCTCTACGCGCTCGCCCTCGGTAACGAATCCTGGCGCAATGTTGGAAGTAAGTACTATTATCTTGCGGGTCGAGAGAGTATCTTTGATTTCGTCTACGGTAACACACCCGCGCAGCGCCGCACCGTAACTCTCACCACGGGATCACAGCCACTACCATATATCCTCCACACGACAGACGAAATCGCTTCAGCCGTTCAAAGCCACGTGATCGCTTTTCGTACTTTCGATCCGGGCGTCGCCCTGACG
>JBDTMC010000169.1:0-14606 GCA_039934475.1 Bryobacteraceae bacterium | reverse complement strand
TCGGTCGGGTAGCGAGGGGCCAGAAGCAGCCGACGCTCTGTTGGCGCGCGATGGCTTCCCAGATGCGCGATTCGGCGCTGTGCTTGTGCCAGTCTGTCCCGAGGTGGCGATCGTAGAGGCGGAACATCTGCGGGGCGAGCCAGGAAGGCACATGGACGCCGTTGGTGATGTGGCCGATGGGCACGGCATCCTCGGCGCGGCCGGGGAAGAGTGAGGTCCACATTTCCCGTGAGACCTCACCGTGGAGGGCGGAGACGGCGTTGACGCGGCGCGCCAGCTTGAGGCCGAGGACCGTCATGCAGAAGGTCTCCTGGTGGTTGCCAGGGTTTTCGCGGCCGAGAGCCATTAGGCCTTCGTGAGAGAGGCCAAGCGATTCGCGCAACGGGCCGAGGTGCTCTTCGATGAGATCGGGGTGGAAGCGGTCATGACCGGCGGGCACGGGGGTGTGGGTGGTGAAGCAGACTTCGCGAGCCACGCGACGAGCGGCAGCGTCGAAGTGGAGGCCTTCGTCTTCCATGCGGCAGCGAATGGCTTCCAGCGCGGCAAATCCGCTGTGGCCTTCGTTCATGTGCAACACGCCGGGTGCGATGCCCATGGCGCGGAGAGCGCGGTAGCCGCCGATGCCAAGCAGTAGTTCCTGGCGGATGCGGATGCGGCCATCGCCGCCGTAGAGACGCGAGGTGAGTTCGCGGTCTTCCGGCGCGTTGCCCTCCACATTGCTGTCGAGGAGGAGCAGGTCGCAGCGGCCCACTTTCATGCGCCACACTTTGGCGTAGATAGTTCCGCGGCGGGTGTCGATTTGAACGGTGACCGGCTCGCCTTTGGCTCCGATAGCGGGCTCCATGGGCATCTGCGCGGGGTCTACGGCGATGTAGTCTTCCTGCTGCCACGCATTGGCATCCAAGTGCTGGCGGAAATAGCCTTGGCCGTAGAACAAGCCGATGCCGATGAGGGGGATGTCCAAATCGGAGGCGCTCTTGATGTGGTCACCGGCGAGGACGCCTAAGCCACCGGAGTAGATGGGCACCGACTGATGGAGGCCAAACTCAGCGGAGAAGTAAGCAACCGGACGTGGGCGGAGGACTCCGGCGTAGGTGGCGCCCCAGGTGCGGTCGGCCTTGAGATACTCCTGGAGGCGGCGGTAAGCGTAGTTAATGCGGCTATGAAGGTTTCGCTCCGTGGCCCTTTGTTCGAGCGCCGCGAGGGGGATTTCATTGAGCAGGGAGATGGGATTCCTGTGCTCCCGCCAGCGCACCGGGTCGAGGTCGCGGAAGAGACTGCTTGTGTCTGCGTCCCAACACCACCACAGGTTGCGAGCGAGCGCCCAGAGGCGCCTTTGGGCGGGGGCGATGAAGCGGTCGAGAGTGCGGGCTTCGCTGACTACCGGCGCCACTTGCGTGGCCGCTTCGAAGAGGGCGTGAATCTCGGCATCGGAGAAGGCACGCGGCTCTATGCTCTGCACCACCAGGACGCCCTGGAGCACCCCAAAATCGATGAGGGGCACGCCGAGGAACGAGTGGTAGGAGTCCTCGCCGGCTTCGCCGAAGAACTTGAACCGAGGGTGATCACGAACCTCTTTGACGGCCACCGGGAGCACTTGTTCCGCAACCAATCCGGCGAGACCTTCCGTGAGAGCCATGCGGAGCGTGCCAATGCATTCGGGACGGAGGCCTACGGTGGCGGCCAACACGAGGTTGGCCCGATCAGGTTCAAGCAGGTAGGCGGAGCAGACGTCAACGCGGAAATGCTCGGCGATCAATGCGACCACGTTCATGAGCGTTTCCGCGGGATTGCCGCCTTCGCGAGTGAGAGTGCTTAGTTCTTCGAGAGTAAGAACGGTTTTGATACCGGGGACAGATGCCGATTCTTCCATGTACAGGGTCCTTTGAGGATGTGGTTAGCCCGACGTGGGGAGGGAGACTTCAGGATAACATCGCTAGTCGCGATCTTCGTACATGGCAGCGATCTGGACAGCGTAACGGCGTTCGAGGTGGCCGCGGCGGAGTTTCATGGTGGGGGTGACGATTTCCGGGTCCTGCATGGCGGCCTCGGGGATGAAGCAGAAACGCTTGACTCGTTCGAAGTCGGCGAAGTCCTTCTGGATGGTGTCGATCTCGTTTTGATAGAGCGCCCGGACGACGGGTAGTTCCAGAAGCTGATCGATGTCTGAGCCCCAGCCACTGGCGGCGGCGATGGTAAGCAGCGCCTGTTCGTCGGGCACGATGAGTGCGGCGATGTAGCGGCGCTTGTCCCCGATGAGCATGGCGTTGTGGATGAGAGGGCTTTTGGCGAGCACGGACTCGATCGGTTCGTGGGCGACGTTTTTGCCGTAAGCAGTGACGATCAGCTCCTTCTTGCGACCGGTGATTTGGAGGTAGCCATCTTCGTCGAGGCGGCCGAGGTCGCCGGTGTGAAGCCAGCCGTCTTGAATGGCTTGGGCCGTGGCGACGGGGTTCTGGAAGTACCCCTTCATGACATGCGGGCCGCGGGTGAGGAGTTCGCCGTCGGGAGCGAACTGGATCTCGACCCCTTCGATGGGCGGGCCGACGCGGCCGAGTTTCGCGGCGCCGCGCGGGTTGACGGCGATGACAGGGGATGTTTCCGTAAGGCCGTAGCCTTCGATAATCGGGATTCCGGCGGCATAGAAGAACTCGGCGGTGTCGGGATTAAGCGGGGCTCCGCCACTGACGATGGCGATCATGCGGCCGCCCAGTTTCTGCCGGATCTTATCGAAGACGAGCATATCGGCGAGGGGTTTGACGAGGCGTGCGACGGGGTTGGCGCGGCGGTGGAGGAGGCCGGTGTCGATGGCTTGGGTGGCTTGGCGGAGGAGCCAGCGGACGAGGTCGCGTTTGGCGGGCGGGAACTTCTCGATTTGCTGGAGGACGGTTTCGTGGACCTTTTCGAGGATGCGCGGGACGGCGGCGAAGACTTGCGGACGGTAGCGGGCGAGGAGGGCGAGGGCGTCGTATGGGTCACCGTAGGCGATGGCGGCTCCGACGACGAAGTGACCGTAACAGAAGAGACGCTCGAAGACGTGGGCGAGGGGGAGGATGGAGAGGACCTGGGTGACGCCGGTGGCATCGAGACGACGGATGGCGGACTGAACGTCGAAGGCGAAGTTGCCATGGGTGAGCATGACGCCTTTCGGCTCGCCGGTGGTACCCGAGGTATAGATGATGGTGGCGACATCGCCGGGTTGGATGGACGCGGAGAGGCGGCGCCAGTGGGCTTCGTCTTGTGCGGAGACGGGTTGGCTGAGGACAGGGGCGAGGGCGTCGATATCGATGACTAGGCGGAGCGCGGGGAGTTTGAGGCGAAGGCCATCGATCACCGGGGCGTGCTTGTCGCCACCCAGGAAGATTGCTGAGCAGCCGCTGTGTCCGAGGATGTGTTCGAGCTGGGAGGGCGAGAGGGTGGCGTAGAGGGGCACCAGGACGAAGCCGGCGAGGTGGCAGGCGAAGTCCACGATGTGCCACTCCGGGCGATTGGGCGAAAGGATCGCCAGGCGATCGCCGGGATTGAGCCCTTGGTCGGTCAAGTGCGACGCCAGGTTGAGGACGGCGTGGCGAAACGCGGCGGTGCTGAATTGGATGTCCTTGCCGCTAATGGTGGCGGCAAGGAGGGGGTCGCGATCAAAGCATTCGACGTTGTGCCAGAAGAGCTGGGCGAGGTTGTCGAAGTGGGGAGTGGACGCCACCGCTGTGCCTCCTGAATCCTATTGCACCACATCGAAGTGCTGAGCACGCGACCCGATTTCGTCTCAACGAAAAATCGTGTTGAAGTGTTGAAAGAAATTCGCCGGTAATCCCCGTAAGCCTTTGCTACGGAAGGAATTGCTCGTTTCTTGGAAAAAGTGAAGGTGTTGAAAGTGTTGAAAGATTTTCGGCTCCGGCGGCGAGCTGGCCGGAATTGACCCGGTCGCAGGTTACGCGGTAAACGAACTCGGCGGAGTCGGCGTCGAAGGCGGGCGCGGCTTGGGGAACTCCGGTGGCGTGGAGAACGGCGAGGGCGGCGCGGAGACGGATTACGGGGAGGACATCGGCTGAGTCCAAAATACTTTTAATCACCGCAAGCGCGGATTGACTGAGAACGCGGAGACCGTCGCGGACGGCTTCGCCGTGGATTTCCTTGGCACGTTCGAGAGCGTTGCGGAAGGCGGGTTGGGTGCGGCACCAGTAGTGCACGGTGGTGCGGTCTATGCCGTTATCGCCTGCGGCTTGAGTAATGGTTGACCCCTGAGTGAGCGCGGCAAGGACCCGCTTCTGCTGGGGCGTGGGAGCGTCGAGTTTTAGTTCTCTGGGCATAAAAATTGGATAACCGGTTTGAGTAGAACATTGGGACAAGCAATTCCGAACTCTGTTTTTTGGATGTTGTTGATTCGTTATGGAAATATTTCGTTTTTTTGATGGGGAATGGAGTGCCGGTAATGGTTGGGCGCGGCGGAGCATTCCGTTGTGGGAGGACGGGTATGACTCTAAAGATGACGGTGGGTTGTTTGGTTGCGCTGGGTGTACAGGCAATGTTCGCGCAGTCTGGCGTGCTGGGAACTAACCTGATTCAGAACGGCGGCGCGGAGGATGGGCCCGCCGGGACTGGCCCGGCAAATGTGGTGGGAAGTATTCCTCATTGGACGAGAACTGGCGGTGCCACCGTCTTGCCTTACGATTTGACGACTTACCTAAAATCGAGCGACCCGGCGCCGCCAAGTCCAGCCGAAATCGCGCCGTCACGGCCCAACCGCGGTTTCCAATATTTCATGACGTGCACATCTGGATCGGCGACGCTGACGCAGGTGATCGACGTTTCGGCTGAGTCGGCTGCGATTGACGCACGTACGGTGAAATACTTGGCCTCGGCCTATCTCGGTAAGGTGGGCTCGTCGGACTACAACGGCAGCGGGCAGATGGCTATCGCATTCCAAAATGCGGGCGGCCAGACGATCATCACGACAATTGTCGGTCCGAATCCGACGGGCACCTTTGGCCCGCGCGCGCAGTATCTCTATTATCAGGAAAAGTCGGGGTTGGCGCCGATTGGCACTGCGAAGATCGTGGTAACTCTGACACTCGTCTCATTTAATGGCGGCTGCGGTGGAGCCGACAACCTGTCACTCGTATTGAGTATGGCGGGGAGTCTTACGGCGATTGACAAGGAACTCGTCGTGAACGGCGACGCCGAAATGGGAACTAATATCGACCACACGCAGGTGGTATCGGATATTCCGGGATGGTCCCGATCCGGGGGAGGGTCCGTGGCGCCTTACGGGGGTACGGGTTGGTTGGCGGTCTCGAGTCCTGGTCCGCCGGTGCGAGGCACGAACGTCTTCTGCGGAGGAGGCACGATCTATCAGGATGTGGATCTCTCCG
Source organism: Bryobacteraceae bacterium (assembly GCA_039934475.1). Lineage (GTDB taxonomy): Bacteria > Acidobacteriota > Terriglobia > Bryobacterales > Bryobacteraceae > JBDTMC01. The sequence continues at coordinate 9,237 of JBDTMC010000169.1, read as the reverse complement.
GGGCGAGTCAACCCATCGATGCCGGGCAGGTAAGTTACGAGATTTCGGCCTGGATGGGCGGATGGAAGACTTCTACGAGTCCGACTTTGACGTACCAGTTCTTTAATTGGGAGGGCACTCAGGTTGGGCCGACGGGCACACTAGGGCCAACGAGCCACTCAACAGCTGGGTTGGCGCCTAGCGACCATTCCGACGCGCTGCCGGCGCACACGCGATTGGTGCGAATCACGGTCACGTTTCCAGGCAATAACTATGCGGCGGATAACATCTCGTTCAAACTTACGGTACCGAATGGTCCGCCGACGATTGCCGGGATTGTGAGCGCGAGCGACTTTGGGGCGTTGCCGGCGCTCGCGGCGGGATCTTGGATTGAGATTTATGGGGCGAACCTGTCGAAGACGACGCGAAGTTGGACCGATGGGGATATTGTGAACGGCAATGCCCCTGTCTCTCTTGATGGAGTGAGCGTATCGATTGGTGGAGTGACGGCTTTTCTCGACTATGTGAGCCCGGGGCAGTTAGTGGCGCTGGTTCCATCGCGCGTTCCTACGGGTGTTTCGGTTCCCGTAACAGTTACCAATTCCAACGGGACGAGTCTCGCCTTCCCGATGGTGGTGAATGCGGTGGAGCCGGGGTTGCTGGCTCCCTCGCTGTTCAAGATCGGAGGCAAGCAGTACGCCGCGGCGTTGTTCTCCGACGGCCATACTTTCGCATTGCCGGCGAATGCGATTCCTGGTGTCCCGTCGCGCCCTGCACGGTCAGGGGAGACGATTACGCTGTATGGTATCGGCTTTGGCCCGGTGGATCGGGGTTATACGGCGGGGACCATTGTTCCCGGACTGAATACCTTGAGCAATTCGCTGACGTTCGAATTCGGCACGGCGCAGGAGGTGACGCCCGCTTACTACGGTCTTGCTCCGGCGGCGTTTGGGTTGTATCAGTTCAACGTTGTTGTGCCAAATGTGGGAGCCAACAGCTTACTACCGCTTTCGTTCCGATTGGGCGATGCGGCCGGAAGCCAGAGTCTGTTTATCGCGGTTGGGGAGTGAGGGGAGAGGGGGTGCGGACCGAGAAGTTCGCGCCCCTGTTCTTCAACAGGACAAACGTGGCGGCAGAGAGATACCTCCGGCGGCCTGGCGCGCCAGTTCTTCGATGTCGGCGCCGGTGAACCGTCCCAAAACACGAGTCATTCCGGTCTTGCCGTCAACGAGCCACAAGGTGACCGAGAGACCTACGGGGACGTCGTGAGCGGTACCTTCGAGGATGAAATCGGCTCCGGTTTGAGCAGCGAGGAGGCGGACGTCGCCGAGTTGGCGAAAGAACCCACGGGCGGTAGTCTGAGCGACTAATCCGAAGGCATCGAGGCGTGCGAGTTGGGCGAGCAGCTCGACGTAGAACGACTCGGCCTGATCACTGGTAGCGGACGAGGCGTAGAGCGGGAGGATGAGTAGGCAGGCGGGGCGTTGGGGATTGACTTCACCGGCGGCGGCGATGCCGTCGAAGGCGAGGTGATACGGGCCGGCGATGCGGATGCGGACTGCGTCTTCCTTACCTTCTTCGGTATAGTAGTCCCGCATTTTCAGACGAAGGCGGCTCATTTCGCGGCGGACGAGGGAGTCGGTTTGAGGGTCGAAGCTTACGGGACGGCGGAGTGCGGCGCAGGCGACTTCGTACTCGGTGGGATGGGGCAGGTTTTCGAGGGAACGTTGGGCAAGCCACAGGAACAGACGGCGCAACTGGTCGGCGCGGGCAAAGGACGCGCTGGCTGCCACCTTTTGAACGTAAGCGGGCCTGGGATCGCCGCGTGCTTCCGGACTTGACTTAGCTGGCCCCATGGTCGGCGTCCTCCCGATTCGTCATCAAATAGTAGATGCGGCCGAGGGACGGGGCATTACGGACAGTGTGAGCATTAGTGGGCCTCGGTGACCCGGAAGTAGTAAGAGGCGATGACGCCACCGTCGGGAGTCTTCAGGTTAAGGAGATAATCGGCGCGGGTGAGGAGACCGGGAGGCAGGACGACTGTGCGTAGGTTACCAGCTTCTTCTTCGGAGCCGCCGATCCTCTTGGGTTGTCTCGTCCTGGCGGCGCCGGATGGAACTGCGGTGCCTTCCCAAACGGACTGGCCAGCACCATTCGCGTCAAGCCGTTGAATAGTGACCTTGGCACGATCGATCAAGAAATGCGGCGGCAATTCCAAGGTGACATCGACTGGGGTAGCAGCGGACGGCGCCGGCAATTTGTTGATGGTTACCGCGGCGTCTTTGGTCAGTAAGGGCGCGAGGCGCAGTTCTACTGGACGTACTGCGGCGGCGGGCCGATCGGAGAGAGGAGGCACGAAAGGAGGCCTGTTTTGGGCCGTGAGGACCGTTGGGCTCTTTTGAGTCCAGTAGAGAAGCGTGCTGGCGGTGACCAGGACGAGCGCTGCGGCGGCCGCGGCCCAGACGAGGCGATAGTGGGTCCAGGAGCGGGGCTTGTGGAGGGCACGGACCTGCTCCAGTTTTTCGCGCAATTCGGGGATTCGGAGATAGCGAGCTTCAAAGAGTTTTCGGTCGCCGGACGATAGTCGCCCTTCGAGGTAGTGGGTGATGAGGCGCTCTTCGGTCCTTTGCAGTTCAGCGAAGAGCAGGTCGTCGGCGAAATATTTATCCTCGAACGCGGCGGCGGCGGCGGGTTCCAGCGTTCCGAGTAAATAGGGTTGCACGGGTTTCACTCAGTTATGCTCGCTCATGATGAGACATTACCGACCGCTCCGGTCGAGGCCTAGCATGCGTACAACTTTCTGGATAGCGCGGTGGCGCGTGACTCGCACACGATTGGCTTCCGCAGGATCGGAGCTGGCCGAATCATTCAGCATAAGATCGTACTCGCCGGGACGCAACCCGGCCTTTGCCTTGTTCAGGATCTGAGAGGTGAGGATGTTGCGCTCCGTGGCTTGGGCGCTTTCCGAAGGGTGGCCGGGGAGGTCATCAGGGAGAGGACCGCCGGAGTAGCGAAATTCCTTGCGATAGCCGCTTTGTCCGACGCGGCGGGCGAATCCGAGACAAACGGGAAGGAAGTCTTCGCGGCGCTGAAATTGAAAGTCGTCGCGGGCGAGGAGGACGGCCAAAGTCTCCTGGGCGAGGTCGCTGGCGTTGTCGAGTCCGTGTCCGCGGGAGAAGTAGTAAATCAACCTTTCGCGCGCCTTAGCCCAATCCTCTTCCGGAATGTCACGGCAGGTTAGCATTGGCGTCTCGCTATTATAGCCGAGGGTATATAGCTACGAGGGGACGGCCTGCTGACGCGCGCGTCTTGGTTACGAGGGGCTTTCCAATGACGACGAAAGAGGCCCAGTAATAAGGATCGCTCCAGCGAACGGAAGCGGCTAGTTTGCGGCGCGCGCGAGTCAGAGCCTGATCAAAGCTAAGTTGGCCGGGGCCGAAGAGATTGCGATATGTCTCGGCGAGGAACTGCGCGGAGCCTTCAGCGTCGACGTGGGTCAGCGTGAGCACCAACTGGGAGGCTCCCGCGTAAAAGAGGCTATTGGCAAGTCCCGCCATCCCTTCGCCGGCCACCTGTTTGCCTAAGGCGGTGTCGCAGGCGGAGAGGACAACGGTGGAGCCGGGCAGCCTCAGCCTCGCGAGTTGGTAGGGACGAACGTAGCCATCGACCCGATGGCCCGACGGATCGACTAAGGACAAGGCAAGGCGGGACAGTTCGGGAATGCGGTCATCGATGAGAGCATGTGTCGATAGGTGGATGATGGCGTAAGAAGCGAGGGGCAACGATTGCAATGAGGCGCGGCTTGCTTGAAAGCCGCGAAGGATCTGACGGCGGGCGGGAGGGACGAGAGCCGCGGCGGCATCCAGCTCGGCGGTGAAAGGCAGACGACTGAGCGTCCGGATGGCGGGCGGATCCGGTGAAGGGGGAAGAGTAACGCGGGGATCGTCGGCGGAGAAGACGGGGTCGGCGAAGGCGAGTAAAGTTTTGGGAAATGCGGAGAGAGGGCGGACTTGGTTACCCGCTTCGAGATAGGCGGCGGAGGGCACTTGAATGAGGTCGTGCTGCAGGCCGAGCGCTTGCCGTTCGCCGGGAATGCGCAACGCGGCGAACGGGACAGGCAGCAACGATACATCGGGAGCGAGGATCAAGCGGGTGGGGAGTTCGAGTCCCGCCAGCGGAGCGAGTAATAAAGCAGAGAGGCGCTGAAGAGATTGCTGGAAGGCGAGGCGGGCGGCGGGTTTTGTGAAGCGCTCACGGATTTGACCGAAGCGGGTGGAGGCGTCGCGGGCACTGTCCTCGATGACGCCGCGGCCCGGTAAAGACCACATGCGGATCTGCGCACGTTCGACGAGCCAGAGGTAACTGTTGTGGTCGCCGATGTGGTATTCGATCAAGGCGCTATCCGGAGGGAGCGCGCGGCGCTGGAGTTGATCGGTGGAGGTGAGGGGTTGAGCAAGATTGTGTCCCCAGGCGATTTCACGGATTTGCGCTTGAACAGCTTCGGCTTCGGCGATGAGGAGCTGCAACTGAGCGCGGAGGATGGGCTGACGGTCTTCGGGGGCGCGCGAGAGCTCGGCAGTTTGAAGGTCGATGCGACGTTGAAGCTGCTTGTCGCGGGATTCCAGGACGGGTGGGATCTGTTTGAGGAGTTCGCCGACGGCGAGTTGATCCATGAGAGCGCGGGCGCGGCTGCGCTCGGCGGCGATGAGGGATGCGGCGGCGCTATCCGGACGTGAGGATGCGGCTTCCATGTCGATGAGCAGGTCGAAGAGGCTACGCTTGCGGGTGTAAAAAGACGCCTTCAGGGCGGGGCCGGGCACGTCGAGCCGAACGGACTCGAGCAGCTTGAGCGCGCGTTCGGCATGCTCTTTTGCTGCGTCAAGATGTCCGGCTGCGTAATCGAGGTCGGCCAAAGCGGCGAGGGATTCGGCGGCGTCTTCGCGAAGACCGAGGGCTACGCGAGTTTCCAGAGACGAGTGGAAGCGGGTGGCAGCTTCGGAGAGGTCGCCGCGTGCGCGGGCGACCAGGCCGAGGTAGTGGCCGGCGGCGGAGGAGTTGCGGCGGTCACCGATTTCTTGAAACGTGGCACTGGCGGCTTGAAATTGAGCAGCGGCCTGATCCAACCGATGTAGCTTGAGCAACACCTGTCCCAGATTGTTCTGTGCCTCGGCTTGGGCCAAACGGTCTTTGCCGCAGCGGAGGAGGGCTTCTTCAAGCAGGACCTGGGCGTTGTGCAGGTCTCCGCTCAGGTAGAGGGTCCGGCCCAGATTGAGGCGCGCGCGGACGGCTGCTCCGCTGCGGTGGCGTTCAAAGATTTCGAGCGCGCGGCGGAAGTAAGTAGCGGACCAGTCATATTCAGCGGTGACCTGATAGCAGAGACCGAGGTTGTTGAGGGCTCGGGCAGAGGCGACTTCGTCCCGATTCCGAAGGAGCGTGACAGCCTTATCGGACGCGGCGATGCCGGATTGAAGGTCTCCGATGCGCCAGTAGATCAGGCCAAGGTTGGAGAGCGTCATGCCGAGGTTCAGTTGATTTCCGCTGCGCTGCCATTCTTCGACGGCGTCGCGGGTGAACTGAAGGGCATTGCCGTACTCTCCGATCCGATTGCAGGCCATGCCTTCGTTAGTGGCAGCTTCGGCGACGCAGCGGGCGTCACCGAGGGGGGCGCAGAGGGTGCGGGCGTGGTGGAAGTCTTCGATGGCGTCGCGGTACTTACCGGCTCCGTAGTTGAGGACACCTCTGGCGATTTGGGCGCGGGCTATCGACGATGGGTCGCCTAAGCTTTGCCAGGCGTGGAGGGATTGGGTGGTGTTTTCGGGGGTTGGCTGGGCCTTGCTGCCGGTAGTGAGATCTTCGGTGTGGATCCATTCGGAGGCGGCTTGTAATGACGGCGGATTTGGCGACATTCCTACGTGTGCGTGTACGAAACCTGGGGAAACAGCGCGGACCGTTACGGAGTAAGTGGCTGGACCGGGAAGGGTAGCGGTTTCGCGACCGAACTCGAAGGCGTCGATGACGCGGGTAGTGTTTCCCGTGTGAACGTGGATGGCGAGATCGGAGGGGCTTTCGAGGTAGAGTTGCGCGGCGTGATTGTAGTCCACAACCACCCGGAAGCAAGGCGAGCGGTTCTTCGAAGCCGTTACCTCGATGCTACGGGCCGAAGGCAGCGCGGGACATTCGGCGGCGTGGAGCGAGAGAACGGCCGAAACCAACGCGGTGGCTAGCGAGAGCGTCTTCATCGGGTGACGAGGTGAGTACTCGACATTATGTACCAACTGAGTTGAGGGCGGGGCGGGCGCTGAGAACGCCGCGCCCCGGGTTAGTGGACGGTTGCTGTCAGCTATTGGTGCCGGTTTCCTGGATGATGGACGAGCTGCCGAAGAAGCCAGCCAGAAATAGAAGAATCGTCGTCATGGTTGTTCTCTCTTTCCGCCTCGCGCGCCGTGAGCAGCGCGGAGACGACCAGAGAGCGGAATTGAGCGACGACTTTGCTCAAGTTCGAATTGTGTTGGTTTAGCGGGACGTGGAACGTGAGTAAGGGAACGTTACGTAACTTCCCGTGGCTGTTGGTTTCCCTGGATACTAGCCCATACCTGTGGCGCAAGCGGGAAGAGAGGGACAACCAATGCCGATGAAGGCCGATGATATTACCGGGCTGTTGCAGCAGATCCGGAGCGGGAGGAAGGACCTGGCGGACCAGGTGATGAACGCGGTGTATACAGACCTTCGCATGGTGGCGCGGCGGCGGATGGCGGGCGAACGGCCCGATCATACATTGCAGCCCACGGCGCTGGTGCACGAGGCGTATCTGCGGATTTTCCAGGGATCGGATATCGACTGGCAGGACCGGGCGCATTTCTTTGCCGTAGCCGCGATGCAGATGAGGCGAGTGCTGGCGGACCACGGGCGGGAGTTCCGGGCGGCGAAGCGGGGGGAAGGGTTAAAGGTGATGCTGGACGATACGTTTTCGGCGGCTCCGTCGGTGCCGTGTGAGTTTGACGTTGTAGATGAGTTACTGGAGCGGTTACACCGCGTGGATCCAAAGGCGGCGAAGGTGGTGGAGTTGAAGTTTTTCGGCGGCTTATCGGATCGGGAAGTAGCGGAGGTAACCGGTCAATCGTTCGCGACGATCCGGAGGCACTGGATCTTCGCGCGGGCATGGCTGGCGAGTGAGTTGTCGCCGGCTTGAGCAGTTTTGGAATTGGTTTGCGCTTTGGGAAGCGATGGACAGTTCGGGGAGAAAGGAAATTACCGTGATTAAGATTGTTGCTGCTTTTGTTCTGACTGTTGTGGCTTTTGGCCAGACGTCTGGCCCGGCCGCGAAAGCTTCTGCGTCTGCCGCTAAGCCGAAGGGGGCGATTCAACCGGCGGCGGCGAGCATCGTGGATACGGTGATCGAATTGAAGGTGGCCGGCGCCAGTGATGCGGAAATCATCACCGCTCTTCAGGGGGAGAACAAGCCGCATGTTGTCACCCTGGCGGAGACGTTGAAGTTGAAGAAGGCCAATGTGAGTGCGGCTGTGGTGAGTGCGATTGGCGATCCGAAAGGAGCGGCGGTGGGGGTTAGTGCGGGAGCGCCGCCGACTATTACCGGGAAGCCGGTCGCAGAGCCCGCGGCTGTTAGCCGTCCCGCCACTGCGACTGGCGAGGCAACATCGTTTCCGCCGAATCTATCCAGTACTTCCGCCCTGCGCAAGAGGCGGCTGGCTGTGAAGGCGTTCGACTATTCGACGGTGAAGACATGGGTCAATTACTGGTTCAACCAGGACTACAACATTGGAGACGGGATCCGGGCAATGCTGGTGACTCGGATGCATCAATCGAAGAATATTACGCTTTTGGAGCGCGAGAAGCTGGATGTCATTCAAGGAGAAATCGCTCTGAACTCGACCAGCGCGGTGAACCAGGGACAGAAATCGCGGAGGGGCCGGTTCCTCGGTGCGGATTGTATGCTTTTGGGCGATATCGTCATCTTTGGCCGCGACGACAAGTCCAGTCGCACCGGTGGGGCAGTATCGACCTGGACAAAATACCTGCCAAAGGGCTCCATCGGCGGTGCGGTGTTCACAAAAGAAGAAAAGGCGGTAGTTGGCATTAACCTTCGAATCGTCGATGTGGAGACGGGCGAGGTGATTGAAACCACGGAGGCACGTGGGGAATCGTCCCGCAAGAGCAGAGACTATTCTGGTCTAACAGGCGGCCGTGGCGCAGTCGCGCTTGGCGGACAAGGCCTGAATAGCTCCAACTTTGAACAGACGATCATTGGCGAGGCGACGTCGAATGCGGTGGACAAGGTTGTGGCATTCCTCGAAGGCAAGGTTCCCTCTCTACCGGTGAAGCCCCGCGAGATAGAAGGTCGAATCGCCAATATTACGCCCAGTGCGACCTATTTGAGCGTGGGCGAGGTGAACGGCGTTGCGCGGGGAGACCGTTTCGAGATTCTTCAGGTGACCGACGAAGTGCATGATCCGGCGACGAAGGAGCTGATCGACTACGTGACGACGAAGGTAGGTGAGGTTGTCGTTTCAGACGTGCGCGACAAGTCGGCGACGGGAACATATGGCGGACAACCGATCACGCAGGAATACGCGGCGATTCCAGCCAAAGGGTATATCGCGCGGCTGATGTCGAAGTAGGAGGAGAGCATGGATACGGCACGGTTTCTTCGTATTCGCTCGCTTTTTGATGAAGCGGTCCGTTTGCCCAACGGCGATTGGGATCACTACCTGAGCGTGGCCTGCGCCGATGACGTTTCGTTGCAAGAGGAGGTGCGGGCGTTGCTGGCGCAGGCGCAGCATGACACTCTGCCGACCTCGACGATGGCGCCTCAAGGGGCTACGACGATTGGGCCCTATCGGGTGCTGCGGCAGTTGGGCGCGGGCGGGATGGGCGTGGTGTATCTGGCCGTGCGGGACGATGGCGCATTCCGTAAGAATGTCGCGTTGAAAGTGCTTCGAGGGAATACGGCATCACGCGATCTGGTGCAGCGGTTTCACCAGGAGCGGCAGGTGTTGGCCGACTTGGATCACCCCAACATTGCCCGCATTCTGGATGGCGGACAGACAGCGGATGGCGTTCCTTATTATGTGATGGACTTTGTGGATGGGGAACCGCTAGACCGCTACTGCGATTCACAAACGCTGGACCTGCCGGGACGAATCCGGCTGTTCCAGCAGGTGGTGCGGGCGGTTCAGTATCTGCATGAGCATCTGGTGGTGCATCGAGTCGTAGGCACCCCCGCTCCAGGCAGCGAGCAGC
>JBDTMC010000168.1:0-14652 GCA_039934475.1 Bryobacteraceae bacterium | reverse complement strand
GCGCGTTCCACCGCGTAGTCCTGATGATAGCCGTAGCCACCGTGGATCTGAACGCCCTCATCGACAACGTAGTCGAGCACTTCAGAGGCAAAGATCTTGACGTAGGAGCATTCGGCGGCGAACTCCTCTACCGCTTTCAGATACACCTGCGCCGCGTCGGGTTGTGCCCAACTCCAGCCTTCCAGATGAGCCTCAATGTGGCCTACCACGCGGTAACTCATCGATTCGGCGGCATAGATCCGAATCGCCATTTCGGCGAGCTTGTGCTGGATCATGCCGAACTCGCTGATGGACTTGCCGAAAGCCTTTCGCTCCTGAGCGTACTTGAGTGAGATCGCCAGCACGCCCTTCGAGCCTCCCACCGCGAACGGCCCCAGCTTCAGCCGTCCCAGGTTGAGGATATTGAACGCGATGATATGGCCGCGCCCGATTTCGCCCAACAGATTCTCAACTGGCACCTTCACGTTATCGAAGAAGACGGCGCAAGTGGAACTGCCCTTGATGCCCATCTTCTTCTCTTCCGCGCCGACACTGACGCCCGGCCAGGCGCGCTCCACGATGAAGGCTGAGAACTTCTCGCCGCCGACCTTCGCGAAGACAGTGAAGACGTCGGCGGAACCACCGTTGGTGATCCACATCTTCTGACCGTTAAGAACGTAGTGCGTGCCGTCGGCGCTCAAATCGGCTCGTGTCTTCGCCGCGAGCGCGTCTGAACCGGCGTGAGGCTCGGTGAGGCAATAGGCGCCCACCATTTCCGCCGTCGCCAGTTTCGGCAGATACTTGGCGCGCTGCTCCTCGGTGCCATAAAGCAGGATCGGCATCGTCCCGATGCCGGCATGGGCGCCGTGCCAGGCGGAGTAAGAGCCGTCTTTGGCGATGTGCTCGGCTACCACCATCACTGAGGGTAGATCCATCTCCATGCCGCCGAAGCGTTCCGGCACGGTGACTGCGAGCAGTCCGAGTTCGCCGGACTTGCGCAGGATACCGACGGCAACGCCAGGCTCATGGTGCTGAATGGCTTCGACGTTGGGGCCGACTTCCTTCTCCCAAAACTCGTCCGTGGTGCGGCCGATGGCGTGATGTTCGGAAGTGAAATCCTCTGGCGTAAAGATGTCGGCCGGCTGGCGCGACTCGATGAGGAACGCGCCGCCCTTTACTTTGGGAATCGCAGAGATTGTGGTTGCCATAGCTACATTCGCTCCAAAATTCCGGCGGCGCCCTGGCCGCCTCCGATACACATGGTTACCATGCCATACCGCGATTCGCGGCGCTGCATTTCGCGGAGGATGCCGGCGGTGAGTTTCGCGCCGGTGCAGCCCAGGGGATGCCCCAGGGCGATCGCTCCTCCATTGACGTTAATGCGTTTGATGTCGAGCCCGCCTTCGCGGATCACGGCCAGCGCCTGGGCGGCAAAGGCTTCGTTCAATTCGATCAGATCGATGTCTTCCAGCTTGAGTCCGGCCAGCGCCAGGGCCTTAGGGATAGCGCGCACCGGACCGATGCCCATGATCTCCGGCGGAACCCCGGCGACGGCGAAGGAAACGAAGCGCGCCATCGGCTTCAGCCCCAGTTCCTCGGCCTTCTTGGCCGACATCACCAAGGCGATGGCGGCGCCGTCACTGGTTTGCGAGGAGTTGCCGGCGGTGACCGTACCTTCCTGATGGAACACCGGCTTCAGTTTGCTCAGCGCTTCCATGGAGGTATCGGCGCGCGGCCCTTCGTCGTGCGTCAGCATCGTCCGCGTGGTCTTCTTCTTGCCGCCCACCAACGCCGTGGTCTCAATCTCCACGGGGACAATCTCCTCCTTGAAATCGCCTTCTTTGATGGCGTCGATGGCGTTCTGGTGGCTACGCAGTGCGAACTCGTCCTGGTCCACGCGGCTAACACCGTACTTGGCTACAACGTTCTCTGCAGTCAGGCCCATCGTGATGTAAATACCGGGACGGGAATCCACCAGGCTGGGATTGGGAGAGAACTTGTTGCCCGACATGGGGACCATGCTCATGCTCTCAGTGCCGCCCGCGAGGATGATCTCCGCGCCACCCGCTTTGATGCGGTCGGCCGCCATGGCGATGGATTGAAGTCCGGAGGAGCAGAAGCGATTGATTGTCATGCCGGGGACTTCGTCGGGAAGCCCGGCACGGATGGCGGCGATGCGGGCGATGTTGAGACCTTGCTCGCCCTCGGGCATGGCGCAGCCAAGGATGACATCGTCGATCAATTCGCGCGGGACTTGTGGGTACTTCTGGAGTAGCGCCGTCATGACGAGCGCGGCGAGGTCGTCCGGTCGCGTGTTGCGGAGGGAGCCTTTGCCCGCCTTGCCGACGGGCGTACGGAGGCAGTCCATGATTACTACGTCGTGCATTGTGGTTCCCTTCTCCTAGTTGCGCAGAGGCTTGCCGGTTTTCAGCGTGTGCTGCATGCGCTGTTGTGTTTTGGTGTTGCCGAGGAGGCTGAGGAAGGCTTCGCGCTCCAGGTCTAGAAGATACTGTTCGGTCACCTCGGGTTCGCCGGTGAGGCCGCCGCCGCTGAGAACGTAGGCCAGTTTCTCCGCGACTACCATGTCGTAGTCGGAGATGTAGTTACCCTGCCGCATCATCCACGCGCCGAGCTTCATCATGGAGTAGCCGGTGGCTCCGCTCACTTTGATGTTCGTCAGCGGACGGCCTTGTTTGTAGTTCGGCACAAGCGCCAGGGCCGCGGCTTTGGCATCCGCAATCAGACGCTCGGGATTCATGCTGATTCCGTCGTCCAGGCGCAGGAAGCGCAGGTCGCGGGCCTCTTTAGCGCTCATCGAGACCTTGGCCATGCCGAGGGTCTCGAACATCTTGCGTGGATCCTTAAGACGGAGGATCGATTCCTTACAGCCCCCGCCGGCGGGGATGACGCCGACGCCCGCCTCCACCAGACCCATATAGAGTTCTGCCGAAGCCTGGATGCGGGCGCCGTGGAGGGCGACTTCGCAGCCGCCTCCGAGGGTGCGCGCGAAGGGCGCCACCACCACTGGTTTGGGCGCGTATTTGATCGCCATCATCGCTTGCTGGAAGCGATGGACGGCGACGTTCAATTCGTCCCACTCCTCTTCCTGTGCGCCCAGCAGCACCAGAACCAGATTCGCTCCGACGCTGAAGTTCTCGCCCTCATTGGCGATCACCATCGCCTCGAAGTTCTTTTCGGTCTCGGCGATCCCGGCGTGGATCATCGATACTTGATCGCCGCCGAGCGCGTTCATCTTGCTGTGGAACTCGAGGCAGAGCACGCCGTCGCCGAGGTCTATTAACGACGCGCCTGAGTTCGATTTCACTACGCCGCGGGCACGCTTGGTGTCGGCGAGCGAAATGACGCCAGGCCGGGCTTCGATCTGCCGGTACGTGCTGGCGCAGAGATCGAAGTATTCCGTATGAGGCGTTCCGTTCTCATCGGCTGGCCGGTAGAAACCTTTCGCTCCGCTGGAGAGCATGTTCACTACACTGGGCGGAAGCGTTCGGCCCTCGGCCTCAATGCGCTTTGCCGTGGCTTCAAAGCCCACCGCGTCCCAGAGTTCGAACGGCCCCAATTTATTGGCGTAACCCCAGCGCATGGCGCGATCGATTTCCACGGGGCGGCCGGCGATCTCGGGAATTCGTTCCGCCGAGTAGAGGAACACATCGCTGAACAGCTTCCACAGAAATGTTCCGACGCGATCGTTGGTAGCGAGCAGGGCGCGCAGACGCGCGGGCAAGTCCTCCATCGGCTTGACGGCTTCGGCGGAAGGGAACTTGGGGCGATCCGCCACATGGTATTCGAGAGTCTTCCAGTCGATGGCGTAGATGATGCGGTCATCACCCTTCCCCACCTTCTTATAGAAGCCCTGGCCGGTCTTTTCGCCCAGCCATTTGCGTTCCAACATGCTGGCCAGGAAGGGCGGAGGGAGGAAGCGTTCGCGCCACGGGTCGTCGGGAACGGCGTCGTATAAGTTTCCCGCCACGTGCGCCCAGATGTCGATACCCACCAGGTCGAGAAGGCGGAAGCTGGCGGTATTGGGCACGCCGATGAGGGAGCCGGTGAGGGCGTCCACCTCTTCGATGGTGTAGCCGTCCTCCATCATGATCTTGTAGACGGTTGCGCCATAGAAACTGCCGATGCGGTTGGCGATGAAGTTCGGCGTGTCGTTGCAGGGGACGACGCCTTTACCTAAGCGGTGGTCGATAACCTCCGCGGCGGCGGCGAGGATGGCGGGATCGGTGTCCTGCCCCGGAATGACCTCACAAAGGTGGAGGTAGCGGGGCGGGTTGAAGAAATGAGTGCCGAGGAAGTGCTGACGGAAGCCGGTGGAGAAGCCATCGGAGATGGCGGCCAGTGGAATGCCGCTCGTGTTCGTAGAGACGATGGAGTCAGTGTGACGTACGGACTCCACTTTTGCCCACAGATCGCGTTTGATGGCGAGGTTCTCGACGACCGCCTCGACAATCCAATCGCAGTCACTCAATTGGGACAGGTCGTCCTCGAAGTTCCCTGGCGTAACCAGGGTGGTTTCAACCTGACTAAAAAAAGCAGCGGGCTTTTGTTTAATTATGGCGTCAATGCCGCGCTTGGCGGCGGCGTTCCGGTCAGTTTGTCCGGGCAGTACTATATCCAGCAACAGGGCTGGGTAACCGGCATTGGCAAAGTGGGCGGCAATCCGCGCCCCCATGGTTCCGGCGCCCAGTACAGCGACTCGACGAAGTCTTTTCATGTGGGAGGTACCAGTCCGGAGTGTAGCACCGGAGAGGGACGGCGGAGCTTGGCACCGGCGTGCGGTAATGGCTGTACCTTTGGTTCTAGTACAGGGTCGGTTGCCGTTGTAAAGCAAGGATGTTAACGTCGAAGCTACGGTAATTAGTCGTCTGGGAATGGTCTGCGGTCATCCGTTTCCCACCTATCGTTACTAATCAGTCTCGCGAAGACGAGAGGAGTCAGTCGTGGTGCGTTTATTTTTTCTTCCGGTCATTCTGGGGGCTCTTGGAATAGTTCTAGATACCCAGAATCTTCAGGCTCAGTCGAAACCCTACGTTGTGACACGCTACTACGGCGGCGGGCGCAGCGGAGCCAACCTCAAAGAAACCATCCTCAACACATCAAATGTGAATTCGAGCACTTTCGGGCGGATATTTGTCCTGCCGGTGGACGATCAGGTTTATGCCAGCCTGCTCTACGCCAGCGGACTCACGGTTGGCGGCGCCGCTCACAACGTGTTGTACGCCGTTACGATGAACAACTCCGTGTACGCGTTTGACGCCGACCGGCCCGCAAAACCGCTATGGATGAAAAATTTCAACGGCACGGGGCGCCCTGGTGTCAGCACCGAAGTGGGGCAATACTGCACTCCTTTTCTCGACATTAGCGGCAACATCGGAATCCTTGGGACGCCCGTGATCGACGCCTCCAGGAACACGATGTATTTCGTGACGCGGACTGGCGAGGCGACGGGCATCGTGCAGCGGCTGCACGCCCTCGATATCACCACTGGACTGGAGAGACCGAATAGCCCGGTTGTCATCACTGCCTCAGTGCCGGGCACGGGTGAAGGCGGCAGCACCATTACGTTCAACCCATTGACACAAAATCAGCGGCCGGCGCTGGCGTTCGCCCAAGGTACGGTGTACATCGGGTGGGCATCCTTCTGCGATACGACCCCGTATCACGGGTGGATGATGGCCTACGACGGCACAACACTCAGCCAGGTGGGGGTGCACAACACCACGCCGAACGGCATGATGGGCGGCGTTTGGATGGCCGGTGCTGCTCCCGCGTTCGATGCCTCCGGCAATCTTTACGTATCCACCGGGAACGGCGATTGGAATGGGACCAAGAATTTCGGCGAGTCCCTTGTGAAGCTGTCGTCGAAGACCCTCGGTGTGCTCGATTACTTTACGGCGTCAAACTATAACAGCCTCAATATTGAAGATCTGGATTTCGGTTCTGGCGGCCCGACGATGGTTCCGGGCACAAAATATGTTGTCACGGGCGGCAAAGAGGGCAAGGTCTACCTCATTGACACGACAAACCTCGGCAAGATGGTGCCTGGCGACACGCAGATTCCACAGGTGTTTCAGGCGGTGAGTACAACTACTGTACCCAGCGCGACGCATCACATCCACAATGCGAATCCATGGTGGCAGAGCCCGCAGGGATTGAACATGTACGTGTGGGGCGAGAACGACTATTTGCGCGGCTACCGGTTCGATCCAACGGCGAAGCGTTTGGTGACTACGCCGTTCGCTGTGGGGTCGGTATTGCCCCCGCTGGGGATGCCGGGTGGCATGACGTCGATCTCCGCGAACGGATCGCAGACCGGGACGGGAATCGTATGGGCTACGTTTCAACGCGCCGGCGATGCCAACCAGACCCTATGCCCAGGCATTCTCTATGCGTTAAACGCGGAAACGCTGGCCACCCTGTGGTCGAGCACCGGGCCCAACGACGACTTCTATCTCTTTTCGAAAGGCAGCAATCAGATTGTCGCCAACGGGAAGGTTTATCTAGCTGGTCAGGCGAAATACATCTCCGTGTACGGTTTGAAGGCGCATGGGGTGGCGGCGCAGAATCTGGCGTACCAAAAGCCGGCGATTGGGTCTACGCCCTGCAGCGGCAATCAGACGCCCGATAAAGCGGTGAATGGCACTTATGCTGGAGGCCTGGACGATAAATGGTGCTCGAGCGATCCCAACCCATGGTTGACGGTCGATCTTGGGACGGCGAAGACGATATCGCGCGTCGTTGTGGAACACGCGGGCGGCGGCATGGAGCCGTTTGAAGGGAACACGGTGGCGTTCAAGATCGATGTGAGCACCGACGGCGTCAACTTCACGACGGTGCAAACCATCACGAACAACACACTGAGCATCTCGACGCATGTGTTGACTCCGGTGTCGGCGCGCTACGTCCGCCTGAGCATCAGCAAGCCATCCACAATCGCCGGGGATCCAGCGCGGATCTACGAACTGCAGGTGTTTTAGTGGGCGGCAAGTGGGTCGCCATCGGGATGTTGGCGGCAGCCCTTTTGCCGCTCTCAGCCCAGACTCCTTCCTTTGTGGCGCCGGCGGATGTGGCGGCGCCGCCAGCGGAGGCACAAGAGGCGCAGTCCGGTGTGTTCACGCAGGTCTTGAAGGCGGGGCTGGGAACCGAGCGGCCGGAAGGCGACGATTGTCTTGGCGTGCGGTTCACGTCCTGGACGCGCGAAGGGCGGCTGGCGGCCACCTCGGGAGCCTCCGCAGAGCCATCTCCGCAATGTCTGGGAGCGGCTATGCCGGGAATCGCCATCGCGTTGAAGTTGATGACACCGGGGGAACGGCGGCGGGTTTGGATCCCCGGGGGTCTTTCCTATAAGCCGGAAGAGGCGCCCCAGGGACCGGCGCTGACGGTGGATGTGGAACTGGTCAGCATCACGAAGGCGCCCCGTCGCCCGCTGAATTTAACGACTCCTCCGGAGAACGCGCGAAAACTTCTATCCGGAGTGACCATAGATTGGTTAAAATCGAGTAAGGGAAACGTTCACCCGGCGATGGACAGTAACGTTACGGTCCACTTCTCGGGATGGACTGCTGCAGGGAAGCTGTTTCAAACGACGGTGATGGACGGCCAGCCGGCCACGATGCCGCTAGGGACAACGCTGCCAGGATGGCGGGAAGCGATCCCGCTATTGACACCGGGCGACAAGGTCCGGGTCTGGATTCCAGCTGCCCTGGCATACGGTAACAAACCGCCGAGTAAGCGGATTCCCGCGGGTAATCTGGTCTACGAGATCGAACTGCTGAGAGTCGACTGACCCTTCTGCGACGGCGGGAGAGGTCACGTAAGACCAGGTTGAGTTGTTAGCCAATCAATCTACTCAAAGGTCAAATTGTGTCATTGCAAAACTCCCTTCTGGTTGCGTCGCTTTTCACCGCTGGTCTCTTCATGGGAGACCTCACTCTTCAGGCTCAAGTAAAGCCTTACATCCTCACCCGGTACAACGACGGAGGTCGGAGTGGGGCCAATCTCAATGAGACGGTGTTGACGACGGCAAACGTCAATTCCAACAGCTTCGGGCGGCTATTCCTGCTGCCCGTGGACGATCAGGTTTATGCGGGGCTGCTGTACTTTCCCGGTTTGCCCATGACGGGCGGTACTCACAACGTCCTGTATGCGGCGACGATGAACAATACCGTGTACGCTTTCGATGCGGACAGCCTGGGGACAGGCGCCCCCCTGTGGCAGCGGAACTTCAACGGCACCGGACGCCCGACTACGAACGAGGATGTGGGCGGATCCTGCGCCAACTATCAAGACTTCAGGGGCAATATCGGGATTGTCGGTACACCGGTGATCAACCCCACGACAAAAACGATGTACTTCGTCACTCGGACCGTTGAATCCGGCGGTACGGTGCAGCGCCTGCGCGCCATCGATATCACAACGGGTGCCGACCGGACGGGAAGCCCCGCCACGATCGGCGCCACTGTAGCCGGAAATGGCGAGGGCGGCAGCACGATCAGTTTCAACTCCCTTACGCAGAATCAGCGTCCCGCGCTGGCGTTTGCCAAAAATACGGTGTATATCTCCTGGGCATCGTTCTGCGACACGCAGCCTTATCATGGCTGGGTGATGGGGTACGATTCGGCGAGCCTCGCCCAAGTGGGCGTGTACAATACATCAGCCAACGGAGGGTTATCGGGCATCTGGATGGCGGGAGCCGCGCCGATGTTCGACAATGCGGGCAATGTCTATGTTTCCACCGGCAATGGTTCGTGGAACGGGCGCGCGAATCTGGGTGAATCGCTGATCAAGCTGCAGTCGAGGACGCTGAAGTTGATGGATTTCTTTACCGCATCGAACTACAACAGCCTCAATGGAAGCGATATGGACTTTGGCTCTGGTGGTCCCACCGCGGTGCCGGGTACCAAGTATCTGGTGACCGGCGGCAAAGAAGGAAAGCTCTACCTTCTGGACGCCACTAATCTCGGAAAGATCGCCGCCGGCGACGCGCAAATTCCGCAGGTGTTTCAGGCCGTGAACACAACCGCGCGGCCGTCCTCAACACATCACATCCACAACGCCAACCCGTGGTGGCAGAGCCCGCAGGGCCTGAACGTTTACGTTTGGGGCGAGAACGACTACGCGCGGGCGTACCGGTTCGACACAACCGCGCAGCGTCTGGTGACTACCGCGGCTGTGGTGGGACCAGTTCTGCCGCCGGTGGGCATGCCGGGCGGGATGATGTCCATTTCAGCGAAGGGATCGCAGGCAGGGACGGGGATCCTGTGGGCAACTTTACCGCGATACGGCGACGCCAATCAGACCATCGTGGGGGGCGAGTTGTATGCTCTCAACGCGGAGACACTGGCGTTGTTGTGGTCCAGTACCGGTCCGAACGAAGACTACTTCGCGTTCTCCAAAGGCAGCAACCAGATTATTGCCAATGGGAAAGTCTACGTGGCGGGCGTTTCGAAGTACATCGGCGTATATGGGTTGAAGAGTAGCGGTGTGGTGGCGCAGAACAAGGCTTATCTGAAGACCGCTACTGGATCAACCTCCTGCAACGGCACGGAAACTCCCGACAAAGCGGTAAATGGGACATGGTCGGGCGGCAATGGCGACAAGTGGTGTTCGCAGGCAACGAACCCGACCCTCACGATCGACCTGGGTTCGGTGACGACGGTTTCGCGAGTAGTGATCGAGCATGCCGGTGCGGGAGGCGAGACGTTTGATTTCGACACCGCGGATTTCACGATTCAGCTGAGCACCGATGGAGCGAACTACACTACCGCGGCGACCGTGACCGGCAATGTCGTCTGCATCACGACGCACGATATTGCTCCGGTATCGGCGCGATACGTGCGGTTGAACATCACCAAGCCGGCAGCGAATGGAGACGGTTCGGCGCGAATCTATGAAGTACAGGTGTTCTAGGCCGCTGCTGTTGCTGATCTCTCTGCCGGCGCTTGCGGCGGCGCCGGCGCCCATGGATGTCGCCAAGCCCTCGAAGGGTGCGGTGGAGTTGTCTTCGGGCGTCTTTAGCCGGGTATTGACCGCCGGGCACGGGACGGAGCGGCCGCAGGGGGACGATTGCGTCACTGTGCGGTTCACCTCCTGGCGGCGTGATGGCACAGTGGTCGCCATGTCCGGCGCCGCGGCGGCAAACCAGTGTCTGGCGACGGCCATGCCCGGTGTCGTTATCGCGCTCAAATACATGTCCGTGGGCGAGAAGCGGAGGGTTTGGATTCCGGCGGGATTGACGTACCGGCCGGAGGACCAACCGGAGGGTCCGGCGCTAACGCTGGACGTGGAGTTGGTGTCCATTACTACGGCTCCGCGCCCGCCGGCGGACATGCTTGCGCCCCCGGCGGATGCGACACGTTTGCCATCTGGTGTCGTGTATCGAGTCCTTCGGAGCAGCGGCGGCGCAAGCCACCCCACGGAGAAGAGCCGGGTTACCGTTCAGTACTCGTGTTGGACATCTGCCGGCAGGCTGTTTGAAACCACGGCGATGGAGGGGCGCCCGGCGAGCGTTCAAGTCGGCATGGCTTTGCCAGGCTGGCGCGAAGCGGTGCCGGCAATGGCTGTGGGCGAAACGGCCCGGGTATGGATTCCGGCTGACCAGGCGTATGGCGCTAAGCCATCAAGCAAGAAACTGCCGGCGGGGCCGCTGGTTTGCGACATCGAACTTCTAAAGATAGACTGACCACGTGAGCCTGGGAATTCTGGTAGTAGGGAATAACCACTTCATTGTGCGTGGACCGTTACCTTCACCACGGGCAGCCTGTGCGATCGCCGCGCGTTGGTCGTCGATTCGCATCGGTTCGGGTATCGATATGACGCGGCCCGAGCCTGGGTTTCCATGGCGCGCCAGCACGAAAGAGTTTCGCGAGAACCTGGAGTGGGCGGTTGTGATTCCCTCTGACCATGCTCCGTCCGGCGCGGTGCAGACGCTATTAGACGAGATGACAACTCGCGGCGTCGCGGTGAGGCGCGATGGGGAGTGGGAAGGTGAGGAGATGCCTCCGCTACACTAAGAAGTTCGGAGACGACTTCTTGCACAAGCCTTATCTTTGTGGCGCTCTTGCCGCCGCGTCCTTTCTGGCGGGAGTCTCCTGCCGTTCCACCATGAAGAACATCGACGAAGACCACCGCGACTCGCACTCGTATGCAAGACCCGAAGAAGTGCGCGTGCGCCATGTCGAACTGGACCTGGAGGCGGACTTCGCGCAGAAGGTCTTACGCGGCACCGCGACGCTGAGTTTGAAGAGGGTAGTGGCGGACGCTCCGCTGCGGTTAGACACGGAAGGCCTGTCCATTTCGCGGGTGGAGACTTCGCAGAACGGACGCGATTGGGCGGACGCCAAATTCGAGCTTGGCCCGGCGGACAAAATATTGGGAGCCGCGCTGACGGTACCGCTTCCGGCAGAAGCGACGCTGGCGCGGGTGCACTATGGGACTGGACCGAAGGCGTCGGCCCTGCAATGGCTGGAGCCGGCGCAAACAGCGGGGAAGAAGCTGCCGTTTCTATTCACGCAGTCGGAGGCAATTCACGCCCGCAGTTGGATTCCGCTGCAGGATTCGCCAGGGGTGCGCATCACTTACTCGGCGCATATTAAGACACCGAAAGAGCTGATGGCGGTGATGAGTGCGGAGCAGGACCCGCAGGGTACGCGCGATGGGGACTATTTCTTCCGGTTACGGCAGCCGGTGGCTCCGTATCTGATTGCGCTGGCGATCGGCGACCTGGCGTTTCAACCGATGAGTGAGCGGACGGGTGTCTGGGCGGAGCCTTCGGTAGTGGCCAAAGCTGCCGCGGAGTTCAACGACACCGAGAAGATGATGCAGGCAGTGGAATCGCTCTACGGACCCTATCAATGGGAGCGCTACGACCTGCTGGTGCTGCCTCCCAGTTTTCCGTACGGCGGCATGGAAAACCCGAAGCTGACGTTTGCGACGCCCACTGTGCTGGCGGGTGACAAGAGTCTGGTGGCGCTGGTAGCTCATGAGCTGGCGCACTCGTGGTCGGGAAATCTGGTGACCAACGCAACATGGCGGGACTTCTGGTTGAACGAGGGATTCACCGTCTATCTGGAGAGGCGCATCCAGGAGAAAGTCTTCGGCCAGCAACGGGCGGAGATGGAAGAAGTCAACGAGATCAATGAGCTGTCGGAGGAGATGAAGAGGCTGGCTCCGGCTGATCAGATTTTGCATATCGATTTGAACGGGCGCGATCCGGACGACGGCTCCACGCTGGTGCCCTATGTGAAGGGATCGCTGTTCCTGCGGCAATTGGAACAGACATTTGGACGCGATCGGTTTGACGAATTCTTGCGTGGCTACTTCACTCACTTCCAGTTCCAGAGCATCACGACGGGAGACTTTGTCGCCTACCTGCACAAGAATCTGTTGGATGCGAGTCCGGAACTGGCGGCGAAGATTCCGCTGGATGAATGGCTGACCAAACCCGGCATGCCGTCGGGAATTGCGCTGCCGCATTCCGAAGCGTTCGCAAAAGTGGCACAACTGGCCAGCGGATGGATCGCGCGCAGTGTGAAGACTGCCGCGTTGCCGGCGAAGGCCTGGAGTACGCAGGAGTGGGTATATTTCTTACGCGAAGTCGCTCCGAAGTTGGATGCGTCCAAGATGCGGGATCTGGACGACGCGTTTCACTTGACGACCACGGCGAACGCTGAGGTTACCTCCCCTTGGCTGGTGCTGGCCGTGCGCTATCAGTATGCGGCGGCGAGCACGCGGCTGGAGGAGTATCTCACTACAGTGGGACGGATGCGACTGATTGAACCCTTGTACCGGGAACTTGCGAAGACAGCCGACGGCAAGAAAAAGGCCCTCGCAATTTACGCGAAGGCCAAGCCGGGTTATCATCCGCTTACTGTGGGCGCGGTGGAAACTTTACTAAAACCCTAGCGGCCCGTGGTGCAACGCGTGTGCCGGAAAAATTGGTACAGGCACGAATTTCCTCCCTTGGGAACTTCCGTTTACAGTAGCTTACAGGGGTCGGAAAATCATGCCAGCCCCATTTTTCGAGCCTGACCACTTGCGCCACGAACTGCTAGAGGCCAAGCGCCTGCGCGTGCGCCCGGATCTGTGGGTCTTGCGTACCCACCGCCAGCGCCGCTTGGAGTTGTGTTTTTGCTTCGTCCTTGTTGCCCGCTGCCTGCAGGGCGCGCGCATAGGCGTCGAGCGTGTAAATGTCGTGGCGTTTACTGAATTCGGTTTTCGCGATCGCTAAGGCTTTTGCGGGCTGGTTCGCCTGGTCGAGATAGTAGGCGATTAATTCGAGGTTGGCCCCGCCCGTCGCCAGCGCCTTAGTTTCGAAATCGTCAAATTGTTTGCGCGCTTCCTCCTTCTTTCCGGCCAGGAGGAGCACTTCGGCGAGCCTGTATTGCGTCCTCTGCAGGGGCGCGGCCTGGTAGCTCTTGGCGAGTAAGTCAACGGCTTCCGTGTACTTACTCTGGACGATGCGGAGCTCAGCCACTTGGTTTAGAGTGTCAGGATAGCCGGGAAAGAGCGCTAATGCCTCAGTGAGAAGAGTTTCTGCTTCGGCTGTCTTACCCAAAGCGAGCTTCAGGCGCGCCATTCGCGTGAGGACCAACGCCCGTTCCTCGGTTTCAGTGCCGGGGATGGCGCCGTATGCGGTACGCAGCAAATCGACGGCGCCTTGCACGTCGCCGAAGATCTCGCGGAGCTGGGCGGCGTGAATCACGGCAGGAGTGTTGCCCGGGCGCAGCCGGAGCATCCAGTTGCAGGCCTTTTCCGCTTCGTCGTAATTCCCTAGTGCGGCGTTGGCG
This sequence comes from Bryobacteraceae bacterium, assembly GCA_039934475.1. Lineage (GTDB taxonomy): Bacteria > Acidobacteriota > Terriglobia > Bryobacterales > Bryobacteraceae > JBDTMC01. The sequence goes on along the minus strand of JBDTMC010000168.1, from coordinate 865 downwards.
TCCACCAGGAGGCCGTAGGTTTGTAAGTCGTCCGGTGTGCGTTTGTTGAGCGTGATGGCAAGTTCGCGAGCCTTGGCGTACTCGCGGCGGCCAAAGAGGACGGTGGCTTCAGCGCGGCGAGCATCAAAATAATTGGGGGCGATCTGCAGAGACTGGCGCACGGCTGCTTCGGCTTTGTCATACCAGGAGGAGTCGGCAGTTTCGCGTGCGCGGCGCGCTTGGGCAGCGGCGAGAGCGCTGTAGCCATCGGGCCGGGCCGGATACTTTCGGATCGCCTCTTCGGCCTGGGTGATGGCTTTCATCGCCGGAGTGTCTTGTGCGAGGCCGGCGGCGGCGTCAGCGAATGCGAGCAGAGTAACCAGGAAGAAACGCATAACTACCTCATTCGGAAAAAAGAGCGCGAGCGGACATGCCGCCCGCGCTGTGTCTAGTAACAGGTCAGTTGCTGGGACAGAGTCCGTTCGGCTGACCAGTGCAGCCGAACTGACCGGGACCCACGTGGCGGCTCTGACGGCCGCTTAGTGCGGGCTGGACATAGGGGAAGCGGTCGCGGACTCCGACGTTGTCGCCGTCGGTGTTTACTCCATCGCCGATTGGCGCGCCATAGGCCACCGGATCGACGAGGATTCCGGCCACGGCGCGGGCGGAGATGTCGACGACATCATCCACAAGTCGCCGGCCGTTGGGGTAGCCCGCGGAGTCGCCGGCAAGGAAGCCGAGACGCTTCTGGCTGGCCACGGGAGTGGGCGCGATGCCCGTGTTGAGGCGCAACAGGTCAGCCACTGCGCCGCCGTCACTGGGGCCGCAACCCGGGCAAATCGGCGCCATGTATTGGACCAGCAGAAGCAGGTCATTACGGGGCGCC
>JBDTMC010000167.1:0-14765 GCA_039934475.1 Bryobacteraceae bacterium | reverse complement strand
GCATCTACGAATTGCGCGTCAGTCTGGGCGGCGTTCACCACCGGATCTTGTACTTCTTCCACGGCGCGGTGGCGGCGGTTGTCTCGCACGGGCTTGTGAAAGAGAGCGTCGTCCCGCCGAAGGAGATCGATTACGCCGTCGAACGCAAGAAGCGGTTTGAAGCGAATCCGGCGAAGCACACCTATGAGGAGGCCTGACGATGTCAGCTAACAAAGCAAAGACGCTGAAACCGACTAGCGATGCGGTGGAGATCCTTCACCGCCGGACCTTCGAAGGTAAACCAGCCCGGATGAAGAACCTGGAAGAGGCGCGCGCGAACGAAGAGATCGCCCGCAAAATCCACGAATTGAGAGCAGCGGCGGCTCTCACCCAAACTCAGCTTGCCAAGCTCATCGGCACCACGGCATCCGTCATCTGCCGTCTTGAGGATGCCGATTACGAGGGCCACTCCCTCGCAATGTTGCGCAGGATCGCGGGCGCGTTAAATCAGCGGGTCGAGATCCGTTTTGTACCTATTCGGCGGTCGGCATAGCCTGCAGCATGGACGACAACTCCCCATGGAGCGACTATCAGGGACCAATCCGCTAGATGGCGGCAATCGCCATATCGACCTGAACAACATTCCGCATCTACGACCCTTGCCGATGAATCCCCGCCATCCGTGGGTTCCTGAATGCAAGCGACGGAGGATAGTTCTAAAGGAGGTTGTTCAGAGCGTAGTTATATCGCCGTGGGCTGAGGCTGACAATGTGGAAGAGATTGAGCTCTGGAATAAACTGAAGGGCTTCAGCGCACCACAGCATTCAGGGCTTCGCGGCGACATGACGATGTCCCTGGAAGATCACCGGAAGCACATGGGCATTAGGAAGCCACCTCCGGAACCGGAGCGAGTGGCAACCGAGCATGAGCTGAGCCATTTCTACGAAGAACTGAGCACCCTGACACCGGAACGGGTTCGATTCCTGTACCGGCAGCGCTGGGAGAAGTGCCGCCTGGAGCCCGTGGGTTGTCCTAGCACTCTGGACCTTCAATATCTCGAAGTAACGCTGAAGGTTTTGAAGGGCCTGGAAAAGCGTGGGTGACTGAGCACGACCGAGGGGTCCGCCGCCTGGAGTCCAACTTTTGGCCAGTTTGGACTCCAAATGGACTCCGCGTGGCCTCTTCCGCGACGTGGAAGCGTGGAAGAGGGCAAGCATCTTCGTAAGTCTATGTTTTGTTGGGATTTGTTGGTGGACCTGGTCAGGTTCGAACTGACGACCTCTTCCATGCCATGGAAGCGCGCTCCCAACTGCGCCACAGGCCCGTGCCAAACTCTTTCGAGTGTACCATAGCAGGGAAGCTCCTTTAAACCTATGACTCGTGAAGAAGCGTGGCAGATTGTCTGCGAATACATTCAATCCGATGGCCTGCGGAAGCATGCGCTGGCCGTTGAAACATGCGTCGCCGCGTATGCAGTGAAGTTTGAAGAGGACGTCGCAATGTGGTCCCTCACCGCGTTGCTGCACGACTTCGACTGGGAGATCCATCCCGTGGCGCCGGACCATCCGATGAAGGGCGAGCCTATTCTGGCGGAAAAGGGAGTACCGGCGGAGATTCGGCGGGCTATCCTCTCCCACGCGAATTATAGCGGCGTTCCGCGGGAGAGCCGTTTGGAGAAGACGCTCTTCGCATGCGACGAACTGGCCGGTTTTCTCACCGCGATCTCCTACGTCAAACCCGGCCGTAGCATCGCCGAGGTGGACGTCAAGAGTGTACGGAAGAAGATGAAAGATAAAGGATTTGCGCGTTCCGTGAGCCGCGAAGACATTGTTAACGGCGCCGCGGAGATGGGCATCGACCTGGACGAGCATATCGCGTTCTGCATCGAGGCTATGCAGGCTCGCGCGGGGGCACTGGGCCTGGCCGGCGTTTCGCCCACTCCATAGAGGGTACAATGGACGCGGAAGCCACACTTGGCCGGTGCCGGGCCTGGTCTTCAAAACCTGTGAGCGGTGCTTTGCATCACTGGTGGGTTCGACTCCCACTGGCTTCCGCCAGCGAAATAGCTTAAAAGAAAAGACTTACCAAAGCATAACCCCGTAAACCGTCCGGACAGACCGAAACTTCTTCTGACCTATTTGATTTCAGCGATTTACGTTGCAGCTTGGAACGACCTCGTGTACGATCAACGGGCGAATCCCCCGTTCGAGAGCGAACTGGATTTGAATCCGAGAGCTGTAGGTCATTATGAACAGGGTTCCCCTTGCCCTATGCATAAATCCGACGAGAGTGTTTGGACTTCCTTATTCAACTGGGTGCAAGGCATGTCAGGCACACCCTTCAGTTGTGGATTGACCACTACAACGGTGGAAGGCCACACATGAGCCTTGGTCCTGGCACACCCGTGCCGCTGCAGGCCCCACCGCCGCAAAGCGAATACCGCCACCGGTTGCCGGCAGGCCATGTGCTTCGCAGCAGACGTGTGCTGGGTGGCTTGCACCACGAATACTGGCTGGAGAAGATGGCAGCATGATGTTCGGATATACTTATTGCGCAGAACAACCATGGAACGTCGCGAGCATCGCGGTGTTGCTAAACCCATGGCGATGATCACGCCTCCGCCCACGGCGGCGGGTATTGTGCCCTCGCGGACGCGCTGGCTGATGATTTCGCTCGTGTTTGCCGCGACCGTGATCAACTACCTGGACCGGCAAACGCTCTCAGTGCTCGCGCCTGTGCTGCGGGAAGAATTCGGCATGAGCAACGTGACTTACTCACGTATTGTCTCGGCGTTCATGCTGTCCTATACGATCATGAACGGCGTGTCCGGACCGCTGATTGACCGGCTGGGGACGCGAATCGGATACGCTTTGTGCGTTCTGTGGTGGTCGGCGGCGGCAATGGCTCACGCTTTTTCCACCAGCGCGCTGACCTTCGGGGTCTTCCGTTTTCTGTTGGGAATGGGTGAAGCCGGGAACTGGCCGGCGGGAATACGCGTGGTCACCGAGTGGTTCCCAGTCAAGGAGCGTGCGCTCGCTTCCGGAATCTTCAATAGCGGGTCGTCTATTGGCGCGCTTCTTGCCACCCCGATGGTGGTTTTCCTGTCGCTCCGGTTTGGTTGGCGGACTGCGTTTCTGGTGGTAGGACTGAGCGGATTCGTTTGGTTGCTGCTTTGGTGGCCCAGCTATCGCCTGCCGCGGAAGGAAGCGGGATCCGTCCCACCAGCACCGCCCATTCCTGTCGGTCCACTATTGAGGACGCGATTCGTAAGAGCCTTTACGATCGCAAAGCTATTCTTTGATCCCGTGTGGTATTTCTATATCTTCTGGTTTCCCGAATACCTGAAAAGCGCGCGTCACTTCGACATGGTTTCTATCGGCAAGTATGGCTGGATCCCGTTCCTGGCGGCGGACCTGGGAAACCTGATTGGCGGCTGGCTCTGTGGCAAGCTGATCCAAGCGGGACTCAGTGTCAATATCGCCCGCAAAAGCGCAGTGACCGTGTTTGCACTTTGCATGTCTTCGGCGATTCCGGCAGTGTTTGTGGAGAGCGCATCGCAGTCCATCGCTTTGGTTTCGGTGGCGATGGCCGGCTACACCGCCTGCAATGCGATTCTACTGTCATTTCCGGCTGATGTATTTCCGTCCAGTTCGGTAGGATCGATCTGGGGCTTGGCGAGCATGGGATCTGGATTTGGAGGGATGCTCTTCGCCTTGATCACGGGCTGGGTGGTCGACCACTATTCGTACGAACCGGTGTTCATCGGGTTCGGTCTGCTTCCTTTGATTACCACGGGAATTCTGTGGTTTGCCTTGGGACCGCTGGAGCCGTTGACCTTTGACACAAGCTATCCGGTCCAGTAAACTCAAGGCGACTGATGGTCAGACCACTATGCTCCGGCTTGCATTGCTCACTTGCTTTCTTGCGATAGCGGCGCCAATCGGAGCGGCGGAATGGTCCCAGATCCGAATTGTTCCCGGCAATATCGTCCTTCCCAAAACTGGCGATTCGCAGCGGTTCCTTGTTTTGGCGAAGATCGCCGACGGGCAGGAAGAGGATGTAACCAGCCAGTGCAAATTTACCTTATCCACTCCTGGAATCGTGGCGGTGGAGACCGAGACTGGGATCGTTACCGGTGAACACCCCGGGCGCGCTGAAATCAGGGTAAAGCTCGCGTCGCTCACGAGTTCCACGCAAGTGACTGTAAGCGAGGGGACATCCGAGGCCCGGGTCCGCTTTTCGCCCGATGTCATCTCTGTATTCACCACCAAAGGATGCAACAGCTCAGGCTGTCACGGCTCTCCCGCAGGCCAGAATGGATTCAAGCTGTCACTTTTCGGTTACGATGTTGCCGCGGATCATGAGATGGTGCTGCGAAAACACAACGGTCGCAGAGTAGACCTGGCCGATCCCGAAAAGAGCCTGATCTTACGCAAACCCCTCTTCGATATCCCCCACGGCGGGGGCCGGCTAATGACAAAGGAGTCCGAGGAGTATCGCACTCTTCTTCAGTGGCTGAAGGAAGGCGCCAAACTGGAATCGAATGGCCCCCGGATGACCCGCTTGGAAATGTATCCTGCCGAGCAGGTGCTCACTGGCAATGGTTCCAAGATGCGATTCGTCGTGATGGGGCGCCTGTCTGATGGCACCACGCGCGACATGACACACGAGGTGAGGTACTCGAGCAGCGCCGACCGGGTGGCGGTTATCGCGCCGGACGGTGTTGCTACGGCTACCGGAAGCGGTTTGACCACCGTGTTGGCGCGCGGTATGGGAAGCGTTGCGGCCTCCCAAATTGGTGTTATTCAGCAAAAGGCCGACGCTCATTTCCCTTCCTTACCGCCAAACAACTTCATTGATGAACTGGTTTACGCGAAGCAAAAGAAACTGAACGTCGCCCCCACTGGACTTTCGACCGACAGCGAGTTCATCCGGCGCGTGTATTTGGACACCATCGGTCTCGCGCCCACTGGCGAGGAAGTACGCGCATTTATGGCGAATCAGAGGCAAGATAAGCGTGTCTTATTGATTGATTCGCTGTTAAAACGGCCCGAGTACGCCAGCTTTTGGACCGTGAAGTTTGAGGATTGGTTCCGCAACAACCAGCTCAACTCGCAAGGGCGATCCATGGGGAAATTCAAAGAGTGGGTTTCAGCGCGGCTCGCGGCAGACCTGCCTTATGATCAGATGGTTCGCGATCTGATCACCAGCGAAGGCGACACGTTTCAAGAACCCGCTACCAACTTCTGGCATCCTGCGACGGACTTTATGTTGAAGAAGTTCGACGTTAAGAAAGCCACCCCGACCGTATCCCGCCTCTTCCTTGGCATTCGAATGGAATGCGCTGAGTGTCACAACCATCCGCTCGAGAATTTCACTCAGGATGACTTTTATGGATTGTCGGCTTTCTTTGCAAGACTTCAGGTGAAACACGGCCCCGCGGAATATCGGCGAACCTGGTATCTGGCGGACGAAGGTGAGGTCGAACACCCGGTGACGAAAAAACCGGTACCGGCCAAGTTCTTAGGCGGAGAAACGCCTCAGTTTGCGCCGGACGAGGATCGCCGCGTTGCTCTGGCCAACTGGGTGACATCGCCGAAGAATCCGTATTTCGCGCGCGCTACGGTGAACCGCATCTGGCACGAATATTTTCAAGCCGGGTTGGTGGAACCGTTTGACGACTTCCGGTCCACCAATCCCGCAACCAATAAGGAACTGCTCGACCGGCTGGCAGCGTTCTTTGTTGACAGCGGCTTTCATTTGCAAGCGCTGCACAGGTTGATTCTGAATTCCCGAACGTATCAGCTCTCATCCCGTTCCGCCGGGCCGTCGGCGAATCCAGAACTGGAGCGGCTCTTATTCGCCCGTTATGAAGTGCGCAAACTACCAGCGGAAGCTCTGCTGGATTCCATCAGCCAGGTTACCGGTGTGGCGCATCCGTTTTCCAATTACCCGGCTGGAACGCGCGCCATGGACCTTTATGTCCCCGATGCGCCCGACTATTTCCTGGTCGCTTTCGGATTTCCGCGGCGGGACATTATTTGCGAGCGCTCCAGGACACCGACGTTGAGCCAGGCCCTGCATATGATCAACGGTGACACCGTGAGAAAGAAGGTAGATGCGCCGGATAATGCACTGGGAGGATGGATTAAGGACGGCTGGTCCGACGATCGAATTGTGAGTGAGATTTATCTGGACTCCTACGCGCGCCCCGCTTCCAGCAGCGAACTTACCTCTGTGAAAGAATTCGTTGAGAGTGAGATGGCCGCCGGGCGTTCGCGGCGGGCAGCGCTTGGCAGTTTTCTGTGGACGGTGCTGAACTCCAAGGAATTTCAAGTCAACCATTAGGAGCCTATAACGATGCAGCGGAGAGATTTCATTCGCATGGGTAGTTTGGCCTTCGGCGGGCTGAATCTGCCCACGCTGCTGGAGGGCGAAAAGCAGGCGAGCGAACGTTCGTGCATTGTCGTGTTCCAGAACGGTGGTGCGAGCCAACTGGATACGTTCGATCCTAAGCCTGACGCGCCCTCCGATATCAGAGGCTCGTTCGGATCGGTGCCGACTTCAATACCTGGCATTCATTTTTCGGGTTTGCTCCCGCGCACGGCGAAAAGCCTCAACCGCTTTGCCGTGATTCGGTCAATGCATTCCGACGAAGCGATCCATGAACGGGCCCGCCAGTATATCTTCAGCGGCACCAAGCCGCGCAACGACTTGCTGCAGCCCAGCTACGGTGCCGTGATGTCGAAGGAGCGCGGACCTCAAAACGGGCTTCCTCCCTTCGTCGTCATTCCGGATAAGGACCTCTCCGCTGACGCTGGCTTTCTCGGGCCTTCCTATGACCCGTTTGTCGCAGGCGACCCAAACACGAAGACTTTCTCGGTGAAGGATTTGACGCTACCCTCCGGCGTCACCTTCGAGGAAGCGCTCGCCCGGAAGGGCCTGCTGGCAAAGCTTGATCGCGGTTTCATAGAGGCGGAAAATTCGCCACTGCTCGAAAGCATGGATGAGTTCTACCAGAAGGCCTACGACCTGATTGCGTCGCCGGCCGCGCGTAAGGCGTTCGACATTGGCTCGGAGCCGGATAAACTTCGGGATGCTTATGGCCGCACCGGCGTTGGGCAGGGCTGTCTGCTGGCGCGGCGGCTCATTGAGTCCGGCGTTCGTCTGGCTACCGTGTTCCACGGTGGGTACGATACGCACGCCCAGCACGAGAAGCTTACGAAGCCGTTGATGACGGACTTCGATCAAGCGTTTCCGACTCTGTTGGAGGATCTGGACCAACGGGGCATGTTGGCCAATACACTGGTGATCGTGATCGGCGATTTCGGCCGTACGCCGAAGATTAACTTCTCGGGCGGACGCGATCATTGGCCTCGCGCTTCCGCAGTCGCGCTTGCAGGCGCGGGTGTGAAAGGCGGAGTCGTCGTTGGAAAGACAGACAAACAAGCGGGAGAGCCCGTGGACCGGCCCGTGACGATCGAAGACTTCGCCGCAACCGTCTACAAGATCTTGGGCATCAACTTCGATAAGGAGTATCACGCCAATGGACGCCCGGTTCGAATCGTCAAAGATGGAGTGCCTGTAAAGGAAGTTCTTGCGTGAAGCTGACGCCTTCCGGTCTTGCCGTTTTGTGCTCCGCCCTTGTTTGCTCCGCGAGCGTAGCGCTGGCAGCGGCGCACCCGCCGGAACTGATTCGCGTCTTCCCCTTGGGCGGACAGGCTGGAACGACTATCTCGCTGGAAATTCTTGGTGGGCGGCTTTCGAACGTCATCGGCGTGGAGTTTGATACCCAGGATCTGTTCTGGGATCAAAAGACCGCGCAAGCCAGTCCCGTTAAGGTGACCGGCGAGGTGCGAATTTCCCCAACGGCAGCGATGGGAGCACACATGCTCCGTGTAATCACGCTGGACGGTCCTTCGAATTCAGCGATCTTTAACGTTGGCCAATTCCCGTCTCCCAAAGAAGTTGAGCCCAACAACAAGCTAGCTCAGGCTCAGAGGCTTTCTGCTTTGCCGGTTGAGGTGCAGGGAAGACTGGACGGCGCTCCGGACATCGATATCTTTTCATTCCAGGCAAATAAAGGGGAACGATGGGTATTCGATCTGCGGTCCATTGAGGACGGATCTTCCGTCGAGGCGCGGATGATTTTGATGGACTCACTCGGGAAGCAAATCAATTTTAACGATGATCGGGATGATTACAACGAAAATCCTCTGATCGAGCAGACGTTCTCCGCCACCGGTGTCTACTACGTCAAGCTGGACCAGTACAGAGGACCACGCGGTTTCAATTTCGGTAAGAACTGTTCTTACACTCTGCGGATTTCCGCGCTGCCCGTCATCACGAGCACGTATCCTATGGCCCTCCGAGCCGGGGCGCAGGCTGTCGTGCGGTTGCGGGGAAGCGGTTTGGAATCTATCCGACAGGCCTACCTCACCGAACTCAGGCAAGCCGAATATGCGAGAATGACCTACCCCTATACCATGCCCGTTCATTTCCGGAAGGATCCTGCGACCAGTTCAGCGCAGGTGCGGATAGCAGGACACGTCAAACGCCAGGTGCCCGAATCGGCCGAATTGACGTTTTTAATTCCTGCGGATGCCAAGCCTGGACTCTGGAAACTTTGGGTCACCGGGAGCCGGGGATCTACGCCGGGGCTCAATATAGATATCGTCGACGAGCCTGTTCTAGAGGCAACTGCGGCGATGAGGTCGGCGCTTTCGGCAGCCCCGCTGGAGATTAATGGGGAACTGGCGAAGACAGGCGAAAAGGACTCTTATCACATTGAAGGCCGTGCAGGACAACCTCTCCATTTCTTCACCATCGCCGCGCAGTTGGGCGTACCTTACCTGGACTCCGTACTGACGCTACGGGATGCTTCCGGCAAAAAGGTGGCGGAGAATGATGACGTGGTAGCGGGTCAAGGAACCCTGCTGGGCAATCCGGATAGCAGCCTCTTTTACACGCCAAAACAGGACGGCCCTTTGCTGCTCGAACTCCGCGACCGCACCCGTCGTGGAGGGCCGGGATTCGAGTATTGCCTCAAAATCCGGAATGAACTGCCGGGCTTCCAACTGTTCACGACTCCGGAAAACTTCACCGTCACACCTGGAGATACCGCCGAGCTAAAAGTGCACTTGATTCGCGAAGCCGGTCTTGAGGGTGAAATCGAAATATGGCTTGCGGGTCTGCCCCCTGGAGTGACCGCGCCGCGCGGCCGATTCCGCGCCGACCAGCTTTTTGAACCGAACGCCGATGGCGCGGACATGATCATTCCGGAGATGGCGCTGGCTATCAAGACGCCGGAATCCATCCCCGAGGGCGTCTATCCCATTTCGGTATATGGCGCGGTAGTCGGCGGTGACGGAAAGCGCGTGGAGGCTTACGCCACCATGATGCAAGGCCCGCTGCTTGATGTATGGAACTTCGTCCGGCGGCCGCTGCCAGCCATCACGATGAGTGTTGTGCCGCAGTTTGCTTCTCAGTTGACATCCGGCGTGGGCACGCTGCGGCTGGAGCGCGGAAAGCCTGCGACGATCGAGCTCACTGCGGAGAACATCCCGGAGGGCGCTCCCTTCCGGCTATTGGACCTTCCGGCCGGAGTACAGTACAGAATGCTTGGCCGGCAAGGATCGCAGATAACGGTTTCGGTGGAAGCGGGCGCGGAAGCACTCGCTGGCACCTACGAGATCTCGGCGGAGACTGAAGTCGGAAGCCGTAAAGCTCCGTCGCCGTCGATAGCCCTGGTTATCCAGGTTCCCGGCAAGTAGTCTTAGTCCCGGACTGATCCGCACCGAGATGAATACGGCCCTGCTGGACAACACGGAGGTCTATAACGAGTTGTCCTCATGCATTCCCGTAGCGCGCTGGGGAACTCCAGAGGAGGTTGGGAAACTCGCCGCGTATCTCTGCGCGGCCAAGTCGGCTTTCGTCACGGGTACCGATGTTGTGATCGACGGCGGGTGGTGCGCGCAGTAAATACTGCGGGGAATCTGGTTTCACTGCCTGTCGCGTTTGCTCCGACGTTCGGCTATGACCGCCTGGACGTGTTCCACGGGCCGGTTCAAGTCCGGAATTTCGCTGCTATCCGTGATAGGAACGCTCATCTTTCGGAAAAAGCTTTCTAGTCCATCGGAGCTGCCAGGCGCGAGCATGCCGAGAATGCGGCCCGCACTCTTCCCGGTATTTGCGAACGAATGGACCACGTCTGGCGGTACACAAATGAACGCGCCGGCTCCGCAATGAAACGCTTCGTCCCCATCGCCGACCCAGAAGTCGAACTGTCCTTCAAGGATGTAAAACATTTCGGCTTCAGGATGATGATGCCTCTCGACATTCGCCCCTGGCGGAAGTTCTGTCTCGATGAATGCGAATTGACCATCCGTCTTCGAGGACGGTGCCTTAAAGGTCATCAATCCGATTTTGAAGAGGAGCTTTTCCCCTTCACCCGGCTGAAGAACTATGGGTTCCCACGGCATATTTTATTCGATTACGCCAGCATACGCTGCACGACGTTGCCCGCTACGTCAGTCAGCCGGAAATCCCGCCCCATGTGGCGATACGTCAACCGTGTGTGATCGAATCCAAGACAGCGCAACAGCGTGGCATGCAAATCGTGGATATGAACTTTATCTTCGACGATATTGAGGCCGAGTTCATCGTTCTTTCCAATCACCTGTCCCCCGCGAATGCCGCCGCCGGCCAGCCATAGGCTGAAGCAGTTGGGATGGTGATCCCGTCCGGCACTGTCGATCTCCTCGGGCCGGTTGAGTTGTGTCATTGGTGTCCGCCCGAATTCTCCCGCCCAGACTACTAACGTGCTGTCGAGCAGCCCTCGCTGCTTCAGATCCTTGAGCAGCGCCGCGACCGGCTGATCCGTCTTGTCGCAGTTCTTTTTGAGGTTCTTGTTCAACTCACCGTGATCGTCCCAGCTTGAATGCGCCAGCATGACGAAGCGTACCCCACGCTCCACCAGCCGCCTGGCAAGCAGGCAATTGGTGGCATAGGGGCGCGTGGTTTCCTGATTGACGCCGTACAGGTCAAGAGTGGCGGGTGATTCCTTCGAAAAGTCCAGCAGTTCCGGTGCAGACGTTTGCATGCGGAAGGCCAGTTCATAGGCGGCGACGCGGGAGGCTATTTCCACGTTGCCTACATTCTTGAAGTGATGTTCGTTTACATCCCGCAAAGCGTCCAGACTGGCGCGTTGCGTAGCCGCGCTTACGCCCTTCGGATTGGAAAGATACAGGATCGGCTCGCCGTTGCTGCGGAACGGAACCCCTTGATAGGTGGACGGCAAGAACCCGCTCGACCAGTTGTTGGACCCGGCACTGGCACCCCCACCAGAACTCAACACGACGAAGCCCGGCAGATCCTGCGATTCGCTTCCCAGGCCATACGTCAACCATGAACCGAATGTCGGGCGGCCTGACAAGGGAGAGCCACTCATCAGGAGGGATTGACCCGGGTGATGATTGAACGCATCGCTGTACATGGAGCGGACAAGGCACATATCGTCGGCGCAGGTAGCCGTTTGCGGAAGGTAATCGGAGATCTCCATCCCACACTGCCCGTATGGTTTGAATTGCCGGGGACTCGCCATAATGGCCGCTGTCGGCTTAATGAAGGCAAGTTTGAGATCCTTCGTCATCGACGGAGGTAACGGCTTGCCGTGCCACTTTTGGAGTTCCGGCTTTGGATCGAAGAGGTCAAGCTGGCTGGGCGCGCCAGCCATGAAAAGGAAAATTACATTCTTCGCCTTCGCCGCGAGGGGCGGCGCCTTCGGGGCCAAGGGACTATCTCTCTGCCGCGGCGTCTCCGCGCTCCGGCCTTCCACGCCCAATAAATGCGCAAGTGCGATAGTACCCAGTCCGCCGGCACAGTCACGAAGAAATGCACGCCGCCCTTCGATCTGAATGAAGTCTTTGAAAGTCACAATCTACTCCCTGGTGAGAAATTCGTCTAGATTGAGAATCACGCGGCTGACCCCCACCCAAGCGGCAGCCTCGACTCGATCGATCCCGGCCAAGTCCACAGGAAACAACGACTCGGAGGCTTGCGGTTCCTGCTTCAAGATCGCCCTCTGCTTTTGAAAGTAATTGAGAAGGCGCTCAGACTCGTTGGAGTCGGCCTTGCGCGCGAGACACAGCTCAAACCCATAATCCAGCCGGCTCTGAAACGTACCGGGAGCTTCCCGTAATATTCGCTCAGCGAGCGCCTGTGCCGTTTCCAGAAAGACGGGGTCATTGAGTAAGTTAAGAGCCTGCAATGGTGTATCGGATCGCTGACGCCGGCAGGACGCAACACTGGCGTCGGGTGCGTCGAAATTCATTAAGAGTGGATACGGCATGGTTCGCTGGAAGTGAATATAAACTCCCCGGCGGTAACGGTCCCGCCCCTGGCTATCTTCCCATTTCACCCAGTCGTTGTTGCCGAAAGCCAATTTACTGACAGACTCCGGTTGATGGGGTTGTACACTCTTGCCCCCAATGGCCTCATACAGCAGACCGCTGGCCGAGAGCGCAGTATCACGGATCAGTTCGGCCGGCAGTCGAAATGGCGTCTGGCGGGCCAGAAGAACATTGTATGGATCGCGGGAATCCAGGTCCGGCCGGGCATTGGCGGATTGTCGATACGAAGCCGACATCACAATCAGCTTGTGCATGCGTTTCATGCTCCAGCCGCCATCCATGAACTCCGCAGCCAGCCAGTCGAGAAGTTCCGGATGGGATGGTTTCGCGCCTTGGGCTCCGAAATCATCAGGTGTAGTAACGATCCCCTGTCCAAATAGCTCCTGCCAGAAGCGGTTTACCATTACTCTCGCAGTCAGTGGGTTCCGTGGAGAAATCAGCCATTGCGCCAGCGTGAGTCTGGTGGGTTGCTGTGTGCTTGGGCCGGCATGCAAAATCGCGGGGATCCCTGGCTGGACTTCGATTCCATTCTGCCGATAGTCGCCGCGGATCGCCACGTGGGTTTTTCGGCTTTCCGAACTCTCCGATATCGTCTGTGCCTGACTCAAATCCGGGAATGAAACTTTCAGATCATAAAGTTTCTTCTGCAGCTCTTTGAACGCCAGTTCCTTGTAAACCTTATTGCCGACTACCTGGGCATACCACTCCACCAGATGATCCGTGATGGCATCCTGCTCATAACGGCTGCGCTTGGCGACGGGAGTCCTGAGAATCCTCTCACCGTGGTCAACCATCTTCTGCACTGTGTCGAAGGCGACGTCGAGGTCCGTCCACTTGCCGGGATGCTCAGCCCCGTCGAGCATCTTCCGCTCCCATTCGGGCTGGCGTTCCGTTACGTGATATTCGCTCAGCAGCTTATGCCGTTTGGCGTAGTAATCTGAGAAGGCCTGCAAGTAGGGCCCTCGCTCCCCGGGCAAAGGCGCTTCAATATTAACTTCGTCCGCCGTATTGAAGTAGGCGAACAGCTGATAGAACTCCTTCTGGCTGATGGGATCGAATTTATGATCGTGGCACTGGGCGCAGCCCACGGTTAGTCCCAGCCAAACAGTGCCCACCGTGCTTGCACGATCCACTACCTGTTCAAAGCGAAATTGTTCCACATTCACGCCGCCTTCCCGGTTGGTGAGCGTGTTGCGGTGGAAACCAGTGGCAACCTTCTGATCAACGGTGGAATCAGGGAGGAGATCGCCGGCGATCTGTTCCAGCGTGAACAGGTCGAACGGCATGTCGCGATTGAGAGCTTCGATTACCCAGTGACGATACCTCCATGCGTGAGGCCGTTGGTTGTCTTTTTCATATCCATCGCTGTCGGCGTAACGGGCCAAGTCGAGCCAGTAACGCGCCCACTTTTCGCCATAGTGCGGCGACTGCAATTTCTTGTCCACGAGACGCTCGTAGGCGTCCGCGCGATTATCGGCCAGGAATTCCTCGATTTCTCCCGGGGTGGGAGGGAGACCTGTGAGATCGAGACTGACGCGCCGGACCGACTTGCGCTTGTCCGCTTCAGGCGAAGGCGGAATCCCTTCGGATTCAAGTTTGGCGAGAACGAAGGCATCAATTGGATTGCGCGCCCAATCTGATTTGCGGACAGAGGGCACTCCTGGTCTGACAATCGGTTGAAAAGACCAATGCGTTGACCCGGAAGGCCCCGCCGTCAGTACTTTCGCGGTCACCGGCCAAACGGCGCCCTGATCGATCCACGCACGGAGCAGGCCGATTTCGTTGGAGGTCAGCCTCGCACCTGCCGGCGGCATAATGCGGCCCTCGACCGCGCCCGACACCATCTGAATTAATTTACTTTCCCCACTCTTGCCGGGTTGGATTACCGGGCCTGAGGAGCCTCCCCGCATAGCGTCTGCGGGACCGTCAAGACGAAGACCGCTCATTTGCTGGCGCGGGCCGTGGCAGCCCTGACAGCGCGTCCTTAGAAGAGGCTCTATGTCCCGGGCGAAGTCGATGCGGCCGGCGGTAGCCGGTGGAGTATCAGCCATCAATTGGAAACACCAAGGTAAGGCTACGCAAAAGACAAGCCGCGCGAAATCTATTTTCATATGGCCTCTCATTGACGTCGTTCACCGGTGCCCTGCAGCAACGTCACGATTGTATCTATTCGAATATTCTTCCAGGTTTCGGCTTCGCCATTGGGCCACTCTACAATGAGAGACTCCAGGCCGACGCTGCTATCCCCCAGGCCGAAATGGACTCTGGGGTCGCTGCTGCTCAAATAACTGCCATCCACATTGACCCTCCGCCACAAGGTTTTTTGGCCTATCCTAAGCAGCCCCACCTTGGCACCTATGGCAAATCGATTCCCTC
>JBDTMC010000166.1:0-14782 GCA_039934475.1 Bryobacteraceae bacterium | reverse complement strand
GGCGGCATCGGCAAAGCGCTGCTGCTCCGCCAGCGCGATTCCAAGATTCAAGCGCGCTTGTGTGTAGCCGGGATTCGCTTCCACGGCCCGCCGAAAAGATTTCTCGGCGTCCGCGGATTTCCCGCGCTGGCTCTCGATGACACCCAGGTTGTTCCACGCTTCGGCATACTGCGGGTCAGCCTCGATCGCCTTGTTGAACTCGCCGGCGGCTGCGTCCGGCCTGTTCTGCCGCAAATATTCGAGGCCGAGTTGATTGCGCGCCATCGCTAAACGAGGGTCGAGTGCGACCGCCTTTTGAAGCGCTTCGACGGTCTTCGGGGTGTCCTGGAGACGGCCGTAGGCGAGCGCGAGATTGTACCAGGTTTTGCCGTTGTTTGGATCCAGTTGAAGCGCCTGGCGATAGAGCTCGGCGGCGCGCGCCGCATCACCCTTTTGCAGTTCGTCATTCGCCAGCGCGCCTGTGGTTCCGGCGATGGTCACGTCAGCGGTCTGCTGCTTGACCTTCTGCACGGCATCGAATTCGGCTTTCGACTTCTCCTCCTCATTGAGGTCGCGAAGGACGCGAGCCAACTGAAAGCGGGCATCGGCGCCATCGGGATTGATTTCTTTGGCGCGTTCGAGGTGTACCCGGGCTTCGGCCAGTTTCATTTCGCGCGCCAGCACATAACCGAGTTGATAGCGGGCATCGTAATGGTTCGGGTCCAGTTCCACCGCTCGCAGCAAGTCCCGCTCGGCATCGGCGTTCTTGCCGAGCATACGCGAGGAGAGACCACGCAGATAGTGCTTCTGAAACTGATCGGGTCCGCGATAGCGTTCGATGTGCGGCAGTGCCGCTTCATATTCGCGATTGGCTACGAGTGAGCTAGCCAGACCGAGCCGCGCATCCTGGTTGTCCGCATCAAGGCGAAGCACTTCGGCGTATTCGCGTGCGGCGTCCGGATAGAGCTTTTGGGCGGCATACACATTGCCCAAATTGAAGTGGAAGGCAGGCAATCGCGGCGCCAGCGCCACTCCTTTTTTCAAAATTTCGATGGCATGAGTGTGGTCGCCGCCTTCAGCGTAGGCTACGCCCAAGGCCAAGTAGTGGCCCAGTTCACGCGGTTCCACTGCCAGGGCCTGCTTCAGGACCGGTACCGCGGCGGAGAAGTTCTGCTGCAGGATAAGAACGCGGGCCAGGCCACGGAGCGCGGCACTGCTTCGGGGATCCAGCCGGAGCGCCTCGCGAAACTCATCGCCGGCAGCGGGGAGATCGTCCGTTTCCACCAATGCACTGCCAAGGGCCGCGTGCGCCGCCGGAAGATCGGCCTTAAACGCAAGCGCGGCACGAAACTCCGGCACAGACGCGCTGGCATCTCCGCTCTGCAGTAATGCCAGCGCCAGATTGAAATGCGCCTCCACTGAACGCGGGGCAAGTTGGACGGATTTCTGAAAGGCGGCGATGGCGCAGGCGAGCTGCTGACGCTGAACGAAGTACCCGCCCAGCGCGGCGAAACCCTCTGCGGTAGGCTTCGCTTTGATTTGCGCCTCCAGTGCCGCCGAGCCACGGCAGACTGTTTGCCCGCAGGCAACAAAAGAGGCGGCGAGGAAGATCCCCGCCGCCTTTTGGAACCACTGCATAGTGCTGAGCTTACCAGCCCTACCGCTAGAAGTTCAGCTTGAGGCCGAACTGCACGGTGCGGGACTGGTTGGCCGTACCTGTCACCTTGCCGAAGAGCGTGGCATTGGAGAGGTTGGCATTCGGTGTAGCGTAGACGGCCGTGTTCGTTAGGTTGAAGGACTCCACCTTGAACTCGAGATGATTGGCCTCTCCGGGAAGTTTAAATTCACGGAATAGCGAGAAATCAAAGTTCTTGAAGCCGTCAGACCGCATGATGTTGCGGCCGGAGGTTCCGAAGGTGTAGGGTGCGGGCGCGGAAACCTTAGATGTGTCGAACCAGCGACCAGTGGTCGGGTTGTCCAACCTCGGGTTGCCTGAGGTGTTCAGACGAAGGTAAGTTCCGGCATTGCCGGTATTGGCCAGATCGCCGTTGATCTGCAGGCTGTACGGTACGCCCGAACGGAGCAGGAGGATACCGTTAATCTGCCAGCTGCCGACGATGTAGTCGACGGCCTTGTTACCGGTCTTGAAGCGCTGTCCGTAACCGAACGGCAGCGTGTAGTTCCAGTTCGCCGTGAAGACGTGTGTGAGGTCAAACCCGGACACGCTACGATCGGCGTTGAAATGGTAGGGATCCTGGATGGAGCATCCTTCCACTCCGTACCAGCCGGAGCAGCCGATGTCAATCGCCTTAGAGTAGGTGTAGTTGATCATGTACGCAAAGCCGTTGCGGAACTTCTTGTCGAGAAGGAACTGCATGGCCTGGTAGTTGCCGCGGCCCCAGCTGCGGTCATAGTAGGTCGGCCGGATGTAGCTGAAGGGTTTGCGAAGGTTGTAATCGCCCGGACCGGGCGTGGTGGCAACGTTGTAGAAGCCGCCAATGTCGAGGCGGCGGCTGCCGGAACCGACGTAGTTGACGCTGACCACGGTGGAGGTATTCAGCTGGTGCTGGACGCCGAGGTTCCACTGCATGGAGTATGGGTTCTTGGCGTACGGATCCATGTACCACTGCACCTGATTGAACGGCGTAGCGGCCGGCAGGGCGCTGGTGCCGAACGGTGACTTGCCGCTAACCGAGGGAGTCGGCTGAGCAGCGGTCGGGTTATTCAGATTCTCCTGCAACTGCTCACCGACGCTGGGCCATTGGGCGGAGTAGTTCTGTGCGGTCTGCACCACAGCGGCATAGTTGTCGAAGAATATGCCGAAGCTGCCGCGAACCGCAGTCCGGGCGCCAAGGCGGTAAGCCAAACCGACGCGCGGTTGCCAGTTGTCGGTGGCGTTGTGATAGATCTTTCCGTTGGACGCCACCTCGACATGCGCCGGCAAGGTGCCGCCGGGAACGCAAGGAGCCTTTTGGAGGGTGTCGCAGGAGCCGGGATCCTTTTGGATGATATAGACGCCCCGCTGCATGTCGTAAGCGCCGGTGAAGATATTCTCGTTGCCTTCCTGGCCGAGTGGCGGAATCATTGTCTGGTCATAGCGGAGACCGAAGTTGAAAGTCAGGTTCTGGCTCACCTTCCACTGGTCCTGAGCATAGAAGCCCATGACACCGCCGCGGCGCGTGGTGGTGGCGCGGTTGCGGAAACCAGCGGCATCGGGAACGTCGAGCAGGAATGAGGCGAGCTGGCTGCCGGAGTTGCCGGGACTCTGAGGATTCGCCGTCTGGAGCGGACGGTACGTAGCGCTTCCATTGCGAGGCGATCCATAGAAGTCCATGTTGTTCCATTCGGCGCCGAACTTGAGCGTGTGTCCGCCGACGATCTTCGTGAGGGCTCCCTTGAATTGCCAAATGTCGGACGGCCGGTTGAACGACACGTTGTCGCCGCCGGTGACCCATCCGTCGATGTTCAAAGCGGGAATGAGCGTCTGGCCATCCAGGTACTGCGTGAACGTGGGCGTATAGCCGACGCCGCTAATGAAGCTGGCAGGGAGGCCCTTGAACAGCGCGCCGCTGTTGTCGGTGTTGACGATGCGGCCGAACATCGCCTGCAAGACAGTCGAAGGGCTAAAGGTGTGAACCCAGCTTGTGCCGATGTTCATGGCGTCAAACGTGCGGAAACTTCCCAGAATCGGGCGGCCGCCGGAGGACGTTTGGTCCAGCATGGAGGCATTGATGCGGAAGAACATGTTGTCCTTCGGGCCCAACACGCGATCGATCCGAACGCTATACTCTTCGTTGTTCTGCGCCAGAGGCGTGGGGTCGATGGCGTTGCGGTCACCGTTGATTGGTGCGCCGCCCACCGGGTACGTTGTCTTGGCAAACAGCAGGTTCCCAGGGTTGATCCGATTTGTGGGAATGATATTACCGGGGAAGGGATCGCGGATGAAGCCGGTGCCGTTCGGATTGGGACGTGTCGTGGCCGGGTCAAATATTTGGCGTGTCTCGTCGCTCAGATTACCATCGAGGTTGGCGGCGGTTGGCACACGGAAGAACGAATTGTTGGCGCGGCGGAAGCGCCATCCCTGATAGCTGGCGTGCCAAAAGGTGTTGTTCTTACCGTTGAACAGTTTCGGGATCCATACAGGACCACCGGCGGCCGCACCGAACTGGTTTTGGCGGAACGGGGTAACGCGGGGCAGGAATGTGTTGCGCGCGTCGAAGGCGTCGTTGCGCAAATATTCCCAAGCCGAACCGTGGATGTCATTGGTGCCGCCGCGCGTGGCGACGTTGATGACCGCGCCGAGCGATCCGCCGAATTCAGCCTGATCGTTGTGCGACTGAACCTTGAATTCTTCAATGTCGTCGACAATGGGATTCACCGCGGGCGTGCTTAACATCAGCCCTTGGTTGGTAATGCCATCCAGCGTCCAGAAGTTGCTGCGGTTGGTTTGGCCGTTCACGGAAGGGAAGATGAACGAACCAATGCCCGGATGGGCAAATCCCGAACCGCTATTCTGCGATACGCTCACTGGAGCGACGCCGGGTGTGAGCGATAGCAACTGTGTGAAGTTGCGGCCGTTCAGCGGCAGGTCAACCACCTGCGTGCGGGAAACCACCGCGCCAATCTCGGAGGTGGAAGCCTGGACCTCAGCGCCGACGGCCTCTACGTTAACCGACTGCTCCACAGATCCGACTTCGAGGATCTGGTCGAGCGTAGCGGTCTGGTTGACGGCGAGGGTGAACTGCGACAGCTTCGCGGTTCGAAACCCGGTTTTGGAAGTTTCCAGCGTATACGTTCCAGGGTTTACGTTGAGAAACGTGAAGAGCCCGGACTCGCTGCTTGTGGACCGCAATTCGACGTTGGTTCCGGTATTCCTGAGGATCAGCGAAGCGGCGGGGATGACGCTGCCCGAGGAATCCTTTACGGTACCGTTGATACTAGCGCTCGATGTCTGCGCCAATGCCACCCCTGTTACGGACAGCAGTAGACACATCAGAACCGCGAGAGAGCGGTGTGGTAACAACATGGTGCTCCTGTGGACTAACAAGAAATGATTGCCACCGACCCAGTAGGCAATTGGATTGAATATAAAGCCCGTAACCGTTAAAGTCAAGACGACAGATGCGAATTCTTGAGCATATGGGAAACTTTCTTGAGAGGCGTCGGAAATCTTGCGGTCCGGCAGTAAAGTGGCTGGGTTGTAAGTGTTTTTCGGCATCTATTTTGCCTTTTCTCGTCCATTTCTTGCTACTTACACTTAGTGCTTCTTCTGGAACTATTAAGTGTGCTGCATGTCATCCACACGAGACGTCGTCGTATGACACGTCGCCGATGGGACGGTCTCTCGGCTTCGTAATGCCCAACGCGACGGCACGGTTCCGGCACCAGCCATCGGAGAGCCAGTTCTTTGTGGACCGGGACATGCAGACT
Organism: Bryobacteraceae bacterium; assembly: GCA_039934475.1. Lineage (GTDB taxonomy): Bacteria > Acidobacteriota > Terriglobia > Bryobacterales > Bryobacteraceae > JBDTMC01. The sequence continues at coordinate 9,373 of JBDTMC010000166.1, read as the reverse complement.
ATCCGGCGGGGCGGCCTCGAAGCGAGCTACGGGATGCAGTTCTCAATCGGGTCAGGCACGCATGCACAGGGCTATGTTGTGCGTATTGGGGGGCAGCTTTTCCAATCGCCGATCGCGGCCTACCGCCGCTTTTCTTCGTGGAACATGGCTCCCGGATATGAGGCCATGGCGGCGCCGGATTTCAATCGTCCGGTGACGAAGGAGTGTTTGCTGTGCCATTCGAGCGGTGAGGCGAAGCCGGCGCCAATCGGGTGCGAGCGATGCCATGGCGACGCTACTTTGCATCTCACCAAACCATCACGGCTGAACATCGTGAATCCCGTCCGGCTCCCGCGCCCGGAGCGCGACAGCGTATGCGAGCAGTGCCACCTGAACGGGGAAGCGAGGGTGGAGAACCCGGGTTCGCAGTTTGCGGCCTACCGCCCTGGCAAGGTGCTGGAAGACGCGTACTCGGTGTTAGTCTACGATCGTGCGGCCGGCGGTCTGAAGGTAGTCAGCCACGTAGAGCAACTGGCGGCGAGCGCCTGCCAGCGGGCGACGGGCAAGCTGTGGTGTGGCACATGTCATCGGCCTCACGGTCAACCGTTGAATGTGGCCGCACAGTGCCGCGTCTGCCATGGGTCATTGAGCGCGGCGCACCCCGTAGCGAAGACGGCGTGCCAGGATTGCCACATGCCCCAACGGACTGTGCGCGATGGCGGGCATACCGCGTTTACCGATCACCGCATTCAACGCCGCGCCGGGGACGCGGCGAACGCGGCTCCACAGGGTCTACGGCTCTGGCGCAGCCCGGCGAACGCGGATATGTCACAACGGGCGTTGGGCTTGGCGTATGTGTCCGTGGGGGAGCGCGATGGTTCCCCGGAGTTCATCAATCGCGGGTACAAGTTGCTGGCGGATGTGTATCCGAAGTTTCCCAGAGATGCCGGCGTGCTGGCCAGTCTGGGCATGGTTTTGTTTGTGAAGAACCAGTATGACGACGCAGTGAAGGTGTTGCGGGCCGCGGTGGCCGCTCGCCCTGCTGACGCCCCGCTCTATGAGAAACTGGCGGTAGTTTTGCGCGGCGCGGGGCAGACGATACAGGCCGAGGCGGCCCTGGAGAAGGCAATCGCGTTGGATCCCGCCCGTGAGACGGCATATCACTTGTTGGCGGATTTGCACCGCGACCCGGCAAAGAAGCGCGCCGTTGTTGAGCGGTATTTGCAGTTCAATCGGCAAAGCCTGATTGCGCGCGAGGCCCTGGCGAAGTTACCGCGCCCCTGAGACCTGCGCCAGTAGCTTACGAACGAAATCGTCCTCCGGGAAGAGTTCGATGTAGCGCCCGAGCGTCTGCTTGGCATCGGGATAGCGCTTCAATTTGATGAAGCGCAGCGCGAGGGTCTTGTACAGCACCGGGGTGTAGGGTGCCAGCTCAATGCCTCGCTGCAGTGCCTTCACTCCTTCCTCCAAGCGGTCCGCACCGGCCAATGCCTGATCGAGATCTTCGTACGTTGTGTATGCCTCAGACCCGCGTTCCACCGCCTTCGTGAGGTGCTGGATGGCGGCATCAAACGATTGCGCACGGAGAGCGCGACGACCCAGCGACGCGAGAACGATCGGTTCGTTGGGAATCTCCTTGGCCGCGCGGTCCAGCAGCTCCTGGAATCGCTGGGGATAGCTGGGGCGCCTCTCGGCCAGTTCCCCGTACGCCTGAAGAGACGTGAGTAGAGGCAGCGCCTTGCCCGGCGCGCTGTTGAAGTACACCAGATCGCCGGACTGCGCGAAGGCCATCTCCGGAAGACCCTCCCCGCGCTGCCGCACGATTCGGTGATTCGTAAGCGCGGAATGGGCGATGAAACCGATGTCGCGTTTCGGCATGTGGCAGCTCACGCAGTCGCTATCCTTCGCAGGATGGGTAGCGGCGAAAGACTTGACGTGGCAACCGAGGCAAACGCCACGATAGTCGGCAGTGGCAGTGGCGTGGGGGTTGTGGCACGTGATGCAGTTAAGCGTGCCCTTGCTCTCGCGATAGCAACGGCTGAGACGCATCGATTCATTGTGCTCCAACAGATCGACGTCGGCCGCCTCCCTCGTGCGCGGCAGTTTGAAGATGGCGACGGTGTCGCTCAAGGCCTGACCCGGCCGGAAGTCGAGCACGGTCTTGCCCGGCTGCAGGATGCGAGTGTCGCCGCCCTGATGGCAGTTCATGCAAATGTCTTCGGCGCGCGCGGCGGCGAGCCTCTTCGGATTGACGACGTTTTGCTTCCCGCCACCCGATTGAATGTGGGCGCGGCCTGGACCGTGGCAGCTCTCACAGCCGATGGAAAGTTCACGAAACGGCGGGTCGAGAAATTGACCGTTTCGCTGGGCCACGGGTTGGGGACGTCCGCTATGGCAGGCGATACACATAGCGGCGATGGGCCGGTTGAAGCCGAGATCGGCGAATTCGTACCCCGGCGAGAGACCCCAGCCTCGCGCCCGTGAATAGTAAGAGAGCGGCGCCTGAAACAGATGATCGCCGCGGCGAACAATGAAGCTGAGGCCGTTCTCACCCGAGCCGAGAGCGTACTCAACCGGATGTACACTGCGGAATTTCTCGCCCGCTTCCGCCTGATAGAGCTTTCCGTCTTCGACGTAGACTTCAAAACGACGGTCGAACTTGTCATGCTGAACGGAAGCTCGTTCCTTGGCCAAGCCAAGATGTTCGGATGCCGGCGTGGCCGCGCGGCCCATCGGCGTTTTTACGTATGCGTCGTAGACCGCTTTGTGACAACCGGCGCACGCCTTCGAGCCGACATAGTCATCGGCCCCGAGGGCGGGTGCGGCAACGATTACCAGGAGCGCAATTGTTCGCGGGTCCATGCGACGCTTTGTTCAGAGTGACACAGCAGGCAGGCGTTCGGGCTCTCGAGTACTCCGAAGCGCCCGGTCATGGCGGCATCCGGTTTATCGTCGATCTGATGGCTGCGGGCCTTGAAGAGCAGGCTGTTCATGATTTTCGGCATGTGGCACGAAACGCAGCGCGCGCCTTCGCTCGATGACGGATGCTTGACATGAGCGGCGGCGGAATACTGTGCCGGGTGGCATTGCAGGCACATCCGATCGGGATTGTCGCGGAACTTGAGGGACGTTGGATTCGAGGCTGCGTCGGCAGCGTGCGGGTCGTGGCAACTGCCGCAATGGGCGGGGCCTTTGCGGAAACACGCCGAGCGCTCAAACGATTCCACCACGAACGTGGTCTCGCGGAAACGTCCATCGCGATAAAAAGCTTTGCGTGAGAATTCGGTGTAAGGACGGCGCTCATAGCGGGGCGGGAACGCTTGTGGATCACGTAGCGCGGATTGCGCGTGGCATTGCGCGCAGACCTGCACGTAGACGCGGTTGTCGACCTTTTGAAACTGGAAGCCAGGCGCGGCACCGGCGGCGTGCGCGGCCGACGGACCGTGACACATTTCGCAGTTGATGCCCGGCTCCGCAAAACCCTTCTCACGTAGTTGGCTGGTGTGGCACGGCGCGCAGTTCTGTTGGTAAGAGGTGACTGCGGACATGTTATGGAAGGCGCTTAGGTCGGTCCGCTCGCTGTTCTCGGGGTCGATCATGCGCCAGTAGTTGAGCCATTGCTTCTGCAGGCGGTTATACTGCACGGGCAGCACGTGCAAGTCGCCGGACGGGGAGCGCGTCACATACGCCTGTTGCCATTTGGAGCCGATGGTGAAGGCGATGCGGTAGCGATCCCAGCGGCCGGTGGCGCGGCGCAGTTCGAAGAAGAAGTTGTCGCCGCTGCGCGTCATACGAGCAGCGCCGCTTGGTTCGCTAAACTCGGCGTTGGTGAAGTCGCCTATAACATTCTCCGCTTCGAATGGACGCAGCATGCGCGCCATCCCGGTCTGCTGCCACGCCTGGAATTGGGCCGTGTGGCAACGCGCACAGGCAGCGGAGCCGGCGTAGGCGGATATCGCATCGGGCTTGCCCTTAAGAGGAACTTCGATTGCTTTGCGCGCGATTTTCTCCGCTGTGTCCCGCAGGCTGTCGTGAACGGAGGTCCACTGACGCTCCGGCACGCCCGCGGGCGCGGCAAATTTCGCCAGGTACTCCAGCGCGGTCTGCGCCGTTTCCGCGGCGGCCTTGCGCTCGCCTCGCTTGGCTTGCACGATCGCCACCGGGACCAGCAGCAACGGGTTCTCCGGATAGAGCCGCAGGGATTGCCGGGCGTAGAAGAGGCCCGTTGTGAAGTCCTCCATCTCCATGGAAGACTTTGCCGCCGCTTCCAACACTTGCGGCAGCAGCCACGACGACGGGTACTTTCGCAGAAATTCAGTGGCCAGGGAGCGCCGCGTCAGCGGCGTCGTTTCGCGATAGATCTTGAGGTAGAGATCGCGTTCGTTCGAGTCGTCCACTTGGTCGAGGATGTTTGCCGCCTTGCGCTGACCCTTGCTGACGATGGTATCGAGTTCCTGACCAGCGGCCAGAGACGCCAGCAGTATCAAGGCAATCAAGCGCATCTACTTCTTCCCCAACGGCACGCTACTCACGATGCCATCGCCCTCACGAATCGTCAATAGACGGTCCGCGGGGACGGCGGCGAACGTCTCCGTCGCGCCATTCGGCCAGCGTACAGCAACGCCAGCCGTGGCGGCGGAGCCCAAGCCGAAGTGGAGGCGGAAATCACTCACGGACAGAAAGCTCGACTGGCTGAGAACCTCCTGGGCCTGCCGGCGGCCATTGTAAGAGACGGTGACGCGCGCGCCGATCGCGCTGCGATTCGACTTCGTCCCGATCAATTTCACCTTCAGCCAGTGTCCGCCGCCGCTGACGTCGTTGCGCAGTAGCGACGGGGGCTCGTCGAGATTGAGGATCAGCACATCGACATCACCGTCGTTGTCGAAATCACCAAAGGCGCAGCCGCGGCTGGAATGGACGCCGGGCAGCACGATCTCCTCTAAGCGCCCGCCGCCGAGGTTGCGAAAGATGACGCGCGGCGTGCGGTAGGGATATTGGGGCAGCTTTGCTTCCACTTCCGGATAGACGTGGCCGGTGACGTAGAAGATATCGGGGTCGCCGTCATTGTCGAGGTCTACAATGCCCGCACCCCAGCCGACGTAGCGCGCTTCCACACCCAGTCCGCTGGGGATGGTGGCGTCGTCGAAGCGCATCCCTCCGCGGTTGCGATAGAGGATGTTAGTGTCGTCAGCGAAGTGAGTTTTGAGAAGATCCAGGCGCCCGCTGCCGTAGACGTCGCCGACCGCTATACCCATTCCGGCTTGCTCGTTGCCATCGTCGCTGAGAGCCACGCCTGCTTCCAGGGCGGCGTCAGTAAACGTGCCGTCGTGATTATTACGGAACAGGAGACTGGGGCTGGAATCGCAGGCCACGTAGATGTCCGGCCAACCGTCGTCATCGAAATCCGCGGCGACGGCTGTGAGACCGTAGCTGGACTTCGCCTTGGCGATGCCCGAGGTTTCACTGACGTCGGTAAAAGTGCCGTTGCCGTTGTTGCGGTAGAGGGAAGCCCGGCCGCGCGGCAAGCCGAGCGGACCACAGTTCACCGGGATGCCCTTCCAGTTGCAGTAGGAATCGCCTCCCGGCTTGGGCACGCGCGCCAGGTCGAAGTCGACATAGTTCGCCACAAAGAGATCGAGCAGGCCGTCACGGTTGAAATCGAGGAAGGTGCAGCCGGAACCCCACCGGCGGTGCGGATCCAGCAAGCCGGCGGCTTTTGTGACGTCTGTGAACGTACCGTCGCCGTTGTTGCGGTAGAGCGTGTTCTGGCCCCAACTGGTGACGAACAGATCAGTGAAGCCGTCGTTGTTAAAGTCGCCGGCGCAGACGCCGCACGCCCAGCCGGAGTGACGCAAACCAGCTTGGCCGGTAACGTCGGTGAATGTCCCGTCGCGGTTGTTTCGGTAGAGACGGTTGGTGGCGCTCGCGGGCGCGGCTTCCAATCGTGTGCCGTTTAACACGAACAGATCGAGCCAGCCATCGTTGTCGTAATCGATGAAAGCAACACCGCAGCCGATAGTTTCCAAGACATAGGTTTTCACCGTCGCGCCGCCGTATACAGTGGGTTCCCGCAATCCCGCGGCGCGGGCGACGTCGGTGAACTTCGCGTGAAACGGACGGCCGCTGGGCTTGCCTCGCGGCAGAGCGGTAACAGCGCGGCTGGCTACGCCCTGCGCCCACACGGGCGATGCCGCGAGCATGCCGGCAACGGCCCGGCGACTGATGCTACGCATTCAGCAGGCGTGAGGCGAACATGTTCTCCCCGCCCACATCGGTCAAGCGGAATTCGCGCCCCTGGAAGGGATAAGTCAGCCGCTTGTGGTCCATCCCGAGCAGCGCGAGCAGCGTACCGTGAAGGTCGTGCATGCTCATCCGGTCCTCGGCGGCCTTCAAACCAATCTCGTCGGTAGAACCAATTATCTTGCCACCCTTGATGCCGCCGCCTGCCATCCACACAGTAAAGCCGTAGGGGTTGTGGTCGCGACCGTTGCGATTGCCGCCTCCGCCGCCTGCACCATCGGTAAACGGAGTGCGCCCGAAATCACCGCCCCACAGTAGAACCGTGCTATCCAACAGACCACGCGATTTCAAGTCCGCCAGCAGGCCAGCGATCGGCTTGTCCACTTTGCGCGCCATGAACTCGTGGTTCTGGCTGCATTCGTTGTGGCCATCCCAACCAACTTCGCTGCCCTTCTTGCCGCCAGAGTACAACTGCACGAAGCGTACGCCACGTTCCACCAGCCGGCGCGCCATCAAACATTGGGTGCCAAACTCGTGCGTCATCGTTTCATCCAGGCCGTAGAGCTTGCGCGTGGCTTCTGTCTCTTTGCTCATATCGGCCACTTCAGGAACCGACATCTGCATCTTGAACGCCAGCTCGTACGACGCCATGCGCGCCGCCAACTCCGTATCGTCGGCCCGCGTTTCGCGATGTTGCTCGTTATACGTCCGCAGCAAATCGAGCATCCGGCGCTGCTCATTGTCGGTAATCGATTCCGGCCGGTTCACGTTGAGGATAGGTGGCCCCTCGCCACGCAAAACCGTACCCTGGAACGCGGCGGGAAGGAAGCCCGAACCCCACGCCGGCGCACCGGCTTTGATACCGCCATCCAGCATGACCACATACGACGGCAGATTCTCACTCTCGCTGCCCATGCCGTAAACTACCCACGAACCCACGCTGGGACGGCCCACGCGCGGCCAGCCCGTATTCATCCAGTTCTGACCGGTGACGTGCGTGAACCCGTCGTGATAGCAGGAACGAATAATAGCGAGATCGTCGGCGTGTTGCGCCGTGTGCTCAAACAGGTCTGAGATCTCAATCCCCGATTGCCCGCGTTTCTTGAATACCCGCGGCGAGCCCATCAGCGGCGTCTTGTCCATTTGCGAAAACTGGAAGTCTACTTTACCGATGCTCGGCGGCACCGGCTGACCGTCCAGCTTGTTCAGCAGCGGCTTCGGATCGAACGTATCGATGTGGCTGGGGCCGCCGTGCATGAAGAGGAAAATGACGCTCTTGCCCTTGGCGGCAAAATGGGGCGGCTTCGGAGCGAAGGGGTTGCGATTCGCCGTCGGAGGCGCAGCGGCCAGTTCCCGTTCCAGCAGGAAAGAAGATGCCAGCGCGCCAAAGCCAAGACCGCTCTTCTGGAGAAACTCACGCCGTGATCTTGCAATCCATGTCTTTTCGCACATGCGTCACCTCGCTAGTCGATATACAGAAACTCGTTCGTGTTCAACAGCACCAGGCAAAGGCGCGTCAGCGCACCGGCGTCCGTTTCCTTGGCCAGTGCGGCCAGTGCCTCGGCCCGCTCCCCAGCTGTCGGCGTGCGCCCGTAGAGCAGCTTCCAGACGCCTTCTACTTGTTTGCCGGTATCGGCGCCTTGCTCGCGCCGCGCGCGTTCGGCAAGCAACCCCGCTTGCGTCAGCATGAATTCGCTATTCATCATCGTCAACGCCTGCGGCGCCACCGTCGTATTATCCCGCCTCGAACAGCTCACCGAATTGTCGGGCTGATCGAAGGTGGTCATCATAGGCAGCGGGAACGTGCGCTTGACGTAAAGGTAAACAGACCGCCGGTTGTGCTCGCTCGCGTCGAGCGCTTCCGGCCACTGATCGTGCGCCCACAACCCGCTGGACTCTTCCTTCGTCAACGGCGGAATCACCGGACGGCCGCCCATCTTCTCATTCAAACGTCCGCTTGCTGCCAGTACGGAATCGCGTAGTGTCTCGGCGTCGGCGCGCTGGCGGTTCATCCGCCACAAGAAGCGGTTGTCGGCATCCAGCTTCGAGTTGGCCTCATCCGGCTGGCTGGAGCGGCGGTAGGCGTCAGAGAGCATGATCACCTGATGCAGATGCTTCAGGCTCCAGTCGTGAGTGGTGAGTTCGCTCGCCAGCCAGTCTAACAGTTCGGGATGCGTGGGAGCTTCGCCTTGCCGCCCAAAATCACCCGGCGTGGCCACAATCCCGCGTCCGAAGTGCCAGTGCCAGACGCGATTCGCAATCACCCGCGCCGTGAGAGGTTGCTCCGGATCGGTCAACCATTCCGCCAGTGCCTTGCGCGGCTGTGCGGTATCGGCACTGCGATTGTTGGCCAACACGGCGGGGAACGCGGCGTTCACCTTGTCGCCCTTTGATCGCCAATCGCCGCGCCGCGTCATGAAGACTTCGGGAGTCCATCCGGCATCGCCCAACACGGTAGCGGTCTGCATCACCGGGTTCGCCTTCAATGTGGCTTGCCCCAGTTGGAAGATCAGCTTCTCTTTGCGCTGCTGCTCCTCTTCGGTGTACGAGATGTCCGCTTCTTTGCCTTCGGCATTCTCCTGCAGCCCGGCTTCGGTCATGGCCAGTTCCAATGTGCCGGCCAACTTGCGCTGCTCCGCGGTGCGCTTGTCCTTCGGCACTTCGTAGGCGGCGATTACGTCCTTCGGGAAGCGGCTCCGCACACGCTCCACCACGCGCTGGCGTGCCGTCTCGTCGATCCGCGCGACCGCGGCCTTCAACTCTTCCACCTTCAGCCAACTCGGATAACCAGACTTAAACCCGTAGATGTTGAACTTCGGAATCACCGGCACTTCCCGCTCTTCGCTGCCCGCGAAGACGGCCATCATGGCGTGGTAATCCTTCTGCGTGACTGGGTCAAACTTGTGGTTGTGGCAACGCGCGCAGCCCAGCGTGAGGCCTAAGAATGTTTCGCCCGTGGTATCCACTACGTCCGTCAACCACTCATAGCGCGCCTGCCCGGAGAAGAGTCCTGCCTCGTGATACACCGGACCGATGGTGTACATGCCGGTGCCAATGCGCGCCTCTAGCTTGCGCAGTTTCGGCGCAGGGACTTCGAAGGTTCCTTCGTAGTCAATGTCACCCGGCCAAAGCAAATCGCCGGCCACCTGCTCCT
>JBDTMC010000165.1:0-14786 GCA_039934475.1 Bryobacteraceae bacterium | reverse complement strand
GGCCGGCTTCGGCTGGGTGGCTATGGGCATCGGAATCGTCTCCCTGTTTGAGAGGCGGCCGTGGTCTTACGTCTTCGTCAACGGCGGATACGTCACCGTGGCGCTGTCACTGATGGGCGCCATCCTGGGAGCGTGGCGATAAGGATGGCAAGCTAGCTTACGCTGGAGTAATGGCGAACGAACGTACCTATCCGTGCCTGCCGTGTCGCGACCTCGATGAATCGGTCGCGTTCTATGAGGCTCTGGGCTTCAAGCAAACCTACCGGCAGCTAAAGCCAAATCCCTACGGAGTGGTGGCGCGAGAAGACATACACCTCCACCTCTTCGGGATCGAGAATTTCGATCCGGCACTTTCCTACGGCAACGTAATCGTGGTTGTGCCCGATCCGGATTCCCTCTACCAGGCATTCGCGGCAGGCTTGCGCGCGGCGTACAAGAAGCTTCCGGCGGCGGGCATACCGCGTATCCTCCGGCCGAGGAAGAAGTTTGGTACGGTGCGAGGCTTCAGCGTGGTGGACCCCGGCGGAAACTGGCTGAGGATTTCAAAGGTGGGCGACAGCGCATCAGAGGAGAATTCTTCGGGACTGGCAGGCGTGTTGGAGGTTGCCACTCGCCTGGGAGATGCACACGGGGATGAGGCCAAAGCCTTGAAGGTCTTGGAGAGCGGATTGAAACGATTCCCTGACGCGCCTTTGGTGGACCTGGCCCGTGTGCTGCTTTATCGCGCCGAACTCGCGATGCGGTCCAACAATCTGGCTCTCGCACGGTCATCGCTTGCCGCCATGCTGGCGCTGGAACTAAACGAAGACGACCGTGCGAGTTTGGGCGATGACATCAGACAGACATCGGAGATCGTTCTAGGAGCCTCCGGCCTGTAATTCACTAGCTCTTCATGCGTGATGTGATGGCGCCTTCGGACGCGGATTCCACCAACTGCACGTACTTGGCATACACTCCGGTCTTATAGCGGAGTTCGGGCGCCTTCCACGTGGCCATGCGTGCCGCGATTTCTTCCGCCGTTAACGCGACATTGATGCTGCGGTTCTCAATGTCGATTTTGATGATGTCGCCTTCCTGAATGGCGGCGATGGGGCCCCCGTTTTGGGCTTCGGGCGCGATGTGGCCCACCATGAAACCGCGCGTGGCGCCGCTGAAACGTCCGTCCGTCATCAATGCGACGGTGTCGCCAAATCCGGCGCCCATGATGGCGCTGGTGACGCCCAGCATCTCACGCATGCCCGGGCCGCCGCGAGGGCCTTCGTAGCGGATGACGAGGATATCGCCATGGTTGACGGTGCCCGCGGTGACAGCCTTCATCGCCGCCTCTTCGCAATCGAAAACACGCGCCGGGCCTTCGTGGAACTTGCGCTCGATGCCGGTGACCTTGATCACTCCGCCCTCGGGAGCGAGGTTGCCTTTGAGGATTACGAGTCCGCCGCTCTTCTTGATGGGGTTAGACAGCGGATGGATGACTTCCTGGCCCGGGGTCTCCTTGGCTTCGGCCGCTTCTTCGCCGAGCGTCCGGCCAGTGATGGTCATGGCTTTGCCGTCGGCGTAGCCACCCTCAACAAGGCGCTGGGCGATGACGCCGATGCCGCCGGCGTAGTGCACGTCCACGGCGACAAACCGTCCCGCGGGCTTCAGGTTCACCAGCAGCGGCGTGCGCTCACTGATGTGTTGGAAGTCGTCGATGTCCAGTTCCACTCCGGCTTCGCGTGCCATCGCGAGCAGGTGCAGGACGGCGTTGGTGGAGCCTCCGGTGGCGGCGACGCTGGCGATTGCGTTGTCAAACGCGGTTCGGGTTACGATGTCGAGCGGCTTGATGTTTTTGCGAACGGCGTTCATGATCAACTCGCCGCAGCGGAAGGAGACGGCGTCCTTGGCCGGATCAACTTGCGGGACGGCGGCGGTGCCGAGTGGCGAGAGGCCGATGACTTCCATGACGGTGGCCATCGTGTTGGCGGTGAACTGGCCGCCGCAAGCGCCGGCACCGGGGCAGGCGGCGTTTTCGATAGCGAGTAGTTCGGCGTCGTCGATCTTGCCGGCGGCATTGGCGCCAACGGCTTCGAAGACGTCCTGGACGGTGAGGTCGCGCCCCTTGTACTTACCGGGCATGATGGAGCCGCCGTAGAGGATAAGGCCGGGCACGTTGAGGCGAAGCAGCGCCATTGCCGCGCCAGGAATCGTTTTATCGCAAGCGACAAGCGCGACCACGCCGTCGAACATATGGCCCCGGCCAACCAGTTCGATAGAGTCGGCAATGATGTCGCGGCTCACCAGGGAGGCCTTCATTCCCTCAGTCCCCATGGTGACGCCGTCGCTGATGGCGATGGTGTTGAACTCCATTGGGGTGCCGCCGGCGGCGCGAATGCCCTCTTTCACCTTCACCGCAAGGTCGCGAAGGTTGTAGTTGCAGGGCATGGTTTCAATCCATGTGTTGGCGACACCGATGATCGGCTTCTTGAGGTCTTCATCGGTGAAGCCGATGGCCTTCAACATGGAGCGGGCCGGGGCACGATCGCGACCCTGGGTGATGGTATAGCTGGGCAGTTGCATGAAACTGCTAGTGTATCCTTGCTGGTGCTGGCGGGGCAAAGGCAATGTCGCCGCGGGGACGGTATACTACGGCTTACCGCGCATCACGAGGAGAGTCTATGTTCTGCCAGTATTGTGGGACAACACTAGCGCCGGATTCGCCCTTCTGCACCAGTTGCGGCCGCCAGCAGCCGGCTATGGCCACCAATGTCCCGAAGCCGTTCGTCACGCCCAACGGGGTGAAAGTGGAGACGGGGCGCTGGTTGAGCGAGGCCTGGAACATGGTGCTCTCGGAGTGGGCGATGTTTGCCTTGGTGACATTGGTGTTCCTGGTGGTAGGCAGTGCGGTGCCGATCATACTGCAAGGGCCAATGGCGGTGGGCATCCATATAGTCTGCGTGCGCAAGATCAAAGGCGGCCGGGTGGATGTAAACGACCTTTTTAAAGGGTTCAACTACTTTGTGCCTTCTTTGGTTGCCATGCTTCTAGTGAGCCTATTCGCCGCCATCGGGTTGGCATTGTGCATTATTCCCGGTCTTGTGGTCATCGCGATGTACCAGTTCGTCTATCTCTTTATCGCCGATAAGAAGATGGATTTCTGGCCTGCGATGGAAGCGAGCCACGCCATCGTGAAGCAGGACTACTTCGGGTTCACCATGTTCATTGTGGCGGCGGGTTTAGTCAACCTACTGGGCTTGCTGGCCTGCGCCGTTGGCCTGCTGGTGACTATCCCGATGACGTCCATGGCGATCACTCTTGCCTACCGCGACCTGGTTGGATTTGAGCCGGTTGGGGAGATGTGAGGTGGCGCATCCTCCAAGGCGTCGCTTGTGGGATGGCGTTTGCGGTCCTTCGATACGGTAGTCCGACCAACATTCCGCTGTGCCTCTTTCATGCGCTGACTGGGTCACCTTGCCCGCTTTGCGGCATGACCCGTGCGATGTTCGCCTTGGCGAAAGGTAACCTTCAGGATGCCGTCCAGTTCCACGCGTTGAGTCCTTTGGTCTTCGTCCTGCTGGCAGGTTTTGCCATGTCGAAGATCCTCCGTTGGGAATGCCGGCTGCCAAAGGTAGCGTGGAACGGAATAGCGTGTGCGTTTTTGTTCTACGGCCTGTTGCGCATGCTCTCCGGCACGCCGGTTTATGCCCAGGATGCGCCACCGGATCAGAAGCCGAAGCTCTTTACGATTGGCGGGGAACTGCGGGGCCGCTTCGAAGCCTTTACAGGGCAGAATTTCGTTGTCGATCGCAACGATGAATACTACTTGAGCCGGTTCCGGCTCACGCTAGGGGTGCAGCCGCTCTCGTGGCTGAGTTTCCGGTTTCAGGTTCAGGACGCGTTAGCGCCCCGCTACCGCGAGCCGAAGCCCTCTAGCGTCTTGAATGCATTTGACATGCGAGTGGCGTACATGGAACTGCGGGGCGATCCGAAGGCGCCGTGGCTGGTACGCGTCGGTCGGCAGGAGTTCATATTCGGCGAAGAGCGTCTGGTCGGCGCCGCCAACTGGGGCAACGTCGGCCGAAGCTTCGACGCCGTCCGTGTCACTTACGAGAAGGACGGCAAGAAGCTGGATTGGTTCGCTTCTTCACTAGTGGTGGTGGACAAGTCGGCGTTCGACCGCTCTGACTGGCGGAACCGGTTCTACGGCTTCTACTCTTCGTTTGAAAAAGTGGTGCCGCGTTCGGTAGTGGAGCCTTATGTGTTTTGGAGAAGCGAGGCTGGGTTCCGCAACGAACTGCACCAACGGGGGCGGCTAGAAGAGGTCACGATGGGGGTGCGGGCCGTAGGCAAGCTACCGGCGAGGTTCGACTATGGCCTGGAAACCGCGCTACAAACAGGAAGCGCGGCCGGGATTCCGATTCGCGCGTGGGCAGGTCATTATCTGGCGGGTTATACGATCCTCCCTAAAGTGCGGCTGACCAGCCAGTTCAACCTGGCGAGCGGAGACAAAGATCCGAAGGACGGCCGCCTCGGCACGTTTGACCAGTTGTACCCGACAAATCACGCCTTCTACGGAGTTGCCGATCGCATCGGCTGGCGCAACATGCGCGAGGGCAACGTTGGCTTGGAGTGGCGGCCGCTCAAGAAATGGCTGTTCACGACAACCTTCCATAGCTTCTGGCTCGGGACGACGCAGGACTATCTCTACTTCGACAATGGCTCGGCGTTCGTTCGCAACCCCCTGGCTACCAGCAGGCATGTTGATAATGAGATGGATATCCTGGCGAGCTACGAGCACAACAAGCACTTCAGTCTGGCGGTGGGATATTCGCATATATTTCCCAAGACGTTTCTGAAGCAATCCACGCCAGGCAGCCCGGTGACGGCCCCATACGCCATGTGGCTGTGGCGGTTCTAGGTGAATTCGCGAGGCCCGTTTCGCAAAACTCCCTCGCCATTGCGGGCAGTCAAGCTATAATTCAGCTTCAGGCCCGAAATGCGTGGCAGCACCCGGGTAGGTGCGCCAACAGCCGGACCTGACCTCGAGGACTCATTCTCATGCGAAAAAAAGTAACTGTTGTAGGCGCTGGCAATGTAGGCGCGAATTGCGCTCTGCGGATTGCCGATAAAGAGCTGGCTGATGTGGTAATGGTGGACGTGGTGGAGGGGGTTCCCCAGGGCAAGGGTCTGGACATGCTCCAGTCGGGTCCCATCGAGGGCTACGACGTGTCGATCACCGGCGCCAACGATTACGAACCGACGGCGAATTCGGATGTGGTCGTGATTACCGCGGGGTTCCCGCGCAAGCCCGGCATGAGCCGCGACGACTTGCTGATGGCGAACTACGAAGTAGTGAAGACGGCCACCGACCAGGTGGTGAAGTACTCGCCGAATGCGATTCTCATCCTGGTCACGAATCCGCTGGACGCGATGTGCTGGACCGCTTACCAAGTCTCGAAGTTCAACAAGAACCGCGTGATTGGTATGGCGGGCGTACTGGATACGGCGCGCTACCGGACATTTATCGCGGCTGAACTGGGTGTGTCGATGGAGAACGTGCAGGCGATGGTGTTGGGCGGACACGGCGACACGATGGTGCCGCTGGTGCGCCTCACCAGCGTTTCCGGCATCCCACTGACCGAACTGATGGACCAGGCAACGATTGACCGCCTGGTGCAGCGCACCCGTGATGGCGGCGCGGAGATCGTACGCTACCTGAAGACCGGCAGCGCCTACTATGCTCCTTCGTCGGCGGCCGTGGAGATGGTGGAATCGATTCTGAAGGACAAGAAGAAGGTCCTGCCCTGCGCCGCGCTGTTGGAGGGCGAGTATGGGATCAACGGCTTGTTTGTGGGTGTGCCGGTGAAGCTAGGCTCGAACGGTATTGAGAAGATTTACGAGATCAAACTGACTGACGACGAGCAGGCGCAGTTGAACAAGAGCGCCGTTTCCGTGAAGGAACTCGTGAGTGTGATCCAGCAGAAAACAGCATAAGCAAAAGGAAGAGGAACGCGGCCGGAACGGCGCTCAAACGGGGCGGGTTCCGGCCTTCCGATTATGTCTGGCCAGCCCGTAGAAGCGACTCCGCGGATAGATCCGAAGTACAGTTGTTTTCGCCTCAAGGTGGCGCCAAGCAAGATTCACCGCTGGGGCGTCTATGCCGAAGAGCGGATTCCCGCTCGCCGCAAAATCATGGAGTATAGGGGTGAGCGTATCAGCCGCCGCGAAACCAAGCGGCGCTCCGACACACGCGAGCTGAACTACCTCTTCACGATCGACAGTTACTGGTGCCTGGACGGTTCAGTAGGCGGAAGCGGCGCCGAGTTCATCAATCATTGCTGCGATCCGAACGTCTACGCTTGGGTCTACCGGGGGCACATCCTCTACATGAGCGCGCGCGTGATTGAGGCGGGCGAGGAACTGACGCTCGACTATCACTTCGCCAAAGATGTGGAGAAGGTGACGTGCGGCTGTGGGTCGCCGAAGTGCCGCGGGACGATCAACCTTCTGGAATAAGTCCGCGGAACGGGCGGTTGCCGGGCCACTCCAGTTCACCCTCTGCTTCTAAGGCGAGCAGGCGGTTGTACTTCGCCAGCCGCTCAGAACGGGTGATGGAACCAACCTTGATCTGGCCTGCGCCCGACGCGGTGGCGAGGTCGGCCAGGAAGCTGTCTTCGGTTTCGCCGGAGCGCGCGGAGATGACAGCGCGGTAGCCTGCCTCTCGCGCCATGCGGATGACTTCGAATGTCTCAGTCAGCGTGCCGATCTGATTCATTTTCACGAGCACGGCGTTGGCAGCGGACTCCGCGATCCCACGCCGCACGCGGGCTGGATTCGTAGTGAAGAAGTCATCGCCAATCACTTGCAGACGGCCTCCCAACCGGGCAGTAAGAGAGCGCCAGCCCTCCCAATCATCCTCTTCCAGAGGATCTTCCACGGAAATCACGGGATAACGAACGGCCCACTCCTCAATCAGCGTGGCCATACCGGAGGCATCGAGATCACGGTTCTCTGAGCGAAGGTAGTACCGGCCTTCGCGGTAGAAATGCGTCGCGGCGACGTCCAGGGCGATGGAGACTTGCGTACGCGGTTCGAACCCGGCGGCTTCAATGGCGTTGGTGAGGACTTCGAGTGCGGCTTCATTACTAGCCAGCTGCGGACCCCAGCCACCTTCGTCGGCGACGCCTGTTAGGACGTGGCCGCCCTGGATGAGCAGCCGCTCCGCAGCGCCATGAACGGCCACCACGGCACGCAATGCTTCGGCGTAAGTGGGGAAACCGTGTGCAATGGCGAGGAAATCCTGGAACTCGAGGTTGTAGCCGGCATGAAGACCGCCGGAAAGGATGTTCACCATCGGAACCGGAAGGCAGGGGTGAGTGCTGTAGGTGTTCGCCAGCCAACGCCACAGCGGGACTTTGGCGGACACGGCGGCGGCGCGCGCCACCGCGCAGGAGACGCCCAGAATCGCGTTGGCGCCGAGACGGCTCTTAT
This sequence comes from Bryobacteraceae bacterium, assembly GCA_039934475.1. Taxonomy (GTDB): domain Bacteria; phylum Acidobacteriota; class Terriglobia; order Bryobacterales; family Bryobacteraceae; genus JBDTMC01. The sequence goes on along the minus strand of JBDTMC010000165.1, from coordinate 7,319 downwards.
TGGGAGTGCCGTCCGCTTCGATGAGGCGGCGGTCGGTCTCTTCAACGGGCGCGCCATTGAGGACGTGTCTTATCTCTTCATTGACGTGAGTGACGGCGGTGCGTACCCCGCGGCCCTGGTAGCGCGAGGGATCGCCATCACGCAGTTCCAGCGCCTCATGGCGTCCCGTGGAGGCTCCCGAGGGAACCTGTGCTTCGCCAACGGAACCATCGGAGAGTGTGGCCTGAACGGCGACGGTGGGGCGGCCGCGGGAATCGAGGATTTCCAGCGCGCGGACGTTGGTGACTAAGAGGGCCATCGGTCTAGGAGTTCCTTTTCGCCGGCGAGTGGTTCCAGGATGAGCGCGCGGGCGAAGGTACGTATTTGGGCTTTCCGGCTGTCGTCGCGGATGTATTCTGCCGGCGATTTGCCGTCGATGCGGGCCAGCAGCAGACAGCCGAGATGGCGCATTGCGCTGGGGATCAACCACGGTGGAAGGCCGTCGAGCTCATCCAGAAAGCGGGCGGCGGCGTGGCGGTACGCGGCGGTCCACTGCGGGCGGTGAAACGACTTCAGCAGAAGGTGGTTGAGGAGGAAGCCCACGTCAAAGGCGGGGTCGCCGTAGTGGATGACTTCGAAGTCGATGGCCATGAGCTTGGAGCCATCGACAAGCAAATTTTTGGGGCTCCAGTCGCCATGAACCAGCGTCACGCGGCGGGAGGTGGTCTCTTCAATCAGGCGCTGGAAGTGGGGCGCGAGATCCGGATGCCGGGAGGCCGTAAAGCGGTAGTAAGGGTCGAGACGAAGCTGGTCGAAGACGGTTTCGCCTTCGAAGGATGCGGCCCACGCCGGTTGCTCCAACCCGGCGCGGATGATGGCGGCGAGCAGGCGTCCCGCCGAGGCTGCGGTTTCCGGTTCGATCACGCCTTCCAGCAGCAGGTCCTTCCACGGGCGAGCCGACGGCGGAGCCGCTTCCATGGCGTAGAGGAAGTTGGCGGGATCGTCAAACAGGATGGCGGGAACGGACCCGGGTGGCAGTTGAGGCGCGAGTTCCCGCAGAACGCGGCATTCGCGAAACACCCGATCGCGGTCAGAGAGCCACTCCTCGGCCACGCGCAGGCGCGCCAGGGATTGCTTGAGCACGAAGCGTCCGTCCGCGGTTTCGACGAGGAGGACAGTATTCGAGACGCCGCCGCCGAGTTCGGTGACGCTGAGGGCGTGGTAACCGCGAGCGGCGAGGTAAGCGGGAGCGATGGTTGGCGTGAGGTCGGGCAAAAGGTTATTTTACAGTGTGTGGATACCGAAGAGATCTTGACTGAATCTTGACGCTGGTTGGATACTTTCCCGGGGTCTGAATCTCCACCTGACACAATGCGGTTCACTGCTTTCCGCAATGGGCAGGTTGGGTGGTGGGATCTCCGCTTGACACAAAACGCCGGGCCGTCATTCCCGTGGTAGACGCTCCGGCATGGCTTACCATGAAGGAATGAGCACGCGCGAAGCCATTGCCCACGAACTGGAGCGGCTTCCGGAACAGGATCTAGACAAGCTGTTGACGTTCCTGCGCTCGCTCAAAGACGCTCACGCCGAGCACGCGATGCCAACGCTTGCCGCCGAATCGGCGCTTGCCAAAGACTGGCTGACTCCTGAGGAGGATGCGGCCTGGGCCTGTTTGTAAAGGGCGATGTCGTAAGCTGACCGAAGTTCTGAACCGCCTCGCCGGGATCCTCAATCAGGCTTGATCGCAAGCGCGGATCGCATTCCAACCGTTTCCCTCAGGTCCGGCACAGTGAGTTTCGCCTTGACGTTCGCCTCGCGAAATCGTAGATCACGACTGCCACGTGACTCCGAATGCCGTCGACCTCCGTACCGCGCCCGGTCCCGGTATCGGCATGCGCTAGGAACCCCGCCGGCCAAATAGCGAAAAGAGACCCGCCAGGCCAGCCGACTTCTTAGCCTGCGGCGGTGCCGGTTCCTTGCCTCCCACCATACGCGCGGCCAGAGTGCCCAGTTGCTTCGTGAACGCACAACTCGCGGTGATGGCCCGACCATCCACCAGAGCTTTGTTGACGGCGTCGCGATCATGCGGCAAAACAAACGCTGGCTCCATCTCGTAGTTGCGGCTGGCATCGCCCACTGCGTCGGGCCGGGTGCGGTTGAGGATCAGTCGCATTTTTGCCCCGCCGGCGCCAAAATGCTTCAAATACCCGCTCGCGCGCCGGACGGCAAACGGCGAGAGCGGTTCGTTGGCGGCTACCAAAAACAGCCTGTCGGCGAGGCGAGCTAACTGTATCGACCAATCGCCGTACGGTCCAGAGGTGTCCACCACGATGTAGTCATACTGCTGGCGGGCGAAATCCACGAGCGTGGACGGGCCAAGGCCGTCATCAATGTCATGAACCGGGGATTCGGGCGCCAGCAGAACGTCGATCCCCTGACTGGGCACAATCACGCCCTTCCAGACGTCGGCGTCGAGGACACCGCCATGGTGGAGAGCATCCATAAAGCTATATGACGACTTAAGTTTCCACAGAAAACCGATGATTCCCGTCAGCGGATCGAGATCGGCCAGGAGTACCCTCTTCGCGCCGCTCTTTTTCAGCTGGTAAGCGAGGTTGGTGGCAATGGTAGTGGCGCCACAGGAACCTTTAACCGGCATGACGCAGATGACGGTGGACGATGGATGGGCATTGGCGGTATCCGAGGTGTTGGGCAGTCGCTCCGCGATTTTGCTGACCTGATCGGCCGTCGGCGGACACAAGAGGAACGCGTGTGCACCCTGCCGGAGGCAACGCAAGAGGAGATCCGAATGGCCTTGCGGCACCAGGGCCACCACGGCAATCGGAGTGGGCGCTGATTGCATGGCCGCCAGTAGGTCGAAGGCCGGCACGGGATTTACGGAAAAGTCAAGAAAGCATAGGTCGCACCCGTGACGTGCTATCAACTCCGGCAGAGCCGCTGGCTCCGGGTAGGTTGACTCTACGGCGACACAGCTTCCGGGCAGACCCTGACACACCGCTGCCTCCGTCTCGGCCGCTAAGTGTCCGTCCGAGCAGATGATCAGAGGCCGCCACGGATTTGGGTTCCGTTGTTCCGCTGCTCCACTCATGGTCTATCTCTCGCATCGGCATTTAACAGTAAAAACATGAGAAACCTCGGGCCTTGAAAGGACTATTACTTTGTCGTGAGTTGTCGATAAGACCTCTGCCAAACCTATGCTAAAAGCGATGATCGAACCCGTTTTGGTGGGAATCGCCGATCCAATCTATGCCGCGCCGACCGAATCGCGCGACGCCAGCCTGCTAGTTGCATCCCAAGTGGGACAGCGCCCCGCGGCTTCCGCCCGGTCCACGGTAGGTGTGTGCGAAACACAGCCGATTGCGGTGGCGGGAGTCCGCGCCGTCTTAACCGATTCACCAGACCTTGAGCTCTCATGGGCCTGTGACTCCCTGCCGACGGGCCTGCAACTGGCGCGGACCAGTCTTCCCACGGTGCTGGTGATCGACAAGGGATTCGGCATGCAGGCCGTGCTGGACGCACTGGCGGGCTTGAAGCAGGCAGCGCTTCCGGTTGCCGTGATCGTGTGGGGCGTTTCCTTGACCGAAAGCGAAGCCCTGCGGCTACTCCAAGCGGGGGCTCGCGGCATTATGCGGAAAACGTCGGACCTGTCCACCCTGCTGGCTTGTATTCACCGCGTGGCCGCCGGAAACACGTGGATGGAGGAGTACGTGGTGCGCGAAGGGACACGGCCCGGCAGACGGTCGCGGTCGGAACTGACGCCGCGGGAACAGGAAGTTCTGGAGTTGGTGGAGCAGGGCCTGCGCAATAAAGACATTGCGGGCACGCTCGACATCCGGCCCGGGACCGTCAAAATCCACCTTAAGCACATCTTTGAAAAGACGGGGGTTCGGGGCCGTTACGGTCTGGCACTGGCCGGCCTGCGTGACCGCGGACAGACCCATCCGGGCGGTTTGGCATAGCGGTTAAATTGATATACTTCAGGGCATCCCGACATGTCGCTGAAGTACGCCTGCTTCATCAGCTACCGGCATCGCGAACAGAACGAACTGCTGGACATCATCCGGCAGATCCGCGACGAGCTGGCTGTCCAACTGGCGCAATCGATTGACGAAGAGCCTTACCGCGACAACCTTCTTCAACCTGGGCAGCACTATAATGAGGCCTTTGCGGAAGCCTTGTGCCACAGCGCCTGCCTGGTAGCCGTCTACAATCCCGTCTATAGCGAGAGCGACTATTGCCGCCGCGAATGGGAAGCCATGAAGCGCATTGAGGACAAGAGGCGTGCGCTGTTAGGAAACCGCGCGGACCGTACGATGGGCATGATCATCCCGGTGGTGATCAAGTGGCATACGAAGGATCCGTACCACGAAAAAGAGTGGCTGCCCCCGCAAATCAAAGGAGGCATCGAGTACTGCGATATCTCGCGGCTGGTGCTCCGCTCCACTAAAAAGCTGAGGGAGTATAAGGAGTTCCGCGACAAGATGCGCGTAGTGGCGGACTACGTCGTCGGCGTAAGGGCGATGCTTGCCCAGGACCAGGAAATCTGTTGTGGCTGCTCCGCCTTCAGCCTGCCCCCGGCGGCCGATCCGTGGACTGACACTTTCACTCCCGCGTTTCCGCTACGGTGACGTCGCGATGACTCCAAACACGCGCGGCGAAGTTATCACGTTCTACTCATATAAGGGCGGCACTGGCCGATCGATGGCGCTGGCGAACGTGGCGTGTCTGCTGGCGCAGAGAGACGGCGGGAAACGGGTCCTGGTGATCGATTGGGATTTGGAAGCCCCCGGCCTCCATCGCTATTTCCACGGACGTACCAGTGTGAGCGGTGGGGACGCGGAAAACCGCGAGGGGTTGGTGGACTTGATGTGGCGGCTGTCGGAGCGCTTCCGTGTAGTCAGCGAGCCTGGCGCGCCCCCGCTTGATCCGGAACAAACCGAAGCCGTTCTGGATGAGATCACGTTGCCGGATTACTTCGTCGACGTAGACCATGGGAAAGCCGGGCCTGCCATCCACCTTGTGAAGGCCGGCCGTTTCGACTCCGACTATCCGAAAAAGGTGACCACCATGCCGTGGGAACCTTTGTTCCTGCGGGCGCAAGGACTGTTTCCCGCGTTGGCGGAGCGGTTCGCGCGCGACCACGACTACGTACTTATCGATTCCAGGACCGGCCTCACCGACGTTAGCGGCATTTGCACCATGCTGATGCCTGAGCGGCTGGTGCTTGTGTTTACACCGAATCAGCAGAGCCTTTCGGGCGTGCTGGACCTGGCGGAGAGAGCGATCACCTATCGGAGGGGGACCGTGGACCTGCGGCCGCTGATTCTCTATCCCCTTCCGTCGCGGATCGATGAGGGCGAATCGGACCTGCGGAAGCACTGGCGCGGCGAAGCGAACATCGGCTATCAGCCGCGGTTTGAACGCACGTTCCGCGAGCTCTACGAACTGGATGAGTGCAACCTACAAAGCTACTTCGACCGCGTCCAGATCCCCTATAAGTCCCGCTACTCATACGGCGAGGAAGTGGCCGTCCTGATTGACCGTGCCGAAGATTCGCTGTCGCCGGTTCCGCACTACATCAACTTCACAGAGCGATTGCTAAGCGATGCCGAGCCCTGGGAGGACCCGGCAGTGGTAGCGGCCCGTCCGCAGAGCAACGCCGTCCGCGCCGCGGAGGAGTTTCTTTCCAGGCAGGACCCGGCCACGCGCGATTTACTGTGGGCGGCGCTGCTGCGACTGGTGCGTCCGGCAGGTGACGGAGAGGAATCGGATTCTCTGCTCATCACGCCTCTCGATGAGTTTCCCGCCGATATTCAGGCTTTGCTGAAGCGCGCCGCGCGGCTGGGTGTTGTTGCGGAACAGCAGGATTCGGTGCAACTGGCGGATGCCGACTTGCCGAAGGCGTGGCCGGAGATGAAAGCGCGGCTGGATGCGGACCGGCCTTTTCTGCGCTGGCGCGAGACCCTGCGCCGCACCATCGCCGAATGGAAGAAGGCGCCCGGCCCCAGTTGGATTCTCACCGGCGAGCGACTGGCGGAGGCGGAGCGCTGGCTGACGGAGCGGCCGCAGGAATTGAATGCCGCGGAACGCCTGTATCTGGCGGAATCGCAGAGGGCTCACGAAAAAGGTTTGGCGGCATCGATGGCGGCGGCCGCCGCGACCGAAATTCTGCGCGCGCCGACGCAGGCCGATGCCCTTAGCCGGGCCGTGCTGTTTGCCGCCGAGTCAGTACGGTTTTCCCACACCCTGGAGGGCGACCGGGCGCTGCGCGACGCCTTGGCGCTTACCGCGCCCTGCCTGAAAGCCATCGCCTCCACGGAGAAGGTGGACTTCGTGGGGACACGCGTCGATCAGCTTCTGTTGAGCATTACCAGCGGAAACTCGGTTCGCCTGTGGCCCGACGCCGTGGGTCCGGAAGGGCCGCGAGTGACGCTTCCGGCCAGAATCACCGGGCTGGCGAAGGGAGCCGGCGCGGGCCGGATTGTCTGTTCCGATGCCACCGGCGCGATCTGGCGGATTGACGACGACGGTAAGGCGACCCAAGTAGCGATGACCGCTCCGGGCGTGAGCTGGATTGAGTTCGATTCGAAGGACCATTTGCTCGCGGTTCAAGACCAGGGCTCGGTGTTCGAGGTGGATATCGATACCGGCAAGGTGAATGTTCTGGTGACCCTGCGGCCGATCAAGTCGCGGCGGACCAGTGTCAATCGCCGCTTCCTGTATCTGGGCGAAGAAGGTTCAAGAACATGCCTGGTGCGGGATGCCGAAAATCCCACAACTTTCGAAACGATCGATTTGCCCGGGCCGGGCATTCTCGGTGGGTTCTCTTCGGACGGCAACCTGCTGGCGGTGTCATCGGAAGGAGTGCTTTCCATTTGGGACCGCGGCACGCGCAGCGTTGTCGCTCAGCACAGGGTAGCCGAACCGGTGAATCGCATCGTGTTCGCTCCGGGCGATATGCAGGTGCTGACGCTTTCTGGCGAACGAACGGTGCAGGTGTTCCCGATTCAATCGCGCACGCCGGCGTGGCGGCTGCGCGTGGAAACACCGGTGCGAAATGTGGCCGCCAATTCGAACGCCGGATTGTTGGCGCTGGCGGGAGCGGATGGCCATATCCGGTTGATCGATTTTGCGAGCGGCCGGGAAGCGCTGCGGGCCGATCATGGGGCGCCCGTCCAGGTGGTTCGATTCTTTGCCTCAGGCGCACGCCTGGTGAGCACAGGCGAGGATGGCTCCGTGCGCGTTTGGGATGTGAAGGCACAACGCGAGTACCAGCGGCTGCCGGGCGCGGATTGGGTATGGGACGTCAACTTCGACCG
>JBDTMC010000164.1:0-14799 GCA_039934475.1 Bryobacteraceae bacterium | reverse complement strand
TAACCGCTGGGTCTGGGACGATTAAAGCGGCCTCTGGATTGCTACGTCGCCGGTATGGACTGGAAACCGGGTGGTGTTAGCGACGACGTCGAAGACCGGCGGGATAGCAGTGGAGGCGGTGGGTTAGGCGGCATGAGGATGGGCGCCCCGCATCTTGGGATTGGCGGGTTTCTCATCGTTCTGGTGCTGAGCTTAGTGTTCCATCGCAATTTGTTCACGCTGCTTTCCGGCGGCTCCGCGAGTGACGAGCCGGCCGCCACTTCCGCGCCAGTGTCCAGCGGCGCAGAGAGCACCGAGGTTCAATTCGTTTCCTTTGTTCTCGACGACGTGCAGAAGACGTGGGCGACTTTGCTTCCGGAGCAAGGCGGCAAAGCCTACCGGCATGCCAAATTAGTGCTCTTCCGGGACTCGATTGATTCGGCTTGCGGCGCGGCCGGCAGCGCCACAGGGCCGTTCTACTGTCCTGGCGATGAGAAAGTCTACCTCGACTTGGGCTTCTTCGAGGAGTTAAAGGGCCATCTGGGCGCGCCCGGGGAATTCGCTCAAGCGTATGTCATTGGGCATGAGATGGGGCATCACGTGCAAAAACTGTTGGGCATTGAAGCTAAAGTGCAGCGCGTGCGCGAGAACGACCCCGCGCAGGCGAATCCACTATCGGTGAGATTGGAGTTGCAGGCGGACTGTTTTGCGGGTGTATGGGCCAAGTCCACCGAGCAAAGAAAGATCATCGACAACAAGGATGTAGAAGAGGGTATGCGTGCGGTGGCGGCTGTGGGTGACGACCGACTGCAAAAGATGGCCACCGGGCGCGTGAGCCCCGAGAACTTTACCCATGGCACGTCGCGCCAACGCATGCAGTGGTTTCAGAATGGTCTGCAGGCGGGCCAAGTGTCTGCATGCGACACGTTCGGTAGTTCGCGCTAGCACGTCCATTTGTGTCTTGTGCCTGATTTGATCCCTTTCCTACCTCACCGATAGGCATCGCTAGTGCTTCCGAAAGGGAGCACTGGCGAGGCACTAAGTGGCCCAGCAGTGTCCACTGAGCGCCACCCACGGCCGGATTTTCCGAGGGAAATCATCTTCCCATTCCCAAAAAAGCCTAGACTGTCCGCACTAATAGCGGTATTATCTCCAAAAGGTTTCTTTCGCACTAACATACCAAGAGGTATAAACGTGAAACCGCAGGTGTCCATGACAAGCCACATCAAGCGTCTCTACGCACTGATTGCAACCCTTTTACTAGCGGGCGCCGTGATATACGGTCAGGCCGTTAGCGCTACATTACTCGGCACGGTGACAGACGACAGCGGTGCTGTTGTTCCGAATGGCAAAGTGACCATCACCGAACAGAACACGAACCTAACCCGGACGGGACAGACCAACGAAAGCGGCAATTATACATTCCCCGATTTAGCTCCCGGTCTTTATTCCGTTACCGTTGAAGTAGTAGGTTTTAAGAAGGAATCGCGCCGTGAGATTGGAGTAACCGTGAACACGGCTACTCGAATTGACGTCCGCCTATCGCCCGGCAGTGTAAGTGAAACCATCGAAGTGACCGGGGCGCCGCCCGCCATCCAGACGGACCGCGCCGACACCGGGCTGCAAATCGAAATCTCACAGGTGGCATCGCTTCCTCTAGGAACCGGGCGAAATTTTCAATCGCTTCTGAACCTGGTGCCCGGAACCACCCGCGCCACTTTTCAGCACTCGCAGTTTTTCAATGCAATGAGTTCTCTGCAGACGGAAGTCAATGGACAGATGCGCCAAGGCAACAGCTACCAGATTGAGGGCATTGACGACAATGAACGCACGGGCCTATTGCAGATTCTGATCCCTCCGCTGGAGGCGATTCAGACGGTGGACGTATCGACGAGCAATTTCGAGGCAGAACTTGGCCGCGCGAGCGGAGCGAACACCAATGTGATCCTGAAATCCGGCACGAACCAGATCCATGGAGGCTTGTATGAGTTTCTGCGGAACAGCGAGTTCAACGCGCGGAACTTCTTCGATGCCTCAGTGGGACATCTTGCCTACAACTACTTTGGCGGCAACGTGGGCGGCCCTATCAGGAAGAACAAAATCTTCTTCTTTGGGGATTACCTGAAGATCAAGGACCATGAGGCCAATACCAACCTCGGAACCATTCCGCCAGCACAGTGGAGAACGGGCGATATGAGCGCGGCGGCAAACACGATTTACGATCCGGCAACGGGGAACCAGGACGGAACCGGCCGCACTCCGTTCGCGGGCAACATCGTGCCGTCTAACCGCATCAATCCGCTCTCGGCCAAAATCCTGGGGCTGGTTCCGGGGACGAATCAATCCACCAGCCTGACGGCTCCCAGTAACAACTACTTCGGATTGCTTCCATTCACCAAGGATACGGATTCATTCGACTTCAAGCTGGACGACAACATCTCAGACAAAAATCGACTGAGCGGCCGTTTCAGCTACTCACGCCCGGTGGTGTTTCAGGAAGCACTGTATGGAGAGTATGGTGGTTGGGCGCAGGGTGGCTTTGCGGGCACCGGCATCCAGAAGACGTACAGCACGGGGATCAACTATAGCCGCATCCTCTCACCCACTCTGATCAGCGAATTGCGTGTGGGTGTGGCGCACTATCACAACGACGTGACGCAACCGGGCTACGGAAAAGCGATCACGACAGAGTTTGGTATTCCCGGCGTCAACATCGACGACTGGACTAGCGGCATGGTAAGCGTGAACATCAATGGCGGGTTCAGCGCCCCGTTGGTGGGTTTTGTGAATAGCGAGCCATGGCACCGCGCCGAGGCCAACATCGACGCCGTAAACGTGTGGACGAAGACGAGGGGCAATCACACCATCAAGTGGGGCGCCGACTATCGTCGCGTGCGCGACGATCTGCTGCAGACCCAGACCATCAATCCGCGTGGTCTGTTCAATTTCGGGACCGCTCAGACGTCCATACCGGGCGCCAAGACCGGCATCGCCAACAATATGGCGAGCTTCCTGCTGGACTTGCCATCGGACGCCGGACGCGATCTGGCCGTCTTTTACCCCGCGCTGCGGGCACATCAGTTCTTCGCATTCGCGCAGGACAAGTGGCAAGCTTCTTCGAAGCTGACGGTGGATATCGGACTTCGCTGGGAGTTCTACCCGCCACCGACGCCGCGGCTGAAAGGCGGATTCTCAAACTACGATCCGGTGAAGAACGAACTTGTGATTGCCGGCGTGGGTTCGAACCCGATGAACCTGGGGATGAAGACCCGATACAAATACTTCGCGCCGCGTTTTGGCACGGCCTATCGCGTGACCCCGACGACCGTGTTCCGGCTCGGCTTCGGAATCAGCTACACACCGTTTCCCGACAATACCTACGCCTATAACTTCCCGGTTAAACAGAACAATCAGTTCCAAACGGGCCAATACAACTACCAACCGGCGGTATACAGTGACGGAGTGACGCCGGTTACCTTTGAGCGCGGGTTTCCCGCCCCTACACCGGCGGTGATTCCTTCGAATGGCATTATCCCGGTGACGGGTGCGCTGGCCAGTCAGTCGTACATCGTGATTCCAAACGACTTCCAGAATCCTTATGTGGAGTCGTGGAACGTCTCGTTGCAGCAAGCCCTGCCCTTCCACTTCACGATAGATGCGGCTTACGTAGGCAATCACGGCGTGCGCAACGTGGCCACTTACAACCTGAATGTGCCGACTCAGGCCTCTCTGATCGGGTTAGGCAATCTGGGGCGGCCCCAATATCCACGCACCGCGGATAGCCAGCAGTATTTCGCTGGCTACTCGACAATGTACAACAGCCTGCAGGTGAAGGTGAATCGAAGGATGACCGCCGGTCTGTCGGTGATTACCTCTTACACGCTGGCCAAAGGGATGGGTTTCCAAGCCGGGGACGATGGCGGCCTGTGGACATACATCAACCCACGGCGCAGCTACGCCCGGACGGACTTCGATCGCCATCAAACATTCAATCAGAGCTATGTGTACGACTTACCATTCGGCACGGGCAAGAGATGGCTGACCAAAGGCATTGTGGCGAAGACGCTGGGAGGCTGGCAGGTGAACGGAATCCTCACGCTGATGACCGGAATTCCGATGACGTTCACCGCGGATGGCGCGCAGTTGAACACTCCGGGAAGCCCGCAGACTGCCGATCAGGTAGGGTCGTTCGAGGTTCTGGGTGGGATCAACACTCTATCCAAAGGCGGCAGCCCGTGGTTCCGGCAATCCAGCTTCGTCCAGCCGTCAGGGGTGAGATTCGGCACTTCTGGAAGGAACATTGCCTCAGGGCCGAACTTCTTCAATCTCGATGCGTCTCTGTTCAAAATCTTTAGCTTCCAGGAGAGGTACCGGTTCGAGATTCGAGGAGAGTCTTTCGGAGTGACTAATACGCCGCAGTTCAATAACCCCAATACGGCTGTGAACAATAGCAACTACGGGTATGTGACGGGCGCCACGGGCGGGCGCGGTATGCAGTTAGGCGCGCGGTTGACGTTTTAGCGGAGGGGAAGGCCGGGCCGCGCGGTCCGGCCTTTCTCACAGACTACGGCAGGATTGACGTTCGATGAGCCGGACTCCGAGCAAGCGGTGTTCCGGGTCGGTGTCGCCAGAGACTCCACGAAGCAGCATCTCCACCGCCGCTTGTCCCAATTCATATTTCGGCTGATGCACTGTAGTGAGATTCAACAGGGGCGCGAGGTCGACGTTGTCAAAGCCCACCAATGACAAGTCGTCGGGGATGCCGCGGCCCACATCCATTGCGGCGCGCATTACACCAAAGGCAATGGCGTCGTTGGCAGCAAATATGGCCGTGGTGTTGGGATACTGGGCGAAGATCTTCTTAGACATGAGATAACCGCCCTCCTGGTTTTGCTCGCCGCGTAATATGGGGCTCGAGATCTTCATGCCGGAGTCGGCGATTTCCTTCAAGAACCCTTGGGTACGCGTGGCAAGATTGCCGTGCCGGGCAGTGCTGGTGAGGTGGGCGAGAGATCGATGGCCCTTGCGGATGAGATACTCGGCCACTACCCGGCCGCCTTCCAGATTATCCGCGATAATCGTTGAAAATCCTTTTGCTCCCACGGGCTGATTCAGTAGCACGAGCGGCGCATCGTACCCGGGCAGTTCGCCAAGCTCTTCCGGCGAGAGGGCGGCCACGGAATTCATGATGATGCCGTCGACGCGCTTTTCGTTTAGCGAGCGAATGTACTGCATCTGCCGCGCAGGGTCGAGATCCGCATTGCACAGAATCAGGTCGTAGCCTCGTTGAGAAGCGGCATCCTGGGCGCCACGCGCCACTTCGGCAAAGAACGGGTTGCGGATGTCGCTGATGATCAGGGCAAGGGTATGGCTGCGTCCGGTGGAGAGATTCCGTGCGATGAGGTTAGGCCGATAGTTGAGTTGCGCAGCGGCGGCCAGCACGCTTTTGCGCGTCTCGTCGTTGACGCCGTAGGCTCCGCTAAGGGAGCGGGAGACGGTGGAGGCATTGACGCCGGCGGCACGTGCAACGTCCCGAATGGTTATTTTTGACATAGCAACCGTTTGCAGTATATCGGATTACATTTCACCAGTCAATCGTTACGATAGTTGAACAATTGCAAAAAATTGTCTTGACTCGAAAATCTGTTGTGCTATATTTATCGCAACCGGTTGCAATACAGACCGCAAGCGGACAGAATGATAACGGAGGGGATACTGGATATGAGTCGCCATGAGTTCTTTGCGGCTGGGATGGGGTGGAGAGACGTGCTTCGAACCTCTGTTCGGACGACGATTCTGCTTGCGGGCCTCGCAGTTGCCGCCTCCACCCCGACTTGCGAACGTTCGGGACCTAACTGCGAGATGTGCGCTCCTTTGACCTCTGCGATAGACGCTGCCAAAGCTCATCAAGGCACGTCGACCCTCAGAATCAATGGCGGCCTCCTCTCTGCTGGCAACACGCGAGGGTTAAACACCGTTTTCGCCGATCGGTATTCTCGCGGCCAATGGTCACCGGTGCGCGTGCGGCACACCGCCTACGATACGGGCGGCGTTCCGGTAGGCCTGCGCAACGAGATTCCAGACCCGCCGGCATACATTTGGTGGGACAACTTTACGATGGCTGAAGTTCCCTAAATTCCAACCTCTGCCTATGCGGGGTGAGCCCCCACGCGACCGGTACGCCCAATAGCGCGCCCCTCAATCGCAAAGAAGACCGCGACGGGACAGTAATAGGATATTGTCACCGTGTTGTCCCATTAGATGTTTATCCCGGGCTGCCCGTCCAGGCAGTCCAAATCATAACCTGGCCTGGGGATGTATCCCGAGGCGGCGGCGCACTCGACGTGTGCCTGGATTCGGAGAAATGAGATGACTGACCACTGCGTGCTTATTGAGAGCACCGAAAACGGCTGCAGCGAGCGAGCCCTCCGTTGCAACGGCCCCTCCTTCTTCCTCACCCACTACGAGGAGTTGATTCGAATGGCCAGGTGGCGACTTCGACGCGAACGGCGGGATCACACACTGAACGCCGCGGGGCTTGTCCACGAAGCCTGGCTACGGCTGGCCACGCGGCATGAAGCGTACGAAAGCGTGAACCAATTTCTGGGAGTGGCTTCAGAAGCGATGCGCCGGGTGCTGGTGGATGACGCCCGCAGCCGCAATACGATGAGACGAAGCGGCGGCAAGGGCATTCTGTCGTTAGAGGAGGTGAGGAATGTGGCGGCAGCGGTAATGGTAGACCAGGAGGGAACGCTGCGGGAATCGTTGCGATGCCTGAAAATGCAACATCCCCGCGTTGCCCGGCTGGTGCATTTGCGGTTTTATATTGGCCTGACCGAGGATGAGGCTTCCCACGTTCTGCAAGTAACACGACGCACGCTGAACCGCGACTGGAAGTTCGCGAAAGACTGGCTCGCCGCACGCTTAAGCGCAACTGTAACCACTGCGCAGAGCTGGCAGCAGGACTTGACTGACTAGGCCTTGGGGACGCGCGCGTAAAAGGCCGCGGTGAACTCCTTCATAGAAGCTTCCTTGTGCTCACTGAGGTGGCTGAGCATGCCCGCTTTGTCGGCGTCACTGCGTTCCTGGCCGAGCTTGAACTTGCCCTCAAGGAGTTCGATTTCCATCTCGAAACCGATGATGCCGCCGAGCATTCCGTTGACGTAGTTCTCGGGCAGCTTTTCGAAGTCGTAGGAGGAGCTGCCATAGCGGTTCTCAAACTTCTTGATGAGTTGGGCCAGCAGTCTGTGGAGATCGGGCTTTTCGGTGATGGCTTTCAGCCTGCCGGTAGCATGGACGACTCCGAAATTCCAAGTAGGGACGGCATCGGGCTTGGAATACCAACTGGGCGAGATGTAGGAGTGCGGCCCGCGGAACACAACCACCGCGGACTGCTTGCCATCGAAGGCCTGGGACTGCACGTTGTTTCGGGAAATATGGCCAACGATGGCGCCAAATTGCCCGGACGTACGCTGGAGTAAACAGGGGATGTGGGTGATGCGGAGAGTCGGTTGAGACGTGATCAGATCGACGAACGAGTATTCGTCCATGAAGTCATGAAGGAAGGCGCGGTCTTCCACCAGATGCGCCTTGGGAATGTAAAGAGATCCGGCCTCAGGATGATCGGCGGCGGAGACTAGCCCGGCGGCCGTAAGTGCGGTGAGAAGGTCGCGGCGTCGCATGGAATCCCCGTAGGATAGCACCCGGACGCGGAAGGCCTAGCGCGTCGCGTTGGCCGAGGCTTCAGGAACTGGGACGGCGAGAGGCACGGACTTAAGCCGGCTTTCCTTATTAAGTTGGTTGTACGGGACGGTGAGCGTCACCCAGCGGTATTTCCAGAGGCTGACTGTGCAGATCTCGATGGGGACCTGCGGGTTGCGCACGTCTGATGTGGGCCAGATCTGGCCACGGTTGCTGGAATGGCAGGAAGGTTTGGCCGGCTCCTGTGCCATAGCGGCCCCAAGGAGTAAGAGAAAAACTGAGAGTGACCTTGGTCGCATGGTTTGTGTCCCTTACTCAATGATCTGGTGCATCGCCTGAGCTAGCAATAGGTCACTGTACTGTACCGGTACGGGACATCGAAATCGCGCCGATATGCGCTTAGGGGTGTCCCTTGCGCGTATTTCGGATCTGCGTCTCTGTTTTCTCCTTGACGGCGGGACTATTGGGCCAAACGGCCGTTTCGAGCGAAGTGAACCGGGGCCTGCCCGGATGGCTCCGGTTCAACGGAGAGGAGAGGGTACGGGTGGAGACCCTTGGCGGTGTGGGCTTTCGATCGGTACGCGATTCGTATCTTCTGAACCGCTTACGCCTGCATATGGAAGTGCGGCCGGTGAAGTGGCTGAAGTTCGATTTCGAGGCCCAGGATTCGCGGGTGTTCGGACAGAATACGCGACCCGCTACGGCGTCGCAGAAAGATGCGATGGATTTGCGGATTGCGACTGTGGAAGTAGGTACGGTGGAGGACCCGGTTCAATTGCATGTTGGCCGGCAGGCTCTCACTTTTGGAGAAGGGCGGGTGCTGGCGGATCCGAACTGGTCGAATGTGGGGCGGAGCTTCGATGCGGCCCGCGTGACGCTGCGGCATGGCGGATGGAAGGTTGATCTGTTTTCGGGAACGGCCGTAAAGATGAGTTCCATGGACTTGAACGAAAGGACGCCGGGGGCGCACTTCCATGGGGCGTATGGAGCACTGGGAAGGCTGGTTCCGAAGGCGGTTTTGGAACCGTATGTGTTGTGGCGACTGGAGAATGCCGCGGGTGTCCGGCTGGATGAGAAGACCGTGGGATTCCGCTGGACGGGAACACTGCCGTGGGGTTTTGACTATGGCTCGGAGGTAGCCGGGCAGACTGGTTCAGCTGCCGCAGACCGCGTTCGCGCCTGGGCGGGACACTGGGTGGCAGGGCATACGCTGCCGGATGCCCGGCACAAACCGCGTTTGTTTGCGGAATTGAACCGTGCTTCCGGAGACGGCAATTCGCGCGATGGTGTGCGGCGGGGATTCGACCCTCTGTTTCCCAGTACGCACGACAAGTTAGGCGTCACGGATCTGTTTACCTGGACCAATTTACTGCATTGGCGGAACGGCTTTGAGTACACAGTACGGCCCACTATTAAGGTAGGGCTAGCCTACAACTCGTTTTGGCTGGCGGACGGCCGGGATGGGCTTTACTCGGGCGGAAAAGTGGTAGCTCGCCGGGCGGACGGAACGGCAGGCACGCACATAGGACAGCAGGGGGACCTGCAAGCCACATGGACGGCTCCGTTGGGAACACAGGTGAGCGGCGGGTACGGGAGGTTGTTCGCGGGCGAATTCCTGCGGCAGACAACTGCGGGTTCCGCATACAACGTCTTCTTTTGCGGAATTGGACGGCGATTCTAATGTTTCGCACTAGGCAATCCGATAGCGGCAGTAGGAGTAACTCATGACGATCGGCAAGAAACTTACGCTCGCCTTCGCCTCTGTGCTGGCGATGGTTATGGCATTAGGATACATAGCCATTAGCAGCCAATCACGGCTGGGCTCGGCGCTGGACGAAGCGGTAAGTTCTACCGCCAAAAAGATGGATCTGGCAGGCGCGATGCGGTCGCGGGTGCAGGAGATGGTGGCCTCTATACGCGGAGCGCAACTGGCCTATGTGAACGGAGACGTGGTTCGGGCGGAGGCTAGCCGAAAAAAAAGGGCGCGGCAGCAGGGAGGGTTGCGGAGCAAATCGCCGAGTTGAGACTATTGCTGCGCACTGAAGCCGGCCGGGAAGCGCTGGGGACCGTGGAGAACGGACTGCAACAGCTAAATCCGCTGAACGAACAGTATCTGGAGTTGGGAAGCCGCAAGCAGTTCGCTGAAGCGCATCAGTTTATGAACGCGAAGATCCTTCCTGTGGTGGAGTCGATGGAACTGGCAGGAGACGCACTGACTAAGCAGCAGCGCACTTTCCTGACGGAGTCACAGCGCGACGCGGATGCGGGCATTGTGCGAGCCAGATGGATGACCCTGGGCGCGATTGGGGCTTCGTTCCTGGTAGGAGCGCTGGTGCTTTTTGGGATTCGAGGCATCACGAGCAGTTTGCGCAAGGTGGCGGAGGAACTGTCGCTGGGAGCGCAGCAAACGGCGAGTGCCGCGGCGCAAGTAGCGGCGGCGAGCCAATCTATGGCCCAGGGTTCCTCAGAACAAGCGGCGTCCCTGGAAGAGACTTCGGCATCGAGTGAAGAAATTCACTCGGTGGCGAAGCGCAATGCGGACAGCAGCCGCTCGGCGGCGGGTTTGATGTCGTCATCCCAGGAACGATTCCGCAAGGCCAGCGAGGCGTTGGGTCAGACCGTGGGGGCAATGAACGAGATCAACGTCCAAAGCGAGAAGATATCGAAGATCATTCAGGTGATCGATGGCATCGCTTTCCAGACCAACATCCTGGCACTGAACGCAGCCGTAGAAGCGGCCCGTGCCGGGCAGGCTGGATTGGGGTTTGCAGTCGTCGCGGACGAAGTACGAAACCTGGCACAGCGCTGCGCGCAGGCGGCACGGGACACCTCGGAACTGATTGAAGAGTCGATGGCTAAATCGCGCGATGGCAAATCGAAAGTGGATGGTGTGTCGGCCGCGCTTCAAGGCGTGGCAGAAGAGTCCACACGAGTGAAGATTATGGTGGACGAAGTGAGCGTGGGCAGCGAGGAGCAGGCACGGGGGCTCGACGAGATCCGGCGGGCCATCACGCAAATGGAGCAGGTGACACAGGCATCGGCTGCGACCGCCGAGGAAAGCGCTGCCGCAGCGGAAGAGTTGAACGCACAGACGGAAACAGTGAAATCGGTGGCTATGCAACTGACGGCGATGGTTGGCGCGGCGTAGTTCGGGCTGAGGACGCGGGCCGGGGAGGGGCCGGCCCGCTTTCTTCGCAGTTAGAGCGGCAGGATCTCTTCGCGGATCGGGTCGAACTTGAGGCGACGCTTTTGGACGTAGGCGATGTTGCCTAAGTGGGAAGCCTGCGCGGAGCGGTGGCCGATCAAGACATCGGCATGGGGAAGTTGCCGCGACTGGCAGCATTCGAGGAAGTTCTTCACGTGGTCGAGAGTGAAGTCGTAGCCTTTGGGACCATCGACGACTTCAGGCTGCGTGGCGCCTTTGGGCCAATACTCGAATTTCGAACGGCTGATCCAGAGGCGGCCTTCAGTGCCGCACATTTCGACTGCCTCCCCTTTGATGCCGGGGACAAGAGTCGCTTCGAACGTCGCGGTGTAGTCACCTGGATATTCCAGGAGGACGTTGATAGTATCCGGAGCCGTGCGGCCATCCTTGTAGGCGTAGACGCCACCAGAAGCGACTGCCGCGATGGGGATGTCCGTTCCCATAAACATGTGGACAACGTCGATCCAGTGAGTGAAGAGATCTGTCACTTGGCCACCGCCGAAGTCGAGGTAGGCGCGCCAGTTGAAGTACTGCTGGGGATCGTAGTCGCGCCAGCGGACGGGACCGAGGAAGCGGGCCCAGTCGAGGTTGCTGGGCTTGGTCTGCAGAGACGCGGGAGCTTTGCGGAGGTGATAGCCGTTGCCGTGCCACCAGGTACGGGCAAGGGTGATTTTGCCGAGTTTCTTGATGTACTGGTCGCGGGCAAGAATGTAGTGGGCACCGCTGCGCTGCTGCATGCCAACCTGGCAGATGCGGTTGTTGACGCGCGCGGCCTTCACGATTTCCTGACCCTCTTCGATTTTCAGGGTGAGGGGCTTTTCCACGTACACGTCTTTGCCGGCGTTGAGGGCATCGATCGCACAGGTGGCGTGCCAGTGGTCGGGAGTGGCGATGAGGACGGCATCGAGTTCCTTCATCTCCAAAAGTTTGCGGTGATCGTTGAAGCTCCGGGCGTCGGGGGCTTTCTGCTTGGCGAGGTCGATGGCATTGGCGTAGACGTCGCAGACGGCCGCAACGTGGACTGTGGACACTTCCTGGAAGAGCCCCATGACGTGGCGTCCGCGGTCGCCGGGCCCGATGACTCCGAGTTGCACCCTATCGTTGGCGCCTAGGACATTCGAATAGGAGGCCGCGGTCATGGCCATGGCGCTTCCTCCCGTGGTGCGCAGGAACGTTCTGCGGGGAATACCAGAAGTTGGCATGAGCAGATTATACATCGGGAGAAATTTGTCCGGTTTAGTCACTTACTCAGCATGAGAAGAGTTGCGATTCGAGCGGCCGCAGTGTGTGTGTTGGCGGCTTTCGGTCTGGCAATGGGCGCGGCGGCGCCGGCCACGTCGGGAAAGACAAAGCCACAGTTGCGTGACAACGGGCTGCGCGATGAGATTGTGACGCGGCTGGCGCGGTCGAAGTCGGCTGACGACCACTTCCAGATCCACGTGCAAGGAACCAGCGTCACCATTTCGGGCAAGACGGACGTGGTGCAGCATAAAGCGTCGGCGACACGGATGGCGAAGTCTGCCGGGGCGCTGACGGTGGTGAACAAAATCGAAGTATCAGCGGCCGGGAAAGCCAAATCCACAGCGGGCTTGCGACGGGCGGGCCTGCAGCACCGTTCGGAAGCGGCGGCGCGCTCGGAGCGGACCGAAAAACGGTAGAATCTCATTCTCAGGAGATTCCGATGCGAAGTGTGCTTACCGCTTTACTGCTACCAGTCCTTGGACTGGCGCAGATGCTGACCGTGACCTCGGGTGCCTTGGATCATCAGGTTTTCCAGCGCGATGCACAGGACCGGGCGGCCATCACCCTGCAAGGGACGGCAGATGGGAAGGCGGTGGAGGCGCGGGTGGTCGCCAAAAAAGGCGGCTCCGGATGGAAGCAGATCGGCAAAGTGGAGGGAACGGGTTGGACAGGTTCCATCAACCTCGCCACGGGTGGGCCGTACCGGCTGGAGTTGCGATCCGGCTCGGCGACCGCGGCGATCGACGACCTGCTTGTCGGCGACCTTTGGATTCTGGCCGGGCAATCGAATATGGAAGGTGTCGGAAATCTGGCCGGCGTCGAGGCTCCGAACCCGCTCATCCACAGCTTCAATCAATCGGACCGCTGGGGCATTGCCCAGGAGCCGCTGCACAGCCTGCCGGATGCGGTGGACCGTGTGCATTGGCGAGTGAATCCTGAGACCCAGCAGCAGGAACGGCTGGAAGGCGAGAAACTGGCGGAGTACATCGCCAAGAGGAAGAAGGGTGCGGGGTTGGGGCTGCCATTTGCTGTGGAGATGCTGCGCCTGACGGGTGTGCCGGTGGGACTGATCCCCTGCGCCCATGGCGGCACATCGATGGATCAGTGGAGCCCGGAGTTGAAGGACAAAGCTGGGGATTCTCTCTATGGGGCGACGGTGCGCCGGGTCCAGGTGATTGGCGGGAAGGCGAAGGGGATCCTATGGTATCAGGGAGAGTCTGACGCCAACCCGAAGGAGGCGCCGGTATTTCTGACGAAGTTCGAGAAGTTGGTGGCTAGCTTCCGCGAGGACTTCGGGCAGCCGGATCTACCGTTCTACTACGTGCAGTTGGGACGGCACGTCAGCGTTTCGAACGCGGTTGAATGGAATTCGGTTCAAGAATCCCAGAGGCTGGCGGAAAGCCGTTTGGGACGGGGCGGCATGGTGGCAGCCATCAATACCGCATTGGACGACGGAATCCATGTGAGCACGGCGGACCAAAAACGGCTGGGCAAGAACTTCGCGGGGCTGGCTTGCCACGATCTGTTTCCCAACGTGGCCGCGTGCAGTGGCGTGAAGAGGGGTCCGCGGCCAGTGGAGGCCAAGACGGCGGGCGAAGGTTTGATTCGCGTTACTTATAGCGAAGTCAACGGCGCCTTGCAGGCGCCAGGACGAGTGTGGGGTTTCACAATCCACACCGCAGCCGGCGAACTGTTCCCGGCGATCTATAAGGCAATAGTGGATCCGCTGGACGCTTCGGCGGTTTTGCTCTATTACGGCGGGAAGCTGCCGGAGGGGGCCACCCTCCACTATGGAGCGGGCAAGGACCCGTACTGCAACCTCGAAGACGCCTCGCAAATGGCGGCGCCCGTTTTCGGGCCTCTGCCGGTCTTGTAAACTTTTTTCAAACTTCTTCTTAAAACTGTGTCCTGTTTCACACCCCGTTACCGCCTTATATAGGTAACCGACCTGAACATGGAATGTTAAAATTTGGGAGAACAAACCCACCCTAAGGATTTCTCCCGCATGAAGTTTTATTTATTTTGCACTCTCGGTTTCGCTGCCATAGCTGCGGCCCAGACTCAGACGCCCGCGCCGAAGGCAGCGACAATGCCGGGGGTGAATGGACCGGGTGTACCAATTACGGTACTCCGTCCGAACGATGTTGTGGCAACGGTGGACGGAAGGAAATTTACGGTAGAAGAGATGAACGCTCTCGGAGAATCCTTCGAAGAACTGAAGCAGAACATGAAGGCCGACCCGAAGACGTTCCTGGAGCGATACGGCGTGTTGATTTCACTGACAAAGGCGGCAGAGAAGGACGGGTTGGAGAAGACCGCGCCCTTCAAACAGCGCCTGGAGTACAGCCGGATGCAGATTCTGTCGCAAGCAGCCATCGACAGTCAATATACGCACCTTCCCGTGAGCAAAGAGGAGATTGAGAAGTACTACGACGGCAACAAGGAGAATTTCAATTCGGTGAAGATCCGCGCGATTTACCTGGCATTCAGTCCCGCGCCGCCGCCACAAAAGGATCCGAAGGCGAAAAAGGTCTTAACGGAGCCGGCGACGCTGGAACTAGCGAAGGAATTAGTGAAGAAATTACGTGCCGGAGCCGACTTCGTTGCAATGGTGAAGGAGTACTCCCATGACGCCAATTCTTCGGCGAAGGATGGAGAATTTGGAACTTTCA
>JBDTMC010000163.1:0-14936 GCA_039934475.1 Bryobacteraceae bacterium | reverse complement strand
AGTAGCCCATTTAGAATCAATTATTTTGCCAGTGTCTCCGCACCGTCAAATACCCCTTGTTTGACTTGGGGATTTCCTGCGGGCAACTTGAGCAAGGCAAACGGAATCAATCACTTCCAGTGAATTCCCAAAACTGCCCACGCCCGGCGGGATGGTTAACAGGGCCCGGAGGGTTGTCCACCCCATGCCGGATTGGCTGCGAAACCGGTGCGACTCGGCTGTCGAAGACTATATACGCCGCAGCGCGCTAACCTGTCCGGCTAGGTTTCGGACCGGCGCGATTTTGCCGACTGGCCAACAACCGTTTTCGCTGCACCGATTTCGACGGACCTGGTTGGGTGCCCAGGCCGGCGTGCCCGGCGCCTTGGATGATGGGAAGGATCTTGCGATACTGAAGGCGAGGTTCGATTGTGATGGCCGATGCGAATTGTGACGGAAGGTTCGAGGGATCGGCGTTGGCTTGGATCGCGGCAAATTTGATTGATAGCGATGCTCTGCCGACCGATTTGGCCGATCAACACGATCACTACCTTTACGGCCGCCCGAAGAAGGACTCGGCGGAAAGGAATTGAGAATGAACGTTGCCATCCAAATCCCCGATGACGTCGGCCGCGCGCTGATGGCGAAGGGCGCCGACGTTACGCGTGCCGTCCTCGAAGCGGTCGCCATAGAGACGTATAGATCCGGGGCGATCACGCCGGCGCAGGTGCAGGAGATGCTTGGCCTCCATTCCCGGTGGGATACGGAGTCGTTTCTTCACCGCGCCGAAGCTTATCACGACTACACGATGGACGATCTTGATCGGGACATCGCCGCGATCCGCGACGCATCCCGGCAATGATTGCTGTTTCCGACACCTCTCCGGTTTGCTATCTCATCCTAATCGGCAAGGTGGATCTGCTTCGCGAACGCTTCAGCAGTGTGCTCGTGCCTCGAGCTGTTGTGGCTGAGTTGCTCCATGAAGATGCTCCGGAAAATGTCCGCGCCTGGGCGGCGAGCCTTCCATCATGGATCTCCGTCCATGACAATCCATCCGGCCCGATGGTGGGCATGGAGAAGCTGCAGGCGGGCGAGCAAAATGCCATCCTGCTCGCTGAACTGGTCAAAGCCGACATAATTCTCCTCGATGAGAAGTCTGCTCGCCGCGTTGCCGCCGACCGTGGGCTGCATGTGACTGGCACGCTGGGCGTGGTCGGCGAAGCTGCAACACGAGGACGCGTTGACCTAATCGAGGCACTGGATCTGCTCCGAAAGACGAACTTCAGATACTCCCCGGCGTTGTTGAAGGCAACCCTGGACCGGTTCGGCCCTAAAGAACAGTGAATCGGTTTCCGACCGCAGGTCTGGGACATGAACGTTCCGAAGCCAATCGTTGCGGCGGCCGCGGCGTCACGTGGACCAGCACGTCTCTCTCTGGTCTCTGCGCTCGTTGTGAAATTTGCCCACGTCTGCGGGTTGTCAACCAGCCCGTTCACTTGCCAAAATCCGCTAACCAGAGGGTGGACGAGCCGGGCGATATCGTCTTCGATTCCAGATGCTTAGCGCGAGTACGGCACCTCACTCTGAATTTCGCAGTGGCCATTGGCAGCCAACAGCGGCCTCCCGAACCAGAGAGGGCGGATGGGCGAATTTGAGTAGCCCATTTAGAATCAATTATTTTGCCAGTGTCTCCGCACCGTCAAATACCCTTTGTTTGACTTGGGGAGCCAATCTTTTCAATAGATTAGCTCCTTCCGGTTTTAAAACTCTTCCCGACTGTGCCCAATTTTGTGCCCTACTCGTTAGAGTTCCTGGACTTGTGCCCTAGTTGTGCCCTACCGCGATAACCCACTGGCAGGAACCGGCCTCGGCTTCGATCTAACAGCGTCTAGGGCCGTTCGCTTCGCTTCCATGCGGATGTGGGACTACCGCGATAGCATCTGCCGAGAGACGTGCCCCGCGATGTCCAAGATCGTCTGGCCTCCAGCACCACTCTCGGCGAGTTCCGTGATTAGGGTATGCCGCGTTTCGTGGAATCGCCCGGTGATGCCAGCCTGAGCCTCACGTTGCGCCAAGCGGTCTTGAGCGACGTAATTGCCCGTGTGGGATCGAGCGGACGCTTCTGCCCTGCTGCGGGCTTGCCTACTCGTCCAGGGAACAAGTACCAGTCCGGTTTCATGATGCCGAACTTGTTAGTGAACCAGCGAGAATGATCCAGGAGCGCAGCCATCAGCGAGTCATTGAGTGGGACTATGCGACCTTCGCCCGCTTCAGTCTTCGCTCTGCCGACCGTAAGCAGACGCTTCTCGAAATCAATCTGTGCCCAAGTCAGGTTGCGAATCTCCGCATCGCGGAGCCCTGCGTTGAGCGCCAGCACGATTGCTGCCGGAATATTGAGGGATCTTCTGCCCTTCTGCGCCTTCTGGCCCTTCGTACTTGCCGGCACGGCAGCCTTGAGGAGTTCGGCCTTCTGGTTGGCAGAGTAAGCCTTCCCAACGATTGGGCCAGCCTTTAGCTTTAAGCCCTTCGCACGTTTCAACTTGGCCCGTATGGCGTCACCTCGCTCACCCAGTAGTCGGAGCAAGAACCCCACTTCTTCATGTATCGACTTTGGAGCAGCTTCTTCCTTGAGACGCCGAATCTGATACTCATTGACGGTGACATCGGAGACATCGACCAGCATCTTCGCACCGAGCCGCGCCTGGTTCACTTCCCCTGACTGCTTCTGGTAAGCATCACTGACAGTGAAAGAATCCCCACGCGTCATTGCATTGAGAACCGCAAACGTCGCCGCGTAGTGAGCCGATGCTTTCGTGTAGTCCCAGAGATAGGCCGCACACGCTGCACAGCGCATAGTCGCTTTAGATCGTCGCAAGAACAGAGGCACTCCGATTTCTCGCCCTGGAAGGTGGGAGCAGAACGACGCCAACGTAGTAGTCTTGGAAAGGGATTTCGTGCGCAGGAGTTGTGCGTAGGCAGGTAGTTCCGGTGGAAGTCCGGCAGGAGCAATTGGAACGGGGCTGGAAAAACCACCGAGTTCCTGGTGAAAGACCCTTAGAATCAAGCACTAGTGCGAGTATGGGCAGCGTTACGGCTGTAGTGGCTCTCCAAACCTGCAGCTTTGGGCAGGGTATCTTCGTCGTGTGTGCCGCCTGTGTCTATTGGGCCAGTGAATTGCATCAGTCTTCCATCTGTGCACACCCTTTTTAGAAGTGAGCGCTACGCTTTATGGACTAGCCGGAGGCATTTGATGCTTAAACCAAATCCCTTGGCTATGGCTGTGGCCCTAATGCTCATCAGTGGAACTGGTGTCCTAAAGGCTGACGCTATTGGAATAACCGGGTACATCCAGGCCACAGGCGCTGGCTCTTACGCTGCACCGGCAAGCAATGACTTGACGATGGTCTTGACGGCACTGGGTCTGGTTGCACTGGGAATCGTGCCCCTGGGGGGGCGAGGGCAGGGGCGGTAGTGCATAAAACAGTGATTTCGTGTGCAGGTTGTGCAGAGGGGATCGCCGGCCCGCGAATGGAATGCGCTAGTATCCATCGCAGACACCCAAGAGGTGCGTGGGCCTTAGCAAACCGTCCAGCGAGTGTCCTACGGGGCTGCTGGGGCCTAAAGAAAGATGGGATTGTTAGGGTTAGGTGCTGCTGCCAATTGGCCTTGGGCGTTCGTCTGCCCTTACCTTGACTGACTGGCACGCAGCGCGGAGTCCATTGAATACGTTGGAGGAGAAACATGAACACAGCAGCTTTAGTACGACGAATGGCCGTCGCCTTGGTTCTAACTGGAAGTTCCAGCATGACAATGGGCCAAAACATAAGGCCGTTAGCGATGGGGCGAGAGTCCTTCCGCGCAGCTATAGAGAAGCGGACGCGCCCATATCGAGACGCGGTGCAATTGCAAGGCTATGAATACGTCGTACCACAGCTAATTATTGGGGGCGAGTGGACCTCGACCATTCGTCTCACCAATCGAGGAAGGAACTTGGTACCGCCGACGGATGTCTATTTCCTCGATAACTTAGGCAATCCATTGCCGGCAACGTTCCAGATAACTGGTGGAAGTATTATCACGGACGTGGGGTTCAGTTTCTCGATGGACCCGGGCAGTTTACTTGAGTTGACATTCTTTGGCGGCAGTGACACGCTGTTTGGCCATGCATTTGTGGCGTGCTCCGCAGCAGGATGCGGAACGCCTGGAATTTACGGCGAGGTCGCTCTCCGAAACCGCAACGCCACACGTCCTGATTTTGAATCTGTCTTCCCGTTGGAGAGACCATATGCAATTCAGTCTATGCTTTTCGATGGTAGAAACGGGATGACTACCGCCTTGTACCTTGTGAACGAAAATACGTTTCTGAGTCAGGTAACGATTGATATTGTGGACACCAGGAACTTGATTCTACGATCAGTTAATATCCAATTGTCGGGTTTAGCTTCGCAGATTTTGACTCTTCACGTGATCGCACCGGAAACGACAGGCATTCAAGGTACGCTCTTGATCCACGGTCAGAACTCGGATGGGGTGTTGATCACAGCAACCGGCCTACGTATCAATCCATCGAACAGCTTCACGCCATTGCGTGCCTTTGTGCTGGCACCTTGAGTCTCCACGGGATCTGATATAAGCGGTCCTTGTCCGATCTGGGAACAAAGTTGGACAATTTGAGACCCTTCCGGACAACCTGAAATCTCGTATCTCGTTGACGGCTGGTGGCTCGACCTCCGATTCCCGACGTGAATGGGTCCGAAGATGCCGTCCTATCTTCTTGAACCATTGGTACTTGCTGGTTTTCCAACAGTGCGCGGTAAACTTGCGCTAAATGTTCACAATAGAGTCCACATTCACAGTATCGCGAACATCATCGATAACGCGAACAAGCAATCCAGTGCCTTTACAATGTACACGATATATGCTATGTTCACGATGTCGAGAACATGGGTCGTATCGTGAACAAACCAGGGATTAGCGCCGTTGATCTGGAATTTCGCCTTGCAGAAGTTCTACGTACAATTCTGGCGCGTGTGAGGTGGCTCACGGACTGGGCAGTGCAGCCCGGCGACACTATGCAAAGGGATACTGCATGGGACCTGATCGCGACCGGCTCTCTGACAGACGGCCGCCGCGCTCTGCTCTGTGTAGAGTGCAAGCTCCATTTCCAGCCAAGTCAGTTCCCACTGTTGGCGGGGCGCCCGTGCATAGGAGCCTCCCGCGAGACCACAGCGCGCGTCCTAGGTATGCCATTCGTGTCACCGAGAATGGCGGCGCTATGTGAGAAGGACGGCTGGGGTTGGTTCGACCTCGCTGGCAATTGCCGACTGGAGATCCCCGGATTCCTACTGATCGAAAGATCCGGGAACGAGCCCGTACGAGCCGAACGGACTTCCCGTGCAAACCTCGGCAGCCCCGAAGCCGGACGTGTCATTCGGGCGTTGCTCGCGCCAGAGAACGCGGGGAGGCGCTGGACGCAGCGCGACATCGTCAATCACTTCGCTGCATTGACGCCGGAAGTGACTGCGCCAAGCCTGGCTCTGGTCAATAAGGTGGTGCAGCATCTCCGCGAGCAAGCTTTTCTTGAAACGTTACCCACGCGTGGATTTCGGGTCCGCGACTATGAGGGACTGCTGCAGGCATGGCGTCAGGCGTGGAGGTTTGATGCTTCTCTCCGGCGTCGCTATTTTACTCTGCTTCAAGGTCGTGCCCTCGGGGAGAAGTTGCGTTCTCTCGAGGCCAGAGCGACCGGTCGAGTTGTATACGCTGTGTTTTCCGCCGCTGACATCCAGGCGCCGTACGTTCGTCAGCCACGGACTTGGCTGTACCTAGCCGGAGAGGTGGAGCCGGACTTCCGGGAGATGATCGACGCAAAACCAGTCGATTCGGGCGAGAACCTCCTCATTCTGATCCCGAACGATAGCGGCGTCTTCTACAACCTGGACGTCGGCCGGGACCGGTTGCCCTGCACGAATCCAGTCCAAACCTATGTCGACCTAGTAAATGCGGGTGGCCGCGGCGAGGAGGCGGCGGACGCAGTCCTGCACCAACGACTGAAGCCTGCCTGGTTGGTGGCCAGAAATGAACCCTGAACCGCGCTTTGAGGGCGACTACTCCCGTAGGCAGGTAGAAGCTGCACATCGGGTTCTTGTGGATATTGGCCAGGTGCTGGCGTCATTTCACGACTGCATTGTAGTGGTCGGTGGGTGGGTACCCGACCTTCTTGTTCCAGAAGCCGAGCCAAAGCACGTCGGTAGCATTGACGTCGATCTGGCACTCGACGCTGAAAAGCTCAACGACGGCCGCTACGCGGAACTCCTGAAGCTGTTGCTCGATACGAACCGGTACCACAAGGGAGACAAGCTATTCCAGCTGGTCACACAGGTTGTCCTGGACGACGGTGAAGCGCCTGTACGAGTCGACGTGGAGTTCCTTGCTCCCTCCGAAGTCAAGATGCAGAAGAACCATCCCAAGTTAGTGGAAGGCTTCCGGGTACTGCAGTTCCCCGCGTGTAAGGCGGCCTTTCAGACCCCCGTTGATACAGAGATCACCGGCAAAATGATCACGGGCGCGGAGAACCGGGTACACCTGCGTGTGTCGTCGCTGTCTAACTTTATTATCATGAAGGCCCACGCCATCCGAGGTCGTGACAAGCCCAAAGACGTCTACGATCTATGCTATTGCATCGGAGAGTATCCCGGAGGGATCGACGCACTCGGGAAGGAATGGCGTCTCCGCCATGAGGAGCCTCTGGTCGCCGAAGCGATCAAGATCCTCCGTAAGAAGTTCGAAACCGTGGGCCACTTCGGTCCAAAACAGCTCGCAGCGTTCCACGATTCACAGGATCCCGAACAAGACGAGCAATACGCAAGGAGGGCATACGAACTCGTGCAAGCACTGCTAAGGGCGGTCATAGAATGAGCGCCTACGTCGGATTGTCCTGGAGCTCCCCGCATCTGATTTCCATGGCCCGTGACGTGGCCTGCGTCAAGCTCTCGTCGGATTCAATGACGATTCCCCAGCCAGCCAAGCCCAAAGATAGGTGCCACAGACGCAACTCGTGCCGGCTAGCCTCTCCTCCCCGCCTTTTCGAGTCGCCTAACCGGTTCTTGATGGTGGCGCCCACCTTCAGAGACTGCGAAAGCGTCGGGGTCGATACTCCCCGTGAAACTTAGTCCAAAGAACCGCAAGCGCCCGTCTTGCCAGCGTTGGTCGATATCTGACGTGAGCCTCGCAATTACCGTCGAGATTAGCAGATTCGATTGAGAAGAAGAGCGATTGCATTCCTTTGAATCGCTTCGCGTGCGAGGCTGCTAACCATCGGGTGCGCAGATTTTAGCCAATTTGAGCTAAATTCAAATCCGAAAGTCCAGGCGGTCAACCGCGCGCAAGTCAATCGCTCCACTGGCATGCGGCACGTCGCGCAAATGTACCGTGAACCATGACGCCATCCCCTCCTCGCCTTGGGCTACCCTAGGCATACGCACGTCTGGGAGACATCATGCAGAGACTCGCACTGGTACTCGCCCTATTTTGTCTGGCGCCGACAGCATTCGCCCAGGTCGGCCTGTCGGCCTACGTCAATTTCGAAGGCGCGCAAACTTCGCCCATCCGACTTTCGCGGGATGGCACGCGCCTGTTCGCGGTCAATACGCCGGACGCACGACTGTCCGTCTTCAGCCTCACCGATCCGTCAAACCCATCGTTGATCGCCGAGATTCCAGTCGGCATTGAGCCCGTTTCGGTCAATCCCCGCACCAACGACGAGGTCTGGGTGGTCAATCAGGAATCGGACAGCATCAGCGTGGTTTCTGTCTCGAAAGGAATCGTCACCGACACCATCTACGTCAAAGATGAGCCCGCCGACGTGGTCTTCGTCGGCGCCAAGGCCTTCGTCACGGTCGCCCGGAGCAATCAGGTTCGCGTCTACAACGCCGCCAGTCACGCGCTGGTCAAAACCATTCCCCTATTTGGCCTCTATCCGCGGTCCCTGGCCGTGAATGCCGGGGGCACCAAGGTCTATGTCGCGTTCGGCCTCTCCGGCAACCGCACCACCGTCGTCCCCTTCGCGTCCGCGCCGCCACAGTCTCCACCGACGAATCCCGCGCTGCCCCCGCCTCCTCCCACGGGACTGATCATTGACGCCGCCGACCCCAGTTGGGCGAGCGCCATCCCTTACACGATACCCGACAACGATGTCGCCGAAATCGATGTCGCCACCCTCGCCGTCTCTCGCTACTTCTCGCGAGTCGGCACGTTGAACTTTGGCCTCGCCATCCGCCCCAGCACCGGGGACATCTTCGTCACTAACACCGATGCCAATAACCTCGTCCATTTCGAGCCCAATCTCAACGGCAAGTTCATCAACAGTCGCATTACGAAGATTGACAGCCTGGGGACCGTCACACCAATCGATCTGAATCCAACCCCATCGCTCGCCACCGCCGTCTCCCAACCCACCGCCGCGATCTTCGACCCCAGCGGGCAGTTCATGTACGTCGCATCGTTTGGCACCGACCGCATCGCTTTGGTGGACACCAACGGCGCGATCACCGCGCGGATCGAACTCTCCGGTTCCCCGACGATCGTCGATCCTCGCCATAAACGCGGCCCGCGCGGCCTCGCTCTCAAGGGCGGATCACAGCGGCTCTATGCGCTAAACCGCATCAGCAACACCATCTCCATTGTCAACACGGGCCAGCGCAAGGTAATTGGCGAGATCCCCGCCGGATCGTTCGATCCCACGCCCCAGGTAATTCGCGATGGCCGTGGCTTCCTCTATGACGCCCGGCTCTCAGGGAACGGGAGCGCCGCTTGCGCCGGATGCCACGTCGACGCCGACATGGACATGATCGCTTGGGATCTCGGCGACCCGGGCGGGAACATGGCGTCCGTCGTCTCGGGCGGTCAGACGTTTAACCTCCACCCGATGAAGGGTCCAATGACCACGCAGACACTGCGCGGGTTGTCCGGTCTGGCGCCGTTTCATTGGCGCGGCGATCGCGCAAATTTCCAGGCGTTCAATCCCGCCTTCGCCAGCCTCATGGCCGGCACGCCGCTCTCCGATCCCGACATGCAGGCGTACAACGATTTCGTGATGACCATCCGTTTCATGCCGAATCCCTATCGCAACCTCGACGACACGCTACCTCCCTCGATCCAGAACGGCGATCCCACCGCCGGCTTCAACACCTTTCACAATGAGGAGTACAATCCCGGCAATAAATGCGGCAACTGCCACACCGCCGATCCCGGTCCGGGTAGCAGTCTGCAGCTCTTCGACCAAAACCTGCCCCAGCCGTTCAAGGTCCCGCAACTACGCAATGAATATCAGAAGGTCTTCTTCACCAACACCGGAGTTCGCGATCCATCTAACCAGACCATGTCCGGGTTTGGCGAGTTGCACGATGGGGAAGCGTACGGACTCGTCGCGTTCCTCAGCAACGCTCGCTTCGGTGTATTCGCCAACGACCCTGTGCGTAAGCGCAACCTCCGTGCCTTCCTGATGTGCTTCGATACAGGCATGCCGCCAGCCACCGGGTATACGCGAACACTCACCGCATCGTCGGCCGGCGCCGGCGCGTCGGACTGGAGCGTACTCGAGAGCCAGGCTGCTGCTTCAAAGATCGACCTCGTCGTGAAGGGTACCGTTGGAGGAACCGTCCACGGGTTGGTCTATCAACCCGGCTCGAACAACTATCTCCCTGACCTCCCCGGCCTTGGACCGTTTACGCACACGCAGCTACTCGGTTATCTGCAAGCCGGCGACACCCTGACATTAATGGGCGTGCCCGCGGGCACGGGAGTACGCATGGGAATCGATCGCAATCTGAACGGCGTTCTCGACGGACTCTACCCAATTCACTGAGACGCGTTCTTCGCTGGCGTGGAGCCTTGCTAGCGAAACCCACCAGCAGCAGCCGAAGAGAAGGAAAGCCGATCCTTCTCTCGGAGCCTACGCCGCGCCTGGCAGCACCTGAATATGCAATTTCGGATGCGCTAAGGAGCGATCGAACACGGTTGCGCTCCGGTGGTCGACTGCAAACCGCACGTGTCGCCCTGGTCCACATGGTCGGCGATGGCCGGTAGCTGGTTGGCCCGCCGAAAATCCACCGCCGGAACATACTCGCCCATCAGGCCGCCTTGATCGTTATACTCCGTCGTCGAGTAAGGGATCTGGTTCGACGCACAACGTTGGTAAGTGCTCGACGGAAGCATCTGCCGCAGCGCCAGCGAGGAGAGCGTTTCTATCGCCGGCGCCGCCGACAGATTCAGATACGTGTACCCGTTCGCGGTGGTCACCTGCGCCGGCTGCGGGGAGTTAGGGTTTAGATTCACAATCAAGGTGACATAGCCCTGAGCGTCCTTCACTAACTTATCGTCTGACAGACTGGCAAACGTCGTGCCTTGCGTTTGGAATGACAAACTCCAATAGCGCAGGTCCTCCGAATCGTCGAAGAGGCACCCCGGACAAGGATACTGTGGCGTCGTCGGTGCCCGGAACCGGACCCGCATATACAACCCCTGCGGGTCGCCAATGAGCTGGCTGACGGTTGACGCCTTCAATTGGCCATTCGAGTAACTCGTTACCGGATTGTCTCCCGCCGTGTATTCGCCGCCACGGAACCAGCGCAACGAACTCAGAGGGTCGACGCCGTAGCAGAAGCGCGAAACCATACTCGTCTGGAAATAGAAGTGACGGTTAATCTGATCCACGCTCATCCACGGATTGAAAACCTCGATGTCCGTGACATTCACCAGTTGCAGCGCATTCTGCGCATCGTCCGCCGTTACCGCGCATCCGTTGGACAGGTCGCGGACGATAATAATCGGCCGCACCGAAGCAGTAGAGGTCGTTGCCGACGGAAGGTACGCACGCACGTAGACGGAGCCGGCATCCGTGAGCCCAGTCTGATGGGGCGGAAAGTTTCTCGGCAGTCCGGGGTAACCGGTCCAGGTCGGGACAGTATGCCGGTCAGTCACCGTCATGATGTTGGAGCGGAGATTGATACCGTTGAATCCACAGCCCGGCGAAATCGTAGTCGGCTGTGCACCCCCAAAGCTGACCACCGCCGCATACTTCTGGTTGTCGAGATAGGTGGCGCTGGGAGTGTACGGGTTTTGCATGTTGCTGGTCAACGGGACGATGTCGCGATCATTGATCGCCGCGGCAGATACCCAGTGGTCATCGTAAGCCGTCAAACCCATAAATCGCGCTTCCGGGAACATCCCCAGAACGATGAGCTCATAATTTGGATTGCGCTTGAAGAAGGCCACGTTGTAGACCGCGTTAAGGTCTCCGCCGAGTCCGCCGCCCGCGCCGGCGGACATGGAAATCCGGTAGCAGCTATTCGGTTTGGCAAAATTCGAGAGGAACGATCCGTTGGGATCAAACGTCGGATCACATGCCGTGGGTGCGGGCAATTTGTCGCCGGCCTGAATGCAGGCCGGGACGAGGAGGACCGAGAGTACTAGGAGACTTAGGGTTGACTTAGGTAACATGGCGGTTCCTTTTTTCCGGGATGCCGTAACTGCATCCCAGAGCTAATTCCGGACCTTCGTTAGCATACACCCATGTGCGGAAGAGGTTGGGCAACCCGGTGAGATCCGGATTTCTCACTTACATGGAAGCCGTAGGTAATGCTTTTGTTTCGGGTAAAGGCACCAGATCGACAGAACTCTTCGCTTCTCTCCTCGGGTCTCGGCCACATCCCCCAGTCGGGTTGCCGCAAGGGGAAGGGTAATGGCCAGATTGCGAAAGTTCGGAAACAATGGCCCTCTTGCTCCTATCAGGCTGTTATGGCGCTCGCATGTGGGCCAGAGCCGATGCATGTGGCTCGGGCTGCCTCTCTTTCCTCAGCCTGCTCCGCTTGCTAAAATGACTTGGCGCTACCTTGATTCCTCGTGCTTCTTATCGGTTGATTCTGATCGCGGTGGCCGTTACCTGCGTAGCACACGCACTTCCGCTTGCACAGGATGCCATTGACTCATTGGTGATCAAAGCGGAGAGCTTCGAGCGGGACGGCCACTGGCGGGAGGCGATCGAAGGGTA
The DNA here is from genome assembly GCA_039934475.1 of Bryobacteraceae bacterium. GTDB lineage: Bacteria > Acidobacteriota > Terriglobia > Bryobacterales > Bryobacteraceae > JBDTMC01. The sequence goes on along the minus strand of JBDTMC010000163.1, from coordinate 2,908 downwards.
TCAAGAAATCCTCAAACTGGACTCTCTATCCATAGCCGCCTTAAATCGCATCGGAGCCATCTACGTCAATCAGAATCTCTTCGATGAGGGCATCCAGGCCTATCGTCGCGCGTTGTCGATTGCTCCCCGTGATTTCGCCACAAATCTCAATCTCGGCATCGCCTGCGTGAAGCGGCATGACTTCGTAGCTGCTGCCGCTGCGCTGGAGATTGCTGCATCGGTGCAACCCGCTGATTTTACCAGTCGGGAATTATTGGCAGTTTCACTTGTGGCACAGGACAAGTATGCTGCCGCCATTCCACACCTTGAGAAGGCTGCAGACTTGCGCCGCGACGATATCGGCACGCTGTACCTTTTGGAGCGGTCTTACTTACAGGCAGGCCTGTATCAGAAGGCTTTGTCCACATTCGATCTCCTGCTGGGGCTTGATCCTGATTCTCCGTGGGTCCACATTCTTCGAGGTCAGGCTTACGATGGTCTGGCCGACTACGACAAAGCCGTGACAGAATTTGAATTGGCTCGCAAACAGCAGCCCAACGATGCAGTCGTGCGCTTCTCGTTGGGTTTCATGTACTGGAAGACCCAGCGCTATTCGCTGGCGGAATCGGAGTTCCTGCATGCCTTGCGAATCGATTCCGCCTTTCGGGAGGCCCGATTCTACCTCGCCAACTCTCGCGTGAAGGACGGGCGCTTCGAACAGGCGTTACCTGTCATTGAGGAAGTTCTACGCGAAGATCCCTTGAATATCCGGGCTCACCTCGATCACGGGAAAGCCCTCGAGAAGGTCGGCCGGATTCAGGAGTCCGCTCATAGTTTGGAATCGGCCCTCAGGCTCGATCCTAGTCAAGGAAATGTTCATTACCAATTGGCCCGCATCTATGCGCAGCTCGACCGCCCGGCAGATTCGACACGGGAATTGAAAATTGCCCGTGGCTTAATCCAAAAGAAGATCGAGGATCAGGAGAGTCTCCTGCATGCCGTCGGCGTTCGAGGAGATCCGACGGTAAGCACCCCCAAATGAGCCTCACTCCGTTACCTTTTCCAGCCGCTCCAGAGCGATACGAGCCGCGGCAAATCGTGGGTCTGCGGTAAGGGCCTGACGATAATTACGCAAAGCCTCTTGAACCCGCTGCTCGCGTTCGAACGCCAGACCAAGATTGTAGTGTGCCCAAGCGAAATCGGGCTTTAGACGAATCGCCCGCTCCAGGGCGGACCGGGCCTTGTCCACATAACCTTGCTGCAAGTAGACACTACCCAGTGCGTTATACGCCTCCGCGGCGTTGGGATTAATTTTCAAGCAGGAGTTCAGGTGATTCTCTGCCTTTTCCCACTGTTTTCCTGAGGCCGCCAGCACGCCCAAGTTGAAGTGCGCGACAAAGCTTTGCGGATCGGCCGCCAGCAGGCGCTCGAAACTACTCTGTGCTCCGGCATAATCCTTCTGCGCGAAACGGATGTTTGCCATCAGTTCCTCGGCTCTTGAGTACCAGGGGGCAAGGGCGAGTGCAGCCTGGGCTTCTTTCGCCGCCTCATTGAGCTGCTGTAACCGGAAGAGGCTGACGGCCAGGTTGAAGTGCGCCAGCGCGTTGCTTGGATTCAGCTGCAACGCTTGACGAATGGTCGCCGCGGCGTCCGCGTGACGTCCTTGCTTTTGCTGGCCAAGCCCTAGTGCGATCCGCAAATCGGGAACGTCCGGCAGCTTTAGACTCAATGCTTCCAGTTCTTTCAGTGCCTTTGCCGGACGACGGTCCATATCCGTCAGCGCTTCGCCGTACCGCTCAAAGTCGGCAATCCGCGTTTTTGGATCCGGACCGCCTTCGGAGCTATTCGAGGAACCGCCGCCCGAAAGGTATCCGAGGGATCGTAGTGCCGCTATCACTTCTGGGGAAGGAGTCGTGGACACAGGAGTGCCACTGGTTGCCCGCCGCCGCAGTCTCGAGAGTCGCTCCTTGAGTGCTCCGGCGATACGTCGGTTCTGGTCAAAGATGTTGTTCTTTTCACCAGGGTCGATCGAAAGATCGTATAGCTCTGGGTTCGGCGCCTCGATGTACTTGTGCCTGCCAACTCGCAAGCTCCTCAGGACAGCACAACCAAAATGACGGCTCGCATAGTGTGACTCGGAATAGATTTCGGCCGCCGCGGCGGGATTTCTGAGGCTATGTCCTACCATGCCTGAGACGCTCGAATTGCCTGTGGAATCCAGAATTGTCGGGGTTACATCCAGCAGACTGACAGGCACGTTCACGCGGGCTCCCACGCCGCGCATTCCGTCTGGCCAGTGAATCACCAGCGGCACTCGCAACGTGCTTTGGTAGAGATAGTACCCATGGGTGGACTCGCCATGTTCTCCGAGTCCTTCGCCGTGATCGGAAGTAAAGACTACGATTGACTTTCTATATAATCCCTTCCGGGTAAGATACCGCAGGAACCCGCCCACCGAGGCATCCACCTGTTTCAGCTCGCTCTCATAAGTCCCTCCATGGGGCCGGGGCGTATGCAGATCGTAGAGGTGAACGAAAAGGAAGAACTGGCTATCCGCGTTGTCATCCAGCCACCGGGTGGCCGATGCGATCACATCGGAACCGGCGCGCTTGATATCGCCCGGGTCCACCCCTCCCTCTTGGCGCAATTGGAAGGGGCTCTCATAGACGTCGAAACCCTCGTTCAACCCGAACCGGCGGTCGATTACAAAAGCTCCCACAAACGCCGCCGTGCGATAGCCCTTGCCCTTCAAAATACTGGCCAAGGTCGGTATCTTCGACGGCAACCGATCACCGTTATCACTAATCCCAATCGATTGGGGAAGCCTTGAGGTAAACAGCGATGCATGCGAGGGCAGAGTCAGCGGCGTCTGCGCGGACACTTCTGAAAAGACCGTGCCTCCGGATGCCAGGCCGTCAATCTGCGGCGT